>JAAYPC010000037.1 GCA_012519985.1 Fibrobacter sp.
TCATCCATATTTAAAGAAAAGTCGTTTCCCCAGTGGATTCCGAATCCGATAATTGCATAAGACTGAATTGGAAGAATCAGGAGAAGAGCTGTAAGAGACACAATGGTGCGCAAGTTATTCATAAAATCTCCCGGGTAATGATCCGATTAATGGTGGTATAAACCAGGTTATAACTAATTATACAAAACGGGAACGTTAGATTCTGGAATTTTTTTGATTATTTTCAATCCTTCGCGAGGAGGCTACGGATTGCAGGCAATAGTAGCTTCGCGAGGAGGCTACGGATTGCAGGCAATAGTAGCTTCGCGAGGAGGCTACGGATTGCAGGCAATAGTACTTTTGCGGGGATGCTACGAGCTGCCGTGCACACAGATTCTATCGCAGATCTGGGCTTTTGGAACATCCAGACTTTCCAATGATGGAAAAAAATTACTACGCAGACTGACTTTTCTGAAAAAAAAAATACAATATGGTGTGTAAGCCTATTATATTGATAATATGGAGCTTGCTTGCAGAAAAAACGGAGCCAAAGGTAAACATATATGAGCACAACCAGTCAATATGTTGAAGCGACGCAAAGAAAAGCAAAAAAATCAGAAATTATGTCTTTTAGAAATCACAGACCTCACCTTTATAAGAAGATATTTACTTCCATCGGTGAAATCGATACTTACTACAAACTGCAAAAAAGAAGATACCTGAACGGAATAATGAGGATGCAATTACCGGATATAAGTGTGGAATTGCACCATAGTACCAAAGGACATCCTAGACATCTGGAAATTGCTAAAAACATAGAGAAGTCATTAAAGAAGAATCGTTTCCAAAGCAAAAACTTCAAAATACCTGTTTCAATAAATGCAATTTTTACTACATTTCTTCCTCTTCATATGCTGGCCAAGAAAAATTCTGATCATAAGCTGGAGTGGATAAAACAGTTCTTTGATAGAATACAGCTTATATTCAAGGAAGATATCGTCCAAATATGTTATGAGTTTTTTGTGGCAATCGATGAGCCTATCGCTCCTGTTTCAGACTTCAGGAGCACACTTTTCTACTTCACCATCGATGTAGGTCATAATGATGAAGAGAAACCGTTTATTAAAATTAACCTGAAAGCGGAACGTGCTCAGTTAAAAGAGTTTACCATTGCAAATTGTAACAGGAAAGCATTCCGGGTAGGTTATTTAAAAGGTTCATCCAGATTGGAGTGGCCTTGCATTACTTTAAACGGAAAGGAATATCCGGTATTTATTCAGAGCCATGCAATTGAAGCTTTAGAGAAAAGAGTTGATTGTTTTGATTTCAATATTTCCATGTACTTTATTGCAAAATCGATAGAGAAAAATGACATGGTGACTTTCTCAGGGTCAAATTTACTTGGCTATTACTGGTTTGATATCAAACTCGGTTACTTCGTCTGTTGCTTCGTATCCGGATGCCTTTTAATAAAAACATTCCTGTTTATAACAATGGATGGAACACCAGAGGGGGAGAAGATCAACGAAAAGTTTGGTCTGGAGAAAAAGGGGAAAAGGTACCTGGATATTGATAAATTGAGTTCCTTTTTGCATACAGATCTTGAGAGTGATGCCCGAATAAAAGAGTTATTCAGCGAACTTGGAATAGGACAATTGTTTGAGATTGAAAAGGATGATGCTGTTGTGGAAAAGAAACAAAGGGCAGAAGAGTTGAAAAGAATACTTTGTCTTTTCTGAATAAAGGTGGAAGCAGGGAGAATCCGAAACAGGAATAGGAGCAGGCTTGCTTTTACCGAAATCATTATTGATGTGAGCAAAAGCATACTAATAAATTGGGAACTGGGCAGAAGAGAGCCAGAGACCATAAGACACCATTTCATTTGGACATTTTCTGATATCCATCAATCTATGCTTTTATGGTGATCCTTTTAATAAATTTACTGCTAATTTTCTCTGTACAGTTCTTCTGAGTTTAAACCTTGCTCTATCCCTTCTTTTCGACCTTCTTCTTTGAAATATTCTTTAATTGAAGACATTCTATTCTCTCCGGTAATTATTGCTGTTTTAATCTTTTTTCGGACTTTTTCTTTTAAATCCAAAGGTGCTGCAGAATTGATATAAATTGTCCCAACTGACAGGCCCTACGGATTGCGAGCCTTCCCATTTTCGCCACCGTTTTTCATTAATCGTTCATGAAGAGAAGAAACTTTTTCTTTAGACAAACCGGTATAGAGAACTACTTTTTCTGTGGATTCTCCAATTTTTAGCTCCCATTTGGACGAGAAACACTACTGAAGACATTTCAAATCGAAAAAAAACCAACAACATATCGTTCCTGACGAGACGTGGAATGTTTGTTCGATGTCATTTTTCCTATACTATTTCTGTAAAATGTTCCGCATAACCAAAAGAAATAGAAAATTTCCACTACACATATAATCACATACACTAAAAAAAACAATTTTCCTTAAAAAAAGTCTTGCCAACCCTGCAGTAAATCAAATATTTTGATTAAAAGACTTCCCGTTTGCAATGTCCTGATTGCTTTTTTTGTTTCTTGTTCCTTATTTTTGTCCTTTGTTTCTTATTTTCTTGTCCTTTGTTTCTGTTACTTGTTCCTTGTTTCTTTCTCTAAAAGCTTCCGGTCACTTTTCAGTAACAACTGAAAAGTTACAGGTTGCAAAAAGCTCGGTCCTTCTTGTACAGGATTATGCACGGGTTTTAACAAACATATAAAATCTGTCCAAAGGAGGTTTACCATGACAGATGTCCCTCTCAGTCCTATTGAAGTGACACCACAACAGAAGGCGTATTACGAGAAGTTACTTCCACAAATTTCTGCCATAACCGATTATGCTGTACCAAAAATTCCTCCCGAAGAGATAGTGGGTGAAGCAAACCGGGTAAACGCACTTATCAAAGAAGACCGGTCAAGGCTTGAACGTTCCGGAATTGAACTTCACTATCTGGACTGCTTTGAAGAACGCGCTGGTGCAATGAGCTGGGCCGCAGCAGATATGGTGACCTACATAAACATGGAGTCAACTGCCAAAAAAGAGTGGGATGCTTTGCAACCAGAAGCAGATGTGGTAAGGAGAAAATTACTGAAAACACTCAAAAGGGCTTTCAGAAAGAACAAAGATTTGTCTGTAGCGGTAGAAAGAATAAAAGACGGAAAAGGTAATCTTGATCAGGTTCTTGATTTCCTTTCCATGAGTAAATTGGCGCAGGAAAATAAGGAGATGCTTGAGAAGGTTTTTGCAGATCTGTCTCTTATAGACCGATCTTCAGAACTTCACACGAAACTCTCGGGTATCCATTCTCGAATGGTAACTGATCCAAAGAAGTTGGATCAGGCCAAAGTTACTTTTTACAAGGCCTGGACCTATCTCAATGAAGCACTAAAAGAGGTATATGAAGCTGGTCAGTACGTATTTGATGAAGATGACCAGAGGCATAGTCTCTACTACAGCGACTACCATGTACGGCTTGGGAAAGCTTCAGCCAAAGCGAAGCGTAGTCAAGATTCCGCAAAAGAAGCTGAGAACAGTACAAAAGATACAGAGGTGGTTGGTGCATGATACCCATTAGCCATGGGGAACTCCTTGAAGAGCCGGGTTAAAACATAGCCCGGCTTTTTTGTTTTTAATTCAAGATAATTGATACTCCGCACTACCAATTACACTGTCAACTCAAATTTCTAAATTAAGCCAATCAAATATCCAATTTCGGAGCCTGGTTAAAAAATATAGAAATCCATCCGATAATTTTTCTGCCTTCATCCGGGTAAATATTCATTTTTACGACAAATTTTTGTTATTAAACCGTTTTATCACATTTTTAATCCAGAAAATTTATGAATTTATACGATTTATCTAATTATTTATACGATCTAAACTTAGCTTTTACCAAAATTTCTTTGATTTTAGCCGATTAATTCTTCTTTTTCAACCGAATAAATTTTATTTCAGCCGGTTATAAATCTTGATGTCTGCAAAAATGCAGTAGTAATTTTCCGTTTTTTTCCGGTGGAGCAGTTGAAAATGACAGCTAATTATGGATTTTTATTCCTTAAGGTCCTTATTTGTTCTTTTGTGCTGTGAAGAAAGGATAGCAGTGGCCTGTTTGCCGTCTTTCTGGCGGCAGTTTTATGAAGACAGTAAACAGAAATAA
>JAAYPC010000232.1 GCA_012519985.1 Fibrobacter sp.
AAATCGTGTCGCCGTATTTCTGATTTCGCGATTCCGGCATGCCTGAGCATGATGCTTATGCCTCTGGCATCAGCGGTGTTAACTGCGCTTATAAGCAAATTTGGTCATGAAGCGGTGGCGGCGGTAAGTGCTGCAAGCAGAGTGGAAATGTTCTCTTTCATCATCCCGATGGCACTTGGCATGTCTCTTGTTCCCTTTGTCAGCCAGAATTTCGGAGCCGGTCAGATAGATCGAATTTACCAGGCTCGGGTCTACTCCATCCGTTTCGCACTTCTCTATGGTGCCTTTATTGCGGTGATAATGTTCTTTGCTGCACCGATGCTTGCATTGATTTTTACCGATGATCAAAATGTAATAGAGCTGTTTACCCTTTATCTGAGAATCGTATCTGTCGGTTTCGGAATGATGGAAGTTCACAGGTACTGTGGTTTCTTTCTCACCGGGATACATCACCCGGTACTCTCCACCGTACTTAATGGATTCAGGATACTGGTTTTATTGTTGCCACTGTCTTTTTTGGGGAGCAGAATTTCGGGTGTACAAGGGATCTTTACCGGAAGACTTCTCACCGATTTATTGGCAGGAACTGCAGGGATAATAACGGTTTCCTGGATGTTAAAAGAACAGATGAAATTATCGGTGGTTAACGGGAAATAACCGATTTTTCCATTTTGGATACACAAAACGGACCCTGGATTCCGTTTCGGCATTCCGTTTCGGCATTCCGTTTCGGCATTCCGTTTCGGTATTCCGTTTCGGCATTCCGTATCCCGTGTTCCGTATCCCGTGTTCCGTTTCCCGCATTCCGAATCCATATCCATATCAATATCCATATCAATATCCGTATTTGTATCATTACCACACAGGGCGTTGCCCTGTGCTAAGCTAGTGCGCCCCTTCAGGGCTAGGGAGTATGGAAGTGAACAGCTTGTTATATAAAAGGAGAAACTGTTTCAGAGTCTGCCCTGAGAGAAATTATCATTCAATAAACCAGATTAAGCCTGGTCAGATAATGAACCTTTTCACCAGTCTTACTGATCGCATCTATTACCATTATCATTATTTGATTCGAGTGTTTTACCTTAAAAGCAGCATTGCCGTTAGTGTCGATACCGCATTTCTGTATCACTTTACCGCTAAGATCATTGAGAGTCACCGTACCACGCCAGTTTGATGATAATTGCACGAATACTCCATTCTTGCCGGCCCTTATCAAAGGAAGGAGATTGCCATGCTTTACCACTGCGGTTCTTTTAACATTAATCGTCCCGTTTCCGAGAATCGATTCAAGTGCACCTGTAAGGAAAACCAGTGGAGCATTCCAGTTAATTGCCACCTCATTTGATGCATAACTTTCCAGATGATCAACAAATGAAAGTGCAGGAAGCTTTGATGGATACCCCGGGCAGTCATAAAAATCTCTGGCATCCTCCTGCCCTGGATTTGGTCCCCCGACCAGAAAACCAGGAACCGGATCTGTAACAGTGTCTGCGCCTGAAGGGCGATGGTGGATATCCATAACCTTTTTAGTTCCCATACCAGTCACATAACAGTACCCGGTGGGATTTTTCCCAAGAAGGTAATCCAAAGTTGCATTAGCAGCATTAGTATATTCGGTTTTTGGTTCGATCCTGCTGGCAATAACAAGTGCCATTGCCTGATTTGCAGCAACAGAATTACTGCCCCAATAAAAATCACCTGATGTCATTGATACTCGATAGGGATTATTCTGGTATCTGACCAGCAGAGAATCTGCCAGCTTTGTGATATCGGATTTAATCGTGTCTTTTGATACTGCACTGGTAAGGCTGTCCTGGGTTAAAACTAGCGTGTAGAGTCCCAATGCATTAACAGAATTCCATCCGGGAATTCCATAACCCTTCGATGGTTTGTTCTTTTGAGCAATAGTAAAAAAGGAATCAATCCTGGTAGCCACATAGAGTTCAATTGCCGCCCAGTGAAATTCATCCTTGAAAGATCTGTCACCATACTCTCCGGTAGAGATTCCTGTGGGATTTCTGAAAGTAACGGTATCATTTTTCCTGGCCCACTCCCATGCTCTCATCGATGCATTGAGACAACTGTCTGCCAACCCCGGGATTTCACTTTCAAATTTTCGAAGAATTCTTGAAGCCTGTGCAGTGACTGCAGCAAAATCCAGTGTGGCTGCAGTACCTTTCTTAACTATATACCGGGTGCCATCATCCTCCTCGGGCATAATGAAATCACAGAACTGAGCGGTGGTAAGTTTATGGTAAACTCCTCCATCATCAGGATCCTGCATGGTGAGCATCCAGCGAAGATTCCATAAGATCTCATCGATTATATCGGGGATGTTGTTGGATGATTCGGGGATATTGAGTTTAAGGGTGTCATAAAACTCAGGAAATGCCTGATATGCGGCAAAAAGAGTATATGTTGTGATACCTGAATTTACGATATATTTGCCGTAATCACCTGCATCGTACCATCCCATTGGTGAGGAGATTATGGTACCTGCAGGGCGGTTGGCCGATTGAGCCGAAGAGTGAATTTCTACCTCGTTATCTGGATGTCCCATTGGGCGAGCCCATTTATCCCCATAGAGGGGTTCAATCTCCATAGATGCCCTGTTAAAATAGTAGGCCTTAATAGAAGCTTTGGATAGTTCCAGATGAACATGGGGTTTTATAGAAAACGGATAGGAGCTCAGATCATTTCCGACACTTATTTTGTACTGGCCTTCAGTATTAAATTCCGAAAAATCTGCAATCATAGTGTTTTCATCAGAGGCATCCCAGTGTCCCCCCGAGACAAGTTTTCCCTTAAATACCGCCTTGTTGTTCTCGACAGCTACTACAGAGAAAGAATCGAGAGTAGTACCAACAACTATGGCGATTTTTTTGTGCTGGGGATAATATCCCAATTGATTGACATGAATAAGGGCTCCACGAGTGGAAGATATCATGAAGATAAGAAGAGCTAAAACACTGTAACTTAATCGGTTAGACATAAGACACCACTTTCCTTTTTTATTTTTACACCATATAAATTACCTAATTAGTGTTTAGGGTGCTTATGAAGGCTGTTTAATTATAACAATTTTTTACTTAAGTTTTATAGTTCTGTTTCTAGACGTTAACCATTATCTTCTCTCTTAAAAGCCCACCTGCCATAGAAACTGCTCCATGCCAGAACGATCTTCTTCTCCACCCCTTTA
>JAAYPC010000233.1 GCA_012519985.1 Fibrobacter sp.
GGAAAAAAACAGTCCGTCTTTAAAGCCATCTCAAAATAGTCCGTCCGTAAAGGTTACATAAAACTACATAAGACTAAAGATTAGTCCGTCCGGCTCGGCTAAAAATAAGGAAAAAAGTAGTCCGTCTGTATGAGCAGCCTTGTGCCATCAACTTACCATCTATTATTTTCAAAACGTTTTTTCCCCATGACTTTCCCACGTGAGGATATAACAATATCATATGACTATTCGAAGCATGACTGGTTTCGGACTCGCCGAAGCTTTGACCCCTTCTGGTACATACAGGGTCGAGATTCGTGGCGTCAATAATCGTTTTCTGGAAACTCAGGTTCGGTTGCCTAAATTCACTGCCAATCTCGAATCCAGAATTAAAAAAGAAATCACTTCGATCATCTCCAGAGGATCAATTTCAGTTTTCATCAGTTGTGATAAAGAACAGGCTCAAACCCGGCTTACCTGGGATAAAACTTCTGTTGATAACTACATGCAAATTTTTCAGGAAATACAAAACACCTACAATCTTCAGGATAAAATCTCCCTCTCCAATCTTCTTAATTTCAGTGATTTCATAAAAGCTGAAAATGTCAGCTATGATGAAGAAATGCTGTGGGAACATCTGCAACCGGTTCTGGATGAAGCAATTAAACTCTTCCAAGACACCCGTGAAGCTGAAGGTACCTTTATTATTAACGAATTAAAAAAAATAATTGAAGAGATAACCCGTACACTTGAACAGGTAGAGAAAAAAGCCCCACAGAGGGTAATTGAGTATGCTAAAGTGCTGGGAGAACGGGTCCAGAAATTGATTGAAAATCCTCCTGACCCACTCCGTATGACTACCGAAATCGCACTGATGGCTGAGCGACTGGATATATCAGAGGAGTGTACCAGGCTCAGGGCACATATTGCCAAATTTTATCAGGATATTGAGCAGGATAAACCAGTGGGAAAAAGCCTTAGCTTCCTTCTTCAGGAGATGAACCGAGAAGCAAATACCATCGGTTCAAAGGCAAATGATACCGAAATCTCACATTTGTCGGTAAAGCTTAAGGAATTAATTGAGAAAATTAGAGAACAGATTCAAAATATTGAGTAACGGCTACCCTGCTTCAAAAACAGGCGTGTCCGTAAACAAACAGGAGGAACACCATGGCAGATTTGCTTGAGTTGGATCTTGAAGAACTTGAAAAACGCGGTATTAACCGGTACAAGGCTGTACTTATGGCTTCTCAGGAAGCACGGTTTATTAATGATCAGATCCGGCTTGATAATATCGAAACAAAAGAAAAACCAACAACCCTTGCTCTCCAACGCCTTTTTGAAGGCCGTGTCGTGATTAACGAAGAGGGCGAGATTGAGCGTTAATAATGCAGAACACATACCGGATTTTAGTCGGTATTTCAGGCGGGATCGCTGCGTACAAGATCCCGCAGCTTATCCGCTTGTTGAAAAAGCAGGGTGCTCAGGTTAAAGTGGTTTTAACCCCTAATGCCAGTGGTCTTGTAGGGGAAAAAGCTCTTCAAACAATCTGTGGACACCCAGTTTTCACTGACAATGCCTCCTTTTACGATATGGATCATATACGGCTATCCCAATGGGCCGACGTCTTTCTTATTTCACCTGCAACTGCAAACACCATAGCGAAAATCGCTCACGGAATTGCTGATAACCTTCTTACCTCTCTTGCCCTCTCTATAAGTGAATCAAAAATTATGATTGCTCCTGCAATGAATTCGGAGATGTGGGAGAAAAAAGCGACTAATCATAATCTGCAAATCCTTAAGGACAGAGGATATCACATTCTTCCAGTCGCAAACGGAGAGCTAGCCTGCGGGGTCTGTGGACCGGGCAGAATGCTGGAACCACAGGAAATTACTGATCATGTTTTTAGATACATGGCAAGCTCTTCCATTTTAAAAGGTAAATCTGTACTGATCTCATCGGGACCAACTGAAGAGCCAATTGACCCGGTCAGGGTTATTACCAACAAATCATCGGGCAAAATGGGTGCGGCGCTGGCTCGTGCTGCTTTATATCTGGGAGCCAAAGTAACGGTTGTCAGCGGTCCTGCTTCTGAACCACTACCTTCAGCCGCTACAGTTGTGAAAGTTCAGACAGCTCAGCAAATGAACACCGCTTTAAAAGAGCATTTTGAAAATTCTGACATTTGCATCATGGCTGCAGCTGTCAGTGATTACCGGCCACTTTGCTTTTCTGAAACCAAAATCGTACGTGAAGAAAAACAGAAGTTCACGCTTGCGCTGATTCCCAACCCTGATATTTTAGCCAATTTGGCTCTTAATAAAGGGAAGAGATTTTTAGTGGGATTTTCACTTGAAAGCGATGGCTCTGAAGAGCGCGCAATTGCCAAGATGAATCGAAAGGGTTGCGATATGATAATTTTCAACCGAGCAGATCAGGCATTAGGGTTGGATTCTACCAGAGTAGTGATACTTGGCTGTGATGGGTTTCGTGAAGAAGTCCCAACCATTGATAAGAATGCTGCTGCAGGCATAATTCTGGAACGAATAGCGCAACGGTGTGTTAGCAGATGATTACCAGACTTTTCACAGCATACCTTCGTCAGCAGAAGCAATTGGGAGTTGACGATTATATCCTAAATAAGGATCTGATCAACCTTCTTTCATTGAAACGTGTAAATACCACAGAACAAACGACTGCTTCATTAGACTCTAAAACAAATCAACAAGCTGCTGCGACGGCTATCAAAGAGGCAGTCAAGAATGTTGTTTCCCAAAAGAAAGCTGAATCCTCTTCTGTCCATACACGTCTAGCTTCCCTGAGGCCGCTTAACACGATCATTCCTTCGGCCCAAGTGGGAAGCAAAACGGTTGAGCCACCTGTTTTGGAGCAGTCTAAAAGAGAGGCGCTTAAGCAACTCTACATCAATGGTTGCAATGCATGTCATCTGGCCTCCAGCAGAAACCGATGGGTCTTTGGCGCTGGAAATGCAGAAGCTATAGTGATGGTAATAGGTGAGGCGCCGGGAGCTGAGGAGGATGAACAGGGTTTACCTTTTGTAGGGGCTGCCGGGCAGTTATTGACAAACATGCTTGCAGCTATTAACCTGAATAGAAATAAAGATATATTTATCACTAATGTTCTTAAATGCAGACCTCCGGCAAACCGCAGCCCTGAGAGTGCAGAGATACAGCTTTGTACTCCTTTGCTTTGCAGGCAGATTGAAATAATCAAACCACGGGCAATTCTTCTTTTAGGAAGGATTGCTGCGCATGCGGTTTTAGGCATAAGCGAAAGTATTGCAAAGCTTCGTTCAAAAGTGCATGATTATAATGGTATTCCAGCCATGGTGATCTATCATCCTGCGGCGCTTTTACGAAATGCTCAATATAAACGGCCTGCCTGGGAGGACCTGCAGAAATTTCAGGCATTATTGGAAAATCTCGGAGTATATGGCTTACCAAAATAATGCTAATCGCACAGAACCCACGGTTCCGGTACTTCTTTCCGATAGAATCCCTCCTCAGGCTCTGGAAGTGGAAAGAACTGTGCTGGGATCCATGTTAATCGATTCACAGGCTGCACTTAATGCTATAGACATCCTGGATGAAGATTGTTTCTATTCAACTGCAAATGCCCGAATATTTCTCTGTATGAAGGAGATGTTTGAGAAGAGCATTCCTGTTGATATAGTAACGATCACTGATCTGCTCCGAAAAAAAGGATGGCTGGAATCAGTAGGTGAAGAAACGTATTTAGGTGAGCTCGCCGAATGCATCGCAACTTCTGCAAATATTGAGTATTATGCTAATATTTTGCGGGAAAAAGCTATTCTAAGAAAGCTGATAACTGTTGCAGGGGAGATCACCACTGAGTGCTTCAATGTGGATGTAGAGCCTCAGGAGGTTGTGGATAAGGCTGAATCGAGAATCTTTGGGATATCGGAGTCACGGATTAAAAATAAATTTGAGTCCATGGCCGATCTTCTGCCAAAAACTTTTGAGGAGATTGAAGGGTATACTAAAGGTAACTTTAAAGGAGTGCAGACCGGATTTAAAGAACTCGATGAGATGACTACCGGTTTACAGCCTGGGGATCTAGTAATAGTTGCAGGACGTCCATCAATGGGTAAAACGGCATTTGTCCTTTCGCTTGCACTGAACACCTCTATGAAATATAAGAACCCAACAGCAATATTTTCACTTGAAATGTCAAAAGAATCTCTGGTGCAACGTATGCTCTGCTCTGAAGCACGTGTCAACATGCACCAACTCAGAAGTGGTACTCTTCCCAAAAGAGATCTACCCAAACTCAGTCTTGCTGCCGGGCCTCTTGCTGAAGCTCCAATTTATATCGATGATACTCCGGCAATATCGGTTCTGGAGCTTCGGGCTAAAGCCAGACGCTTGAAAGCGCAATATGGGCTGAAGTTGATCATTATTGACTATTTGCAGCTTATGGGGTCTACAAGCAAAGTAGAGAGCCGTCAGCAGGAGATTTCTATTATCTCCCGTTCGCTTAAGGGAGTGGCAAAAGAGTTGGATGTTCCGGTAATTGCTTTGTCGCAGTTATCAAGAGCTGTCGAGCAACGAAATGACCATAGACCACAACTGGCTGATTTACGTGAATCAGGGGCAATTGAGCAGGATGCAGATCTGGTGATGTTCGTTTACCGCGATGAGGTTTACAATAAAGATGATGAAAACGTAAAAGGCAAAGCTGAAATAATCGTGGGTAAACAAAGAAACGGCCCCATAGGAACGGCGAATCTGGCTTTTGTGAGAGATTTCGCCCGTTTTGAAAATCTCTCTGAACGTGAAGAGGAGATTCCTGGATTTTGAATATTCTGCTCAGCGGCATTATAAAAGTAGGCTATAGCGGACGCAGGATATGGCATTTTTTTGCCGAATTCCTCAGAAGTGTCAATCGCTATGGAATACTTTTTTTCCAGACATTTGCAAGACTTCATCTGCTTTTTAAAAATCCGGACATCACTGTTTCTCATATGTTTAATCTGGGTATCGAATCTGTTCCTCTGATTTCTGTCATTGCATTATTCCTGGGGTCAGAAACTGTTATTCAATCGGTTTATCAGATGCAGGGGTTTGCACCCATGCGCTATCTTGGTGTTCTGGTATGCAAAAGTATAGTTACTGAACTGGGGCCGGTGATTACCGCAATGGTATTTGCAGGAAGGGTGGCTACCGGAATTGCTGCAGAAATAGGATCAATGAAAGGAAGTGAACAGCTTGATGCCATGCAGGTGTTGAGTCTGGATTCGATTCGTTATCTGATAGTTCCTAAAACCGCTGCCTGTATTATAATGTTGCCGGCTCTAGCTATCTGGGCAGAGTTTTTGGCGATTCTGGGAGCTCTGGTAACAGTAATTCTTAATGTGGATGTAACAGTACACACCTTTTTATCTGGTTTACAACTGTTCTTTAATCCGATGGATGTGTTTGTTGGCATTGCCAAAACTATGGTGTTCGGAGCGACTGTTGCCATTACTGGAGCTCATTTTGGATTTGAGGCAAAAAGCGGTGCAGAAGGAGTGGGAAATGCTACTACCAAAGCTGTTGTGACTTCTGCTGTTCTTATTCTGGTTTTTGATTTCCTTATTGCATTGCTTTTTCTGTAATAATCATCGCCTTTGCAAAAGAGACGGGAAGGTCTGAGATGCTAAAAATTGAACATTTAAAAAAACATTTCGGTAATCAGATTGTTCTCGATGATATCAATCTGGAGATTAAAAAAGGGCAGATAACTTGCATTATAGGTCAATCAGGCAGTGGAAAAACGGTTCTGTTCCGTCATATTATTGGACTGCTCTTTCCTGATGGTGGAAGGATACTTCTGGATAATCATCCTATTTCGTATCCGGGTATAAAACCCTCCGAATTCAATCGATACCGTAAACGGTTTGGAATACTCTTTCAGGGGGCGGCATTATTTGATTCCATGAATGTAGGTGAAAATCTGGCTTTCCCTTTACGCGAGCATACCAGGCACACAGAATCAGAAATCAATAATATCATTGGTGAATCGCTGGAAATGGTGGGTCTGAAAGAGGAGTTTAAAAATAAAATGCCTTCAGAGCTCAGTGGAGGCATGAGAAGCAGGGTTGGTCTGGCGCGTGCACTAGTCATGAAACCAGAAATCATGCTTTATGATGAGCCTACATCCGCTCTGGATCCCATAATGACCGATAAGATAAACGATCTGATTCTGAGTCTGCGAGAAAAGCTTGGAATGACTTCAATTGTAGTTACTCATGATATAGGCTCAGCCTATAAAATCTCCGATAAAATTGCCATGATTCATGAAGGCAGGATAATTTTTGATGGATCGCCAGCTCAAATCCGTAAATCCAGAAATCCCTACATTCAGCAGTTTATAAGAGGGCAGCGTAAATTACATTATGCAGTAGAAGGCGAAGAAGTCTATTCCGGGCAGTTTGATCTGGAAAGACTAAGGAAAAGTGAGATATCCGAAAGAATGTTCAGAGTGCCTTTGAAAACTGAAAGCCCATCAGATAAGCAGACTCAGGACCCACAAGAACATGAATAAAAAAAATAAAACCGCTTTCGTATGTAATAGCTGTGGTCAGGATTATGCGAAATGGAGAGGTAAATGTGATAATTGTGGCGAATGGGACACCATTACTGAAATCCGGATAGCATCAAAGAAAGACAGCGGTTTTCGTCTTCATGATAGCGGAGATCCGCCAATACCACACCTTCTTTCCCAGACTGTTGCTGACGATACTCCACGGATAAAAAGCGGCTTTTCTGAAATAGACAGAGTATTGGGAGGTGGTCTGGTACCCGGCGCATTTATCCTCTTGGGTGGGGATCCGGGTATTGGTAAATCAACACTCCTTCTGCAATTGACTTCACAACTTGCTGAAGCATCAAAAAATGTAATGTACATAACTGGAGAAGAATCTGCCGCACAGGTATCCATGAGAGCACGGAGGCTTAATTGCCTTGACTCAAAAGTGCAGATTCTCACTGAAACCAGAGTCGAATCGATTCTGAATGTTTTAGATGAAGAAAAACCGGAAATAGTAGTAATAGACTCTGTTCAGACTGTATTTACAGAAGAACTGGAAAGTGCTCCCGGAAGCGTAGCACAGATAAGGGAGAGTTCGGCGAAACTACTGAGGTTTGCCAAAAGCAATGGAGTGGTAATTTTTCTTATTGGACATGTAACCAAGGATGGTTCTATTGCTGGTCCCAGGATTCTGGAGCATATGGTGGATACAGTGCTTTATTTTGAGGGAGATTCTTCATTTCAATACCGGATAGTCAGAGCGGTAAAAAATCGCTTCGGACCTGCAGGTGAACTGGCTCTTCTTTCCATGTCCGATGAGGGACTCAGGGAAATAACAAATGCATCGGAATTTTTCCTTACCAGCAGAGAACAACCTCAGATAGGTACTGCTATCGGTGCAGTGCTGGAGGGGAGCAGGATTCTGGTGGTGGAGCTGCAATCGCTTGTTAATCACTCCCATTTCGGGCTTCCACAGCGGGTTGCATCAGGGATAAACCCGCGTAAACTGGCTCTGCTTCTGGCAGTGTTGGAGCGTCATGGGGGGATTGTGCTGGGGGATCATGATGTATTTTTCAATGTTGCAGGTGGCTTGACTATCGCTGAACCGTCAATAGATCTGGGAATCGCAGCAGCGATTCTCTCATCCTTTCGAAACCGTCCTTTGAAAAATGATACAGCATTTATCGGTGAACTGGGTTTGGGTGGGGAAGTAAGGCCTGTAAGTAACATGATTAGCAGACTAAAGGAGCTTTCCAGACTTGGTTTTAAGGAGTGCATAGTTCCTAAACCGAACAAAACAGCAGACTGGTTTTCTGACTATGGGATAAGATTAATTACTTGCCAGAGAGTAGCTGAAATGCAGAACATTCTGTGGTAAGTGCATTCCTAAACCTCCAATGAAAAGTTCAACTTCAAATAAAATGCTTCTCACAAAGATTGCCATTAAGTATTTATAACTAAAATCACTCAAATGTGATGATTATGTTTTACCTGCTCTTTTAGATTGTTCTGATGCTAATGTTGGGATTTTCTCTAAGGAATCAAATCAATGATTTCGGGGGGGGAGCTATGTTTTCATCAGTTATTTTTACTTTCCTTTGCACATCTGTTTTCTCTGATATCCTGGTCCTGAAAGCAGGTGACACTCTGATATGTGATCATTATCGTGAAGTATTAGATATTGAGCAACGTTTATATCTTTGCGATGGAGACACTGTCTATCCCGAAGAGATACGTTCCAGAATGAATGAGAAAGATACTTTTTATTATGCAGATAATGCGTTTTTGAAAAAAAACATAAATGGAAGATTGTCATTTTTTGACGGAATAAAAGAAGAAATAGTATGGGAAGATATAAGTAATAGCTTTAATGATCCGGTTTTTCAGTACGTTAAAAAAAGAAATCCTGTTTTGTATTATTCTTTTGATGATATAAATTATTATAAATATAAAAGCATAGGTCCTAACAGACTGCTTGCGGACAGCCTGAAAGAGAATGCCAAAGCTTTCAAGTACTACCGTAACCACCGAATAACTAAATTAACTGGCTTTATTTCAGCGAATGCGTTTGTGGTACCTCTGTTAATAGGGCTGCTAAAATATAATGATGAGAGAGCGAAACCATTCATTATTATGAGTGCTTCAGGTATGCTGGCAAGTGTTTGTATTACAGTATCAATTCCCAAAAGACTATTCAATAAAGCTATTACATGTTATAATTCGCAATAGAGTGACAAAATCAGAAAACCGGTCAAATTTGCATTCATGTTACATGACCGGTTTTCAAAATACTTCAACCCGGTTTCTTCCATTATCTTTAGCACGGTAAAGTGCTTTATCTGCCTTCTTAATGAGCTCATCTATCTGACGGGCATGCTTACGGTAAACTGCGATTCCAAAACTCATAGTTACATGAACGTCTTCTCCTGAAGGGGCCCTGAAGAGTTTGGAACTGATTTGCTGTCTTATTCTTTCGGCTGTTTCCATTGCATTGTTGTCATCTGATTTAACAAGAATGAGAGCAAATTCCTCCCCGCCATATCTGGCTACGGTGTCTACTCCCTGGCGAATACAGCTTTCCAGGCATGATGCAACTCCCTTGAGAACTATGTCACCGAATTGATGACCGTAGGTGTCATTTATCTTTTTAAAAAAGTCAATATCGCAAATAATTAAGGCCAGCGCATCCTGATAACGGATGGCCCGAGTGATTTCATCTGAGAGAATTTGTTGAAACTCCCGGTGATTGTAAAGACCGGTAAGCCCATCGTGAGTAGCAAGATTCCTGGCTTGGTCAAGAATGAGAATCTTCTCGATAGCCAATCCTGCAGAAAGTGCCAGTCTGACCAGAAGATCTTTATCAGATTCACCGAAAGCATCTCGGGTCACCGATTCCAAAAGAATCAATCCTTTTGAATCATCAACACCAATGGGAACTGCCAGAAAGGAAGAGAATTCCTCATTATGTGGTTCGTTCTCTGAATAGCGAATTTCATAATGTTCTTTTGAAAAGTTTCGGAAGATGCTGATGTTTTTAGAATATAGCAGTGATACCAGATTTTTTTCTTTCAAAGAAAACTGCAGATTATTTAATCCTTCGGTTTCGATTCCCCATGTGCGTTTAATTTCTGCACAGTTTTCCTTTTGAGATTTTATACTAATGGTTAATCGATTGCAGGCAACCGCAAAAGGAATAACTTCCAGCATCTTATCCAAAATTGCATCTATGGAGAGATTCTGAAAAAACTCTTTCTCGATACTGCTCATTGCAGCAAGCCGGAGATGTTCCAGCTTGTGTTCTGTGTAAAGATAAGTATTAAAAACTGCATTACCCAGTATAGATGCCAATACAGAAAGGAAGGCATGATCCTCATCAGTAAAATTTTTCTTGTTTGTGCTGTCCACTATTATGCTGCCCCGCTCTGCATCACCGGCAATAATTGGACTGGCCATAAGTGAACGGATACCCACATCTTGAGAATAATAATATAGGGTAACCGAGTCGCTTATAATTTCCTGAAGATTAAGCTGTTTTAAACCTTCCTTGAGAAAACCACCAATTACTCCCATACCAGGATAAATGATCGCATTTTGGTTAATGAACTGAGAGGGAGATGAATATTTTCTTAATTTCAACCCTCCATCGCGGGTGGGAAAAAAGATAGCTATTGTGTGAGCTTCAATCCGTGCCCGGATCAGTTTAATACAGTCCTCAAGCAGAAGATCTACAGTTTTTTCTATCTGTTGCCATTGTTCTTTACGATATGCAGAGCCTAAAGCATTCACCCTCAGAATAGATGTATCATCAATAACCTGTTTCTGTGCTAAGCGATTTAATAGAGGTTCCTGGTGTGTTTCTTTTCCACTATTTTTTTCATGGTTATCATTGTGATATTTGGCTTTCTTTTTGGATGGAACAAAATACAAGGCTATGGCTACAAGGGCGAATAGAGGAACAGTAAATCTGCCGTGCAAATTGTCAACAAAAAAAGCTGCAGTACAAAATAATATCAGTGATATTTGAATTATTGTAGTCACGTTTGCGGTCCATCGTTTGAAGTCTCTACAGGAACTGCTTTCAACAAAATTTTATTTATGGTGTCTAAAATTAGTTTCCGGTCGAAAGGCTTTGAAATGACAGCATCAAAACCAATATTTCTGAGGCTGCGACGGGTGATTTTTTTAAGAAAAGAAGTAACCGCAATCACTGGAATGTGAGCGGTTTTACTTTGTTTTTTAAGATTGTTGAAAAGACGAATGCCATCCATAACCGGCATCATAATATCGGTAATTATAAGATCCGGAGTTTCCTCTTCGGCTCTTTTAAGTCCATCAAAACCGTTTAGTGATGTCATAATGTCGTATTCTTTATAAAGCATTATCTCCAGCATATCCAGGGCATCGTGACTATCATCGATAATCAGAATTTTTGGTGGAGTATTCACCTTGCTGCCTTTCTGTAAAGAATTAAACCAATAAGGAAAAAAATTATGTTACCGATCCAGGCACCTAGAAGGGTTGGCATATGACCATTTTGTGCAAATACGATGGCAAACCTGGACAGTAGCCAGTAAGTGATTACCATAGCCAGGCCAATACCAAAAAGGACTGCGCCTCCTTTTTTACCTGTTCGTGCGGTAATGGCTATTCCCAGAAGGATAACTATAAAATTCATGAATGGAAGTGCAATTTTAAATTCGAGTTCTCCCTGATATTTTTCCACCTTTTCGCCTCTTTTTTTTGCATTTTCCATGAACTTATTCAGCTCCCAGTAACTCATTTCTGCCTTGTCTTTTATCCTAGCTACCATCTCTGCTGGCGCTGCAGTGAGTACAGAGTCTCTGAGCGTGTCAAAGGTGATAATTGTAGGAAGCGAATCGGAGAAATCTCTGATTTTTCCGTTAACAAATCGCCATCCGGTACTGTCAAAAATCATTTTCTCTGCCTGAATTCTTTTTATAATACGGTTATTGGTAAACACTTCTTTGCAGACATTTCTGGCATTCTGCGGTACGGTGCTAAATTCCTGAAATGTATACATCGTATTGGAATTTCCTATATAGAAGAAATTACGACGAAACTCCTTTACTATACCTGTTTTCGGATTACGATTTACTTTTTTGTTTTCAAGAATATCCCTGCGAATTTCGTTAGCTCTGGGAAGAATTATTTCACCACCAAAAAAGACTGCTCCTGAGAGTAGTAATCCTAGTAAGAGAACCGGTCTTGAAATCTGGCGAATGTTTATACCGGATGCTTTCATTGCGATAATCTCACTGTTCTTGGCCATTTTTCCTATCGAAAACATGGATGAAAGAAGAAGTACAATAGGGAGAGTTATCTGGATGATGTAGGGGATGGTATATAGGAAAAAAAGAGCCAACTGATTGAATGGAAGATTCTCATATTTTTTTAAATTTCCAAAATAATCTACAAAAATAAATATGACTATTAAAGCTATTATTAAACCTAAAGAGATTCCCAGAAATGAGCCCAGAAAATAGGTAGGAAGTCTTCCAATCAATAATCTGCTTACCCAGCGCGGCGTCCAGAGTACTATTCTGAGTGTTTTGGACAAAAAATCGAGAATATGGTGTTTCTTTGGTTTTTTATTCCTGCTGAAAACTCTTTTAAACCAGTTTGGAATTGCATCGAAACGGATTTGTGTTTCTTTAAGCATAAGTATGGTAAGAATTATTCCTACAATACCCACAAGGACATTTCCTGACCACATAGCCACCGCAGGATGTATAAGCATCTTATCTGCAAAAGATTCTCCGCCAATCAGAAATGCCCAGTTTATCACAAAAAACAGAACACTGTAGCTGGCACCTACGGTAAATCCACCACGTTTTGCCATGATACCCAAGGGCGCTCCAATTAACACAAAAATTATGCAGGCTGCGGGAATAGCATATTTTTTATGAATTTCCACCATGAACTGGTTAATCATTAAGTTATTGGAGTGCATCCGCCTGATGACCCGTTCTATGCGTCCTTCATGATCGTTGGCCTTCATTACTGGTGCAGTTCTGGACAGACTTACTTTTGCTGCCCAGGATTCAAATGACAATGTATCGGAGTTTACGATGCTGTCCTTGTAATTGGAAGCAAGAGAATCAAGATGGCGAATGGGCCCGATGAATGAGTCCAGAAGAATGTGATAATCTTTAATTACCTCTGCGTTAGCCTGCTTTAGCTGCTTTACATCCTCCATCATAAGTTTTGTGCTTTTTTCGCGGTCACCTCTGTAACTTGAATTGGTGCGTTTGAAGTTGGAATCTACATTTTTGATACATACTATCTGTTTCTGGAAGCGGCCTACAAAATATTCGTCTTTTTTTTCTCTGGAGTAGCTGTGACTTTCACCATTATATAAAGTCAGCTCCAGATATTCCTGATCCGGCGTTAAACGGATGGTACCACTGTCTGCCACCGTGAGTGTTGGATCTTGGTTTGCAGCATCAGTAAATATTCTTACTTTACGTAGTATTCCTGTCCGGGAATTTACATCTTCTGTATAAATGGTGTACCCGGAAAAATCACGAATCAGTACCTTTGGTTCAATAAGGGCTGCCGGACGCTTACGGGAGATATCGGAGAGAAGGTTTGCTGTGTGGTGATTGGCATCAGGAAGAATTAGATCATTAAAGTAAAAAACCAGGACTGTTATGACTGTGGCTGCAGAGAGTACCGGAAAAAGAAGTGTCAGGACGCTTTGACCAGATGCTTTTATTGAGGTAATCTCATTATCACCGGACATCCTTCCAAATGTCCAGAGCGATCCCATAAGAACTGCCATAGGCACAGCAAGTACTATAATCCACCCTAACTGAACCAGAAATACTTCCAAAACTATGGATGGCTCGATACCCTTTGAAATTATCTTATCCAGAAGGGTTACTGCCGTTTGCATGACAAACAGAAAGCTGATAATTCCCAGAGAAACCAGAAAAGGGAATATCAGCTCCCGAATAATATATCGGTATAGAATCATAAATTATGTGAATCAACCGGAGAGGTGGTTTATAAAACTGGTATTTTGGACAGGATGCCCTTAAAAATAAGATAATAGATCAACAGTAATTTAGTAACTCTATAATATATGTCCTTGCCAGCTCTTTTTCAAGGAAACGCTCAGCAGCTTGTCGACCACGTTTTTAGCCGATCCAGCGCCACATTGCTCTAATTATAATGCTATAGTTTTTGCAGATTTGGAACAGATAGCCTGGGTTTTTCCCTGATATGGTTTGTAAAAATGTCTTTTTATCTCAATTTCGTTTAAATATATTGAAATATACAGAACAGGGATTTTTCCAGGACAGGAGTTTTATATGGTAACCGCAATAGTGCTGCTGAAGGTCAAAAGAGATTCTGTTAACAGCATTGCTGATACTTTAGCAGATATGGCTGGAATTAGCGAAGTGTATTCGGTGGCTGGCAAATATGACCTTGCTGTAATCATTCGGGTTAAAACCAATGATGATTTGGCTTTGATTGTGACCGAATCTCTTTTAAAAATTGAAGGAATAATCGATTCTGAAACCATGATGGCGTTCAAAGTACATTCAAAACACGATCTGGAGAGCATGTTCTCTTTGGGGCAATAGACTGACCCACTCAAGAATTGAAGCACCATGCCCTGGACCAGGCAAGTCGCCTCCTAGGAATATTTGGATTCAAGTTTTACAAATTGAGAATGACGTAATTAATAATAAGTTTACTTTAACTCCGCTGCTATACCCCAGACAATCCATGTGATTTTATCAATCCTGGTGAATTAGATCTCAGTGGCGCTTACAATGACTACCAGTTCACAATGGATATTTGCAGGAGAAGCAAATGTCATTCTTATTGAAACAATTTAATTTTTTGTAATATCGCAGCTAGTAGACTGTTGATCTTTGATTTAGAAGATTCTATCAAAACCATGGATAGGCAGTTTTTCAAACAGGCATTTCTAAATGAATAAGGCCAATCGCCTCAAATGTACGGTTTCATATATGATTGTACAAAGTGGGGTAGAGGGTAAAGACTTTGAAATTATATTAATCCCTGACTGCATTTGATTTCTGATTTGTTTCCCCTTTGGCATTGGAAAAAACTGATAATCTGGGATTTACGACTGGATAAGTTGCATTTATACTTGCAATCAGGTCACAAATACTCTAATGTGGCATTTTTTTAGGCCGCTTTTGTATTGGTTTTAAGAGGACTCTGGAAACATTCTTTGTTCAATTGTGACAGAAATATGCAAAATCAGGTAAAAAAACTTGACCGTAACGACAGCCGAATATATTATTACATTTAATGAAGCTATAAATGTAAATAGATCATATCTAATTTCATGAAAAGAGGAGCTTACTCTTAGACATCAATGTCCGAAAAAACATTTAAACGAGCAGAAAAAAATCATCCGGGGAGGTTACATTATGATTTTTCTTACTTGATAAACTGACCCAACCCTATTAAAAATGTTTTAAACAGACATGTGATACAGGACAATGCAGATTTTAAGATTATAGCTTGTACTACACAAAACTTGAATTATTCTGTTAGATTATATTTTCTTTCCATAAAACTGATGCTCTGTAAAATAATGATTGTTGTATCACATTTTCTTTTGAAACGATTCTAGAAAAGATTATTATTCAAAATACCATCGATCACATGATTTTCAAATGTCTGGAGTGGTTATGAACCATATACAAAAAAAGAAGTGCCGGATGTCTTCTGCTATTACAGTCCTATTCTTCCTATCCATTTCTTCTGCAAACCAACAGGAGATGTCGTTGGAAGGAACCGATATGAGCCTTGAGGATCTTGTTAATATCAAGGTGAAGGTTGCTTCAAAAAGTGAAGAGAGCATTTCAGATGCTCCTGGGGTAATTTCGGTTATTACTCAGGATCAACTGAAGCGGTTTGGAGGTACAACACTTGGTGATGTTTTGAAAAGGGTGCCAAGCCTTTTAGGTACTACAGTATATATGACAGATCGTTCAGTTATTGCTTCCCGTGGCGATCAGGTGATGCCATCATCAAGCCATATCCTGTTTCTGATTAACGGACGTCCAGTCAGGGAAGTTTTAGAAGGCGGTATTAAGAGTGAAATATACGAATCATTTCCGGTGACGGTGATAGATAGAATCGAAGTCATCAGGGGACCAGGGTCTGTACTTTACGGCTCCCAGGCTTTCTCTGCAGTTATTAATGTGGTAACAAAAAGCCCGGATATTAATAGTGTAACAGTCTCTGGCGCATTGGGAAGGGATCTGCACAATCATGTTTCTGCAAATATAAATTACAAATTCGGCGATTTCGGGATGACTTTTGCCGGAAGGTATGCAGACAAGGGGGGCTGGAACACTGACTGGCGAGCACCAAAAGATACTATTGGTGGGATTGATACGGTTAATGTTACCATTCCAGATTATGGACCAGGATTGTATGGGGAACTGAGTTTTAAAGGACTGCGCCTGATGGGTTCGATTAATCAGTGGAGCACACAATATTATGTTCCTGATTATCAGAAAGCAAAAGTTGGTGATGCAACCGGACGTATAACATGGGAAAAATACTTCGCAGATATCGGATACGAGCACGAATTTAATGAATTCTACTCTTTCAGTGTCAATGCCACAGGTACAAAATCCAGACTTAAAACAACCGAGTTCCCATTTAGTAAAAGAGATGCCTATGAAATCATCGTAGAGGAGACTAACCACTTTAAACCGTTTGAAAATTTCAATATTCTCCTTGGTGGAGTCCTTGGATATATAACCGGCGAAGAAGGTAATACTTTGGATGAGAAGATCAAATTTAACGAAGGACATGAACAGATTCATTTTTCCGGTTACCTTCAATTGGATTATCGATGGGACTGGTGCAAGGCAATCGGGGGTGTTCAATTAAACAAAGTAAAAGACTTTGATGTGGATTTTAATCCCAGAGCAGGATTGATTTTCTATCCTTTTGATAATGTTAATATAAAAACTCTCTATAGCACTGCCTATCGTGCTCCAAGTATAAATGAATTGTATCTTAATCATGATGCAATGCGCGGGCAGATGGTTGCTCGTTTACCGGAAGATGGAGTTAAGAAACAAGAGCTCAAACCGGAAAAAGTCAATACTTTTGATGCTGGTGTAAACTATCAAGACAGCACCGTTCAATTCGGTTTAAATGGTTTCTATAGTAAAATGGATAATCTCATAATACAGGATCGTGATACAACTCGCTATAAAATACCAACATGGGATAATATCGGTCAGGTCACAATTTTCGGTTTGGAATGTGAAGGGAAATACTATATTACAAGAGAATGGCTGATTGAGGGATCAATACTGTATCAGGAAAGTAAAGATAAACAGCATAGTGAAGGAAACGCTGCACCTCTTCCTGCTTTCAGTGCAAAGGGTGGACTCAGCTATCAAGGTTATGGACTGACAGTAAGTGCATTCAATTCCTACTGGCAGGCGCTTGATAAAAAATTTACTGCAAAAATGAATAAATCAACTGGAAATTTTAACATGTTAAATCTGAACTGTTCGTATAACTTTAATTATCTCATAAAATCCAGGGTGATAAAGGAACTATCCATAACTTTTGCTGCAGACAACCTTCTTGACGAAGAAGTCTGGTTGCCTGCGTGGGGCCTTTTGGATCCGAGCAGCAGAATACCTTACAATGAAGGAAGAACTCTTTACGGGGGATTCAAAGTTACTTTTTGAGAGATATCGCTATAAAACTATGACTAATGTATGAAGACTTCTGAAGATAAGTCTTCAGAAGTCCCCC
>JAAYPC010000234.1 GCA_012519985.1 Fibrobacter sp.
CGGCAGTGATGAGCTGCTGGAGTCTTGCTGATTCTCGATTATAAAAAACTTTCTGGGAGTCCAGTTTAAGAGCAGCTTGAGCGCTATCCTGTTTTGCTTTGTAGATCTCTTTATTGAGCAGGTTTAGTTTCTGGGATAAGGCTGCAATCTCTTTTTCGATATCAGCCAAAGGAGTTTTATTTTGCACAGCGTTAGTTTGAAGGCCGGAGATGGCAGCGATGCTATCCTGGGTTAATTTTTTGAGAGTATTGTTACAAGCCGAGATGCCAGACTGTGTGGAAAGGATCTTTTGATCGACAAGCTGAATCTGGGACTGTAATTGCTCGATTGATGGTGTGCTAAGAGCTGGATGAGCCAGCGGTAGCAGAAAAAAAAAGTAGTTTAATTTTAGTAATTTATTTACTGATTTATATGAAAAAAAAGTTGGTAACTGCATGATTTATTCCTGTATACCTCATTTTCAGACTGAAAAATGAGGTTAAACGCCTAAGTATTCATATGTATTTGGTTATGCTACTAATATAATAAAGAATAGAGAGGAGAAAGGGATTAAAGGAGGGTGGGGCGCTGGCATTGGCAGGGAAGGGGGCATTATTCATTATTCCTATTTCAGCGCAGTGCGTTGCTCTGTGCTGAAATAGTACGCCCTTTCAGGGCCATAAGGATGGTAGTTTGGAGTAGAGAAATGTGGTAAGTGGTAGCTATAATTGGAAAATTTATGTAAGAATTATCCGATCATACCATCCTGTATCGGATTGGTACTTCTATGGCGGATAAAATTGGTACCATAATAAAGAATTTCTCCCAAAAAGGGTAAAGGATCTGAGAGGCAAAGGTCATCATAAGTGTCGGTATTGCCAGGAAGAAGGCAGGTGGCAAAGTCTTGGAATTTTAGGTGTAATATTTTATTTGCAGCAATAATGCAATCACCCAGATACCATCGGGAGCGCCAGGGAAATCGGATTTTGCATTTAGAAAAGTAACTCAGTGCTGATTCAGGTCCTTTTGTTGCGCACAGATAAATAAGGTAGGGGAATTCGACACCGGCACTAATTGCCAGATGAATGGAGCCCCACAGACGGGGGTTGATCTCAATAAAATAGCCCTTGTTTTCTATCGGATCATATTTGAACTCAACCATTGCCAAGCCATGCCATCCAAGCTTATCCAGGAGTTGAAATGCCATGTTTTCCAATAATGGATTTGGCTGATGCTCGCGTAAGGTACTTGTTCCTCCAGTGGCAGTCTTTTCACGAAGTCTTCGATGGGTGAAATGCGCTATTCTTTTACCTTCCCAGTAAAGACACGAAACACCCCATCCTTCTCCGCAAACATATTCCTGAACAACCGGATACCTTTCTTTTGTGCATTGGTAATTTTCTATAACCGATTTTACAGTTTGGTAAACATGCTCCGGACCGCTTGCATAATAAACCCCTTTTGCACTATTTCCTTTAAGGGTCCTGATGACCATTTTTCTGGATGCATCAATCAGGTCCAATAGTTGTTCCGGCAATTCATAATTTATCCTTGTTGCAGTAGGTAAACCAATTTTATCGGCAAATTCCTGAGATTCGGATTTGTTGTTGGCAATTTGTAACAGTTTAATGGAAGGGATCGGTATCAGTGTTTGAGAGGGAAAGATATGAAGATGTTCTGAAATCAACTCTGTTTCATCATGAGAAGGCAGATACAATGTAGGTTTGGCTGTATCAAGAATGTCACAGATATTATTTAAGAATCGGGACTTATCGGCTAAGAAACTGGTGTATTTGAATACTTTTTTTGAGTATCTGGAGAATTGACTCATGCCGATTCGGGTACAGTCTCCTATTGCAACGTTCAGGCCTTTTTGACCAAGATTAACCAGTGCTGCATAGGTGGAACGGACCCATCCATAGGTAAGTAAACAATCAAACTTAGTTTTTGCGGGCAATTATATGGATTCCTCCTATGTTGTATCCTAACACCGATAAGGTTTTAACAAAAAGATACATGGCGTTTTTAAACATCCTGGCAGCAAAATTACCAATTGCAAGAGGCTTGGCACAATTTTCCTCAATGATTTCGAATCCATCTTTTCTGGCTCTTTCTGCTGCATCATGGGAGATCTCGATACCTGAACCTTTAAACTGTTGAGAGTCTTTAATCTGTTTGAGCATATTGCCCACCCCGCAACCGACATCAAGAATGTGTCCTCCCTCAGGAAGCGTTTTCAATAGATAAGATTTAAACTTCTGGTACTCCTTAATCGAAACGGTCTGATCCACATGGTTAGCACCGCTGACAGTTTTTGTAAGGTAGTCTTCATTGTAGAGAGTAGAAATGGCTTCCTGGTTTAATCTGGGGGAAATGTATTGAAGGTTACATTTTTTGCAATTGTTCAGTCCTAATGAAACACTTTCTTTGTTGACAAATCTTTGTTCGAAACGATAGGGATAATTTGAATCTTCATTGCAAAGCGGACAGGCAACTTCAACGGTCATTTCTTTCATCTATTTTGCTCCGTTTTTTTGCTGAATTCTGGCAGATTGATGTTCATTACCATAATTATCAATAAGTGAACTCAAACTTTTACACAAAATCATGGGATCGTAATATTGAATAATGTGTTCACGTGCCTGTTTCCCTAATTTTTTTCTTAATACAGGATCAACATATAATTTAAACATCAGGTTGGCAAGTGCTTTGCAATCACCGGTTTTGTAAATCAATCCTGTTACTCCATCTACAACCGAATCTATGCATCCTAAAGCATCTGTTGTAATAACCGGAATTTCCATTGCTCCGGCCTCAAGTACAACGTTTGGAAATCCTTCTCTATAGGAAGGGTGTACAAAAACGTTAAAAATCGGATAGTACTTGCGGGCATTTTTTGCATCACTACAAAAATGAATCGTAGGGGTGGTATTTAGATATTTAAGACAATCTGATGGAATATTATCTCTGGGTTCTGTGATTGGACCCACCAAGATCAGATGTGCATCGATATTTTTTTTTAGTAATGTTTTCCATGCTTCTGCAAGATCCATAATTCCTTTATCTTTTACTATTCTGCCCACAAAACCATAAACGACTTTATCTTTAGGTATGTTCAAACTTTGTTTTAGATTTTCTTTTTCTGAGATAGTTACATTTGAGGGGTTGAATTTAACATAATCGATTCCGTGACTGGACCCGGAACCAAGCATGTGTAATTTTGCAATCGGGCACAGATTATACTTTTGAAGATACCGTCGATTTGAGGCGCTATTTACAATTACAATATGGGAAAGAAAACAGAGCGTTTTTTCTATACTATGCCAGAATATTTTCGCTATGCTCTTGTAATCCTGATAGACTATACCACGGTTGTGATAAATTCTCAGGGGAATCCTGGTTATGCTCGCTGCGATTATGGAAAGAAGTGCAGCTTTAGGTGTGCTGGCATGAATGATGTCAGGACGTAAAAAAAACAGTAATGCAGTTATATGTAATAATGAAAAAAAATCATGAATTGGAGAGATAATTCTTTTAAATTCCACCAGGTAAGCTTTTATTCCATATTTTACGTTGATGTCAGAAATTGTGATCCAACTGCCTTTTGAGCAAACAGCGGACACATCATATCCTTGCTCTAAAAGATATGGGATTTGCTCTTCAAGACCGAAAAAAATTGTTTCAGGTACGGTGGTAATGAAAAGAAGTTTCTTTGCTGTATTTGATTTCATTTTTGATTACAGAGCTTGTCCTAATCATGAATTTTGCCATAATTTATTATTTGGATCAACTGTTCTTTTCCATATTTGTAATCTTTGTTGGGCGATAATAGCATACGAGAGATTGTCAAGTGAATACACTCTTGCTCTTTTCGATAAAGAATTCCAGCTTTTCGGATCCAGAGATACAATCTGGTTCAATTTTTCGGCAAGATCGATTATATTAAAAATTTGAGACAGTGCTCCTAAATTATTTTTTTCAATGAATTTTGTATCTTCTATATCCCAGCAGACAACAGGTACACCACAGGATAAATACTGAGCAATTTTTTGTGAATAAGATGCATACTGGATATTACAGTTTACCCTGACAGGTACTGCGGTAAGATCAACAGCTGCATCTAAAACAGACATATAATGTGGAATAGTGTCGTTTTTAATAAAACCGGTAAAAAAGACATTTTTCAGTATCTGCTTTTTAGCACATTTCTGCTCCAAAGCCTTTCTATTTTGACCATCTCCAACCAAAAGCAGATAGGTATCGCTTCTTTTTTTTATTAATTGCTCAAAACCATCTATTAAATGGTCAGTAAATCTGATTTCACCATTTAATGCTCCAATGTATCCGATAATTTTATCTTGTTCACTGAAGCCGAGTTCCTTTCTGAAGTTTGTGTTCAATGGTTTGAAAAAATCTGTATTGACGCCGTTTGGAATAGTGATTACTTTTTCAGAAGCAATGTCTTTGTCATTTAATACCGAAGCTCTACAGGTGTCACTCGGACAATCGATAATGACAGACCGGCTTACGATTGCTTGATACATGAATTTCAGAAGATAATGCTGCAAACGGATGCGTAGTGGTTTCCATCTGAAAATCAGCTTCTTCCAGGGTATATTTTCATGAGGGTCAATACCTGGATAGGTTTTCAGAAGCAATGGAATTTTAAGCAAGTATGAGTATAATAGGGGAATAAATGGAGAAAGACCAATACGTAAAGCGCATGCTTTTATTTTGAATCTGATCGATAGCTTAAACAGGCAATAACAGAGATGAAGAGCGTACAATGGGTATCGCCATAATTTACCATAATGACCATAGACATAGGTATGTTTTGGATTAAAGTAGATTTCCGAAAAATGAGGAAATGGCAAAATACAGATAACTTCCTCGAAATCAGAGACTGCATTAAGAAACCCACGTTCATTTATTCCTGCTCCGTTGTCTTTTGAAGCGTCAATATCGGTGACATAAACAATTTTTTCCACTTTCATTTTTGATGTACTGTTCATAATCAGATTTCTTTACTTTTTAGGAAATAGAATTTTAGCTGATAAGGTATTGGAATGCTTGAAATAGTGTAGCGCAGCATTGATAAAAAAGCGGATTCTGTAGCGGTGTCTGATGTTGTATTGAAGCCATTTATGAGCTGTATCTTTGAAGTATTTATCACCTGTAATATTAGCCAGTTCCAGCATTTGTATGACATGCGTGGCCTGATATTTGAAAGCCATTGGCTTATCAGGTGCCTGACTGTATGTTGTCCAGAACCCCAGGTCATAGCGATGCAGGACATTGTCTTTTCTAAGTGTGCTGATACCCTGTTTAAACAGCTTATATACAACAGTATCTCCTGTTACCCGATAAAGTTCATGAAGACCGAACAATGAAGTTATGAACCCGTTCAATACATGATGTGAATTACCTGAAAACGGGTATTCTTCATAGTACAAATTACCTTCCTGATCTTTGGCAATTAAGCCTCCACTATTACAATCAAAATGAAATGGTCCGGTTGCAGATAGAGCTGCATTCAGGAATTGGTCATTATGTGTCATTTGAAAAGCTCTGCATAAAACGGATATGGCACGGCCCTGGCTTATTGCCGAAATCCATGGGATATGATGAGGTGGATATCCGGGAACCTGAAAATCATAGAACCAGACCACGCATTGAGTACCATCTATCGTAACTTGTTTGCCATTATCAATAAGTGCTTGTGCGAGAGCTAAAAACCGTAATTTGTCATTCTCATCTTCATTTTCCAGATAACGGTTAAAATAATAAAGTGCGTGATTGCAATGAGTCATGGGCTGACGATAATATCTACCATTGACATTAATAGTTGCGAAACCACAACTGTCAAAGTCTGTGTACTTTCTTGTGTCTTTAACTGGCTTTCTGTAACCATAAGGAAAAGAAAGTGAGTTGCCATCATATACAATGCGCTGGTCTGGAAAACGTACATCGTAGTGAGTCATTGTTAAATAGTACCATAAAAATATTGCTATAATGGTACTGCAGAAAGCTGCAATCTTAATCATGGCATATCCTTTTATTCCGGGCTTGAGTGCATAATTTTGTCATGTCGCCAACGACAGGCTTTCCTCTGGCAGTCATTGCTTTGGTAGATGGTATGGAATTTAGTGATAGAGCAATGATGATCATGAAAGTTGCATTTAATTTGGCATTGGCATAAATGGGTACTGTAATACTGGCAATTATTAAAATTGAAATACAAGTAATCCCTCCTGATAAAAGAACAATATCAAAAAATGGTAAAGTCGAATTGAGTCTAAACAAATGATTTAACATTATTATAGCTGGATATAAAAGGAACCATATATAAAAGCATAGGCCTACTAATCCACCATATAAAAAAACAGATACATAGCCATTATCTGTAACAATCCAGCTTTCCCTGCTGAGTAAACCCTTTCCACCAAGAATATCGTTTTGCATATTATTGAAGATTGATTCCCAATTCGCGACTCTTGCTGTAAAACTGGGATCTTCTAATGATTGGTCAATTGATTCGATGTTTGTAAAATTTATATATCTTTTCGACCATTTTGAATTATTCAGAATTGAGGGTAGTGAGCATTGTATGACAAAAATACCAATTGTTAAAATCAAAGCTTTTTTTCGGTGTTTTCTTAAAAACATTAATATCAGAAAAGGCATACTTATCGCAATTATGCACATTAGCATTCCTGTACGGCTTCCGGTAAAAGCTACCACAGAATAGAAAGAGAATATTATAATGATTATCAAAAATATTCTATGAAAAGGTTTAACCTCAAAAGTAAATTTAGAAACAACTAAAGAAAGCATGGCTGCAATCGCAACAGCCGCGGAATTAGGATTACCATAAGTACCACCAATTCTGCTTGCGGCGGAATTAAACCGTCTATCCCTGCGGTAAAGCGGAGACAGCCATTCGTGAATATCAAAAAAATTATTAGCTTGAGCATACACGATAAATAGTTCGATAAGCAAGCATGCTATAACGATGATGAATTGTGTTTTTACAGTTATTTTATCTTTGGATAAATTAATAATTACTATTGCAATTAAGAATGCTTTCATAGTACTTAAGGAACTGATGATAGTTGAAAAAAGTGTACCAATGCTAAGTGAAAAAATGGATACAATAAGAGTTACTGAGAGTATCCAGAATGTGAGCAGCAAATATGGTATGGCAAGAGGTCTGGTCTTTCTGCCGAAAAAAACATTATTTACGCCACCTTTCTTTTTAGCCAAAAGATAAAAAACCATCAATTGAATCAAAGGATCTTCTATCCTAAGTGAAGGCTGATTTTTTGACAGTACAATCCCTGGAGCCAGTATGGTACAACAGATAATAAATGACAGGAAAAAACGAGTCCACAATGAATTATTAGTTGGTGTATTGCTTCGATTGTGCATGCTTACCCTAAAATTGAAGAGTAAATGTTAATGTACTGATGTGAACAATGTTTCCATGTATAGTTATTTTCAACCAACATTTGTCCTCGCAAACCCATTCTGTTTCTTTTATCCGGGTCGTCTATCAACGATTGAAGATAATTTAGAAGTTCCTTTAAATTTCCAGGACTATTATTCCGGCAATTGAATATTTCTCATTCTATGCTGCGTAATTGACAAGTTTATGTTGAAAGAAATTCTTAACTTTATTCTTTTTCTTCTGCAAGCCTTTCATGTATTTACGGAGGCTTGTC
>JAAYPC010000235.1 GCA_012519985.1 Fibrobacter sp.
TTAAATATACTTAATGTGCCGTCACTCATGGGTAAATGAAACCTAATTCGAGTAATTGTTCGATTCAGGCGAAACAATATCCTTCGGCTGAACGGGGTAATTATTGTTTTGTCCATGGATAGCATTTGTAATTTTGGATCTACAGTTTTTCAGAATCGGTTCACTTGCCTGGCAGATCTGACCAGGAAGTCCTGTGAATCGAATCGAGAGATGTCTAATACCGTGTTTTCAAAAAAATCCTGTAGTTGTCGTTAATTTTTTACAGTTTCTAAGGGCAAGATGTAAATAGTATTTTAAAATCGGTTACACTCCTTGGAAGCAGGGAATGGCCGGTATAAAGTTTTCAGGGCAGCAGGGCGGAGCAAACTGAAATTTGTGGTAGTTTGCTGTCTATAGAGAATTGGATTGATATGGCTGGTCGCACATTCCTACTTATATTTATCTTGGTTTATACCGCCTTTCCTGAAGTTTATACGCTTGAAGAACTGCTTATTAATGCAATCCACAATTCAAAAGAACTAAGGAGCATGGAACTTGAGCTCAAGAAAGCCGATGCTCACGTTCTTGAAATTACCGGCAGAGGGCTTCCTCAGATAAGTGCATCTCTTAACATTAATCATGGCAATAATTTTTTCTATATAGACGAGCAGAAGCTTCAAAACAGCCTTAACACAAATCTGCAGGGTTCCGATATCTCCGACAAACAAACAGCCGAATCAATAATATCCCAGAGCTTGTCTCTGGCAGGTGAGATGATGTTGATGCCGGATAATGTAGTTACAGCTTCTCTGGATGTAAAACAGGCAATTTATGCTCAAGGCAAAGTCAGGCTGGGGAAGAAAGTTGCAAAAGCGTATCACCGGACTCTGCTATGCAAATATAATTATGAAAAAATGAAGCTCAAATCTGAAATTATGAGCTCCTTTTACAGCGCAGTACTGGCTCAGAAAAATGTTGCAATTTGCTCTGAGGCGGTGATGTTGGCAGAGCAGACCCACCGGCTTGCAGTTATTACTCATCTGGTTGGCAGAGCAAGTGAACTGGACACACTCAGTTCATTATTTAATCTGGAAAAAGCCAGAATCGAACTGCAAAAAGCGCAGAGTTCTTTAAGAACAGTATATCAGACAATCATGACCCGGTGTGCAATCAATGAAGAGATTTCCAGTTTTTCTGTTGATGGTGAATTTGAGCAGACAGAGTTTACTTTAAGTATCGATAGTGTTCTTGCGCTTGTTCACAGAAAGAATCCGGATATCATCAAGCTTCAGGGAGCAGAAGAAATACAGGATAATCTGGTAAGGATTGCCAGGAGCGAGTTTTATCCCGCCATCTATGCTGGTGCATCAGTCTATGGTTACGGCTATTTTAATGGTGCATCTGATTTTACAGATCCAGGCCTTGGCAATGAAAGCAGGATTTATGTGGGATTAAGCTGGGATATATTTACCGGGTTGAGCAAAATTTACAAACTCAAGCAGGCTGAAGCAGAACGGGAAAAGTTCTTACTTTCCCGAAAGAAAGTAGTTGAAACTCTGGAGCTTCGGGTCCGTAATGCTTATGAGCAGGTTCATCAGAGCAGTATTAACCTTTTGTCTACCAGAAGCCTGATACAATTGGCTGAAAAACGATATCTTTTCGCCAGAAAAGCTTTTGAAGTGGGTAGCAAAACCATTCTTGATGTGCAAAATGCAGAGTTTGAACTTAACAGTGCAAAGATGTCACTCAACGCGGCACAGTTCTCCTTTCAGAATGCACTTATCAGTCTGAAACTGTTGATGGGTGATATTTAGTGTCAGATCAACCCTGAAAGAGGCAACGATTATGATTTGGAAGGTAAAAAAGGATTCTGTTTTTAACCTCTCTGCTCTGGCGGTACTCTTTGCTGCTTTGATCATGGCTGGATGCAAACAGAAAACCGATGAAAAAGTGGAAAGCATTGCAGATATACAGAAGCGGGAAGGATTTCCGGTTCGGGTGATGAAGGCTGAAAAATCTGCGATTACTTCTTATGAATTACTGGGTGGAACAGCAGAAGGATATTACCAGACTACAATTACTTCTACAATTACCGGCAAGATAACTTCGGTAAATGTATCGGTGGGTGATAAAGTAGAGCAGAATTCATCCTTAATGACCATAGAACCCGATGTGGCAACAAACTATAACCTGGCCAAAACTCAATATGAGACAAGCAGAAAATCCCGTGAACGGCTGCTGGCTCTGGCAGAACAGGGTGGAGTTGCACAGGAAATGATCGATCAGATTGAGGCCACTTACCAGGCTGCCAAAGAGGATATGGAAGCCATGCGCAAAAATCAGTTTGTCCCAGCCCCCTTTTCAGGTACAGTTGTTAATCTGTTTCAGACTGATAATAAAAGGGTTAATGCCGGAGACAAACTGGTGACGATTGCCAGAATCGACAAAATAAGAGTCCCAATTGTGGTAAGCGATATTCTTATCAATAAATTTAAAAACGGTCAGAAGGCAATCGCTGCTGATTCTATTCCTGGGTCAATCGGTAAGGTTGCTCTTTCAGGACAACAATCGACTCACACTTTTATTATTGAGGCGCTTTTCGATAATCCTGGAAAGGTTCTTAAACCAGGGATGTACGTCCCGGTTAAGGTGATAGTTGATAAAAAGGAAGATGTGATTTCGTTGCCCATCGAGGTGGTTCTTTCGGAGGGAAAAGAAAAATTCGTATATGTGGTTAAAGATCTTCAGGCAAAAAAAGTACCTGTCAGTGTGGGAATCAGAGGTGAAGAGAGACTGGAGATTGTTTCTGGAGTATCTGAGGGCGATATGGTGGTTGTTAGTGGAAGCAGTGTGCTGGCTGATGGAGTAAGAGTGAAGATAGTAGATGAATGACAATTTCCAACGAATCTTCTGAGGGATAATTCATGTTTCTGATCAGATTAAGTGTTAAGCGACCCCTTGCAACGATCATGTTCATTTTGGCTCTGGTGATTTTCGGGGTCATAGCTTTCTTTAATGTTCCCCTTGATATTATGCCGCAAATTGAATCTCCTCATATTTCGGTGCAGACAAGATATATTGGCGCCGGTCCCCAGGAGATAGAAACTGCTGTAATAAAACCGATCGAAGAACAGCTTTCAACTATTAATAATGTAAAAAACATAACTTCCTTCGCCTTCGAAGGGATCGGATATATCATTGTGGAATTTGATATTGGTGTTGATCCGGATATAGCATCAATAGATGTTCAAAATAAAATCGATGCCATATTATATAAACTGCCCGGAGGTCTGGAGAAACCGCTTATCAGCAAACATGATATTAATAACCAACCAATAATTAATCTGGCATTGACCGGGCCTCTCAGCCCTGAAAAACTACGTTTGATAGCTGAAAAAAACATTAAAGAACGTCTGATCAGAATTTGTGGTGTTACTCATGTTTCTATCACCGGAGGACGGCAACGAGAGATCCAGGTGAATTTAATGAAGGCCCGTCTTGATGCACTCAATCTTTCTGTTAAGTCCGTTGCCGCAATAATTTCCTCTCAGACCGCAAATGTTCCAGGAGGTCATGTTACTGGCAATAGAAAAGAATATACGGTAAGAGTGCAGGGGCAGTTTGAGAACATCGATCAGATAAGAAATATAGGTATTCCGGTGAACAGCGAAACAGGTGAAGCTGTAGTACCTTTGTATACTATAGCTGATGTAGTTGATACGTTTAAGGAAATCAGGGAGTCTGCCCGTTTTAATTCACAGAGTTCGGTCGGTCTGTCCATCTATAAAAGAAATGATGCAAATATAGTGAATGTGTCTAGAGCTATTCTGGAAATGGTTGATAAGTTTAATAGCGAAACAAATGATGGAACATTTTTAAATGTAACTCAGGACAGGGCAAAATATGTCCGGAATACAATCAGAGAAATGTATATCAATATACTTCTGGGAATGGGACTGTTTGCTGTGGTGCTGATTCTTATTCCCGGGAATTTCAAAGTTGCAATAGCTGCAGCCCTGACTGTCCCTTTCTCTGTTTTTATCGCATTCATCGGTTTACAGATATTTGGACTTTCCCATAATCTGATGATAATAACGGGCTTGGCGATTTCTATTGGTATTTTGGTTACTAATGTCATAATAGTGCTCGAAAATATTGTAAGACACAGAAATAGTGGAATACCGGTCAAGGAAGCTGCCATAATGGGGGTTGATGAAGTGGTCACTGCTGTGGTAGCTTCGGTGCTCACCAGTTTCGCTGTTTTTCTTCCTGCTTTTTATATACAAGGGATAACCGGGCAGATTTTCAGATCACTGGGTTTAACGGTTGTTATCGCTGCAGTTGCCTCTCTGTTTCTCTCCTTTACATTGATCCCCATAATTGCATCATTGATGCTAAAAGACAAGAATTCCGGAATGGGTGGGGAGGAGCGAGTCTTTCATTTGTTGGAAAACTGCTACATATCACTTTTAAAGTGTAGTGTTAAATATAGATATCTGATTGTTCCGCTGATGCTTGCATTGTTAATTGTTACTATCTTCACAACAGTACCGAGATTGGGAATGGAATTTTATCCCAGGGGAGATGAAGGACTAATATCTATCAATATCGAGATGCCCCCGGGTACATCGATAAAAGAAACCGATCGAGTTGTTCTCAATATCGAAAAACGTCTCGCTACTATCCCTGAGATTCATAGCATCTATTCATCGCTGGGTGGGCATGGAACCAATACCGGAGTTAATTTCGCGGAACTTACTTTACAGCTAAAGGATTACCATAAGCGGAGCAGGACTGCAAAGGAGATTGCAGGTACTATTCGTCCTATGCTTTCCGATATTCCTGATGCCAGAATAATGGTGAAGGAGGTGTGTAACATTGGTGGTAAGGCAGGTGAATCTGATATAAGTGTTGAGATATCCGGAGATCAGATATCTCAGATCCTTTCTCTGGCAGATTCTGTCAAATCGTTGATAGAGAGTGTGTCGGGGCTGGTGGACCCAAGGATCTCCTGGAAAGAGGCCAGACCTGAGATAACGATTATCCCTAATCGTCAATTGCTTGATGAGTATGGAATGAATGTGCTGAATATGGGGCAGGATATCCGAAACAGCCTTACCGGTAATGAAGATATTGTGTTTAGGGAGGAAAATGATGAGCATACTATCAGAGTGCAATATGCTCCCGAGGATCGTAACACCATAGACGCCGTAGAGAATATTTCCATTAAAACTGCCAAAGGCAATATTCCGGTAAAAGTGCTTGCAGAAATGAGGCAGCAAGCCGGAGCTGTAAATATCCTTCGAAAGAATCGCCAGAGATTGGTTACTGTAACGGCAAATGTATCTTCCGGTGCAATTGCAACAAAAACAGCAGAATTGAAGGCTTTAATTGAGAAAATCAATGTGCCATCCGGATGCAGCATACATTATGGTGGACAACAGGAAAAGATGAATGAAGTCAACCGGATACTTTCGTTTACCATGATTCTTGTTATTGTTCTGATATTTATGGTTCTGGCCGGCTGTATAGAGTCGATTCTTCAGTCGTTTCTGCTTATGGTGACCATTCCACTGGGACTTGTTGGAGTCTTTTGGGCTATGTTTCTGACAGGGCAGAATATTTCCATGGTGACTCTGATATCGTCAATTGTGATCATTTGTATCGTTGTCAATAATGCCATTCTTTTATTCAATTATGCTCATAGGAAGCAGAAGGAGGGAATGGCCAGGTTCGACTCGATAATAGATGCCTGCAGAGTCAAATTCAACGCAATACTAATGATGAATCTTGCTGTTATACTTGCCTTTCTGCCTCTTGCATTGTCCGGATCCATCATGGGTAAGCCTTTTGCAGTAACTGCCATAGGTGGGATAATCGTATCTACAGTAATGACTCTGTTTGTCATACCTGCTATGTATATGTTCACCGGAGAGAAACAGCTTCTGAGGACTGAACAGTCAACTGATCGTTAAAAAGTCTGTCAATAAGTTCATTATAATTTTTCAGGCTGGATGTCTTCTGTATCTTCTTTAAAATGCGTTTGCCATCAACAAGTGAAGATGCCATATAAGTCCAGAGTCCCTTCATTTTTCCAAGCAGATGTGAGGGTCCTGAGAGGATCTGGCTGCTTTGTTCCATGATTTCATCATGAAAATTTCTCAGATAGGTTATATTGCAATCTGGATTCTGGCCACGCAGTATACCCAGCAGAAATGGATTATACAGCACACCTCTTCCCAGCATCCATCGATTGATTTGAGGGAATAGTTTCTGTTTATGGATGAAATCTTCTGAAGAGAAGATATCACCATTGAAAACCAATATATGCCTGCTCAGGGATAGACATCTCTGAAAAGCATCCAGGTTTACCGATCCTTTGTACATTTGTATGCCGGTTCTGGGGTGAATGATGACTTCCGAGAGAGGGTATTCATTAAACAGAGGGATGGTCTTTTCTATGTCATTTTCATTTTCAAGACCCAGGCGGATCTTAACTGAAAATGAGCAGTTTTGAAAAGGCAGTTGATCCAAAATGGATCGGATCATATCTGGATAAGGGAGAATACCGGCTCCCCGTTTTTTCTTTGTTACCGGCGCATGAGGGCATCCGAAATTGAGATTTACAGTAGAGTAGCCAAGTTCACATATCTTATTGGCCAGAACTTTTATCTCCTGAGGGCTGTTACCTATGATCTGGGGAACAACTCTTTTAATATCATTGTAGCTGGGATCGATATCACGGAGTATGCATGGATTTACAAAACTTCCTTTTACTGTTGGAATAAATGGGGTAATCTGAAAATCAAATCTGGCGAAGAATTTCTCGAAGGTGTTTCTGAAGATGTGATCAGTAATTCCGCGGATAGGAGCTAAGTAAAAGATGTGATCAGAAGTCATTATTTTGCCGGATTTAATAAGTAATAAGAGAAATAAAGAGGGCTCTCAGGAAAGGAGTACCCATTACTAGTATTCTTAAAATTTCCACTAAATATAATAGTTGCAGTTACTGTTAAAAGAAAGGTGCAGAAGTTATTTTTTCACCCTTAAAGTGATACGAAAGAGATGCAAAAGAATTTACGAGTTTATGATTAAAAAGATTCTTATTATTAACTGGCGTGATATAAAAAATCCTGAAGCTGGTGGTGCAGAGATGTACTATCATGAGATCTTCAGAAGAATGATTCCCTGTGGATATGAGATAACTGTGCTGGCTCACTCATTTAAGGGGGCACCAGCCTGTGAGGTCATAGATGGGATTAAGGTGATAAGAACGGGAAATAAATATTTGTTCAATTTCTCTGCAATAGGTTTCTTAAGCAGAAATCAGAATCAGTATGATTTAATAGTAGAGGACATCAACAAAATCCCTTTTTTCACTCCTCTTTTTGTGCATCGCATGCGGCTGCATATGGTAATGCACTTTTTCAGGAGATCAATTTTCAGAGAGACTAACTTTGTATTCGCTTTATATGTCTATTTAATGGAAAGTATGGTCTCGCTTTTTTATAGAAAAGAAAGATTTGTTGCCATTTCTGAGAGCACCAGTTTAGACATTCAGAAGTTTGGAATCAGCAGAGACAGAATCACCATTGTTGAGCCAGGCATAGATACTTCCTATTTTTATCCATCACAACCCAAGTCCAGCCCTCCGGTTCTGGTTTATATAGGCCGTCTGATGAAGTACAAGAATGTCCAGTTTATAATCAGTGCTTTACCTGAACTTAGAAAAAGAGTTGAAGGTGTTACTCTGGAGATAGGTGGCTGGGGAGATTATATGGATGAGCTCAGAAAGATCGCTGAGGATAAGGGTGTTACAGATGCAGTCGTTTTTTCCGGGCGGATTACTGAAGAGTATAAGAGGGATATGCTGAGCAAAGCATCATTGTTTGTTAATCCTTCTGCCAAAGAGGGGTGGGGGATAAACAATATCGAAGCGAATCTTTGTGGTACGATTTCTCTTTCCAGCAATGTGGCCGGGTTGCGAGATTCTGTGCAGGATGGGGTCACTGGTTTATTATATGAGCCGGATAATATTGAAGATTTCTGTGACAAGGCAGCTTCTGTACTTCTTGACCCCCAAAAGCGTGAACTATTGGAGAAAAATGCCATCAGGAGAGCTAAAGAGTTGAGCTGGGAGAGAATCAGTCAGAAAATGGAGGAGCTGTTAAAGCTTTACCAGTGATTCTTTGTCAGTGACAGCGCTGCTTTAGTTGAATCAAAAGCCAACAGATTCATCTCAAATGAATTGATATCGGTTACCCACACAATCTCCTCTATTTCCTCATTTGGCAGAAGTGTTTGACTTTCATCATAATGACAGATAAAAAAAACATCGGTAGTGTGGTAGGTAACGGTTTCGTACAGATAAGTATTGGGAAAGGATCCCAGATACCTGCAATCTGTAATGTCAACACTTAACTCTTCATGGACTTCTCTTTTCAGTGCAGATTCCAGTGGTTCGCCATAATCGACAAACCCTCCGGGAACATCAAGAAGACCTTTCTTTGGTGGCTGAGCTCTTCTGATGAGTAATATGCCTTTGGTGGAGATTATAATGGCACCTGTAGCAGAAGCAGTATTGTGAAAATAAACAAAATGACATTCTTTGCATTTGAAACCATTCGTGTAGAATTGTTCCAAAGATGCTTTAGAGCATCTGGGGCAATAAATAAATCCGGTATATTCAATCATTGCAACTTACTTTCCAATAGAGTTTGGCGGATAAATCTGCCGGAACATTACCAGAAGTTACCTTTAAGGCCGGCATATATTGCAGGGCCGATCAGATTGCCTCTGGGGTGTTCGCGTAAACGTTGTGTTTTTGAGAGTCTTAGCGGACCGGCATCTATAAAAAGTGTAGCATTTCTGGTAAAACGGTGAATAAAGGGAACTATGAATGGTATGTTCAACTGAAAATAAAGTGCTGTTTGTGATGGGGATGAAAATGTCTGCAGAAGATCGCAATTTTCAGACTGTATATAATTGAGATAGGAACTATCTCTGTAATGGAATCTTACAGAACCGGAAATGATGTTACTGTCCGAAGGAGAGAAGGATAGTACTACATCCAGCATTTTCTGAATCTCGAACCTGCGGATCGTGTTACCCAGCGGGACCGTTATGGAAGGATGACAATCGAGATAGAGTGACTTGAAATTCACCCTGCAATTGCCGTTCAAGCCAAGAACGGATTCTCCGTTCTTATAAGGCATCTGATTGATAACTGCAGAATCATCATAGAAAGTAATGGATTCCCAGATGGGTTTATTGTTATGTTGAAACCAGGCATTTACAGAGACAGGAATTAATAAAGTATCTTTGTAGGTTGCTGAGCTGTAGAAAATGACCTGGTCTATGGAGATTGGATTATATGAAACCGGGAGTTGATACTCCATAAAGGTAAATTGTCTTGATTTTGGAACAAATGATCTTGCTACCGAAAGTGAACAGTTGATATTTGGGGTGAGATTCAATGAACCATATCCCTGCAAGGAAAAATCGTTGCTGTTAAATATTGATGCAGACAGATTCCAGTTGAAAACAGTGCCATCATGCAAAAGACTGGCACAGAAAGAGGCACCCGGATCGAGTGCAGGATCAAATCTGGCCTCAAGGCTAGTTGATAAGTTAGATGAGAGTTTGATGGCTAATTTATTTGTAAACGAGACATCGGTATATTCGGTGGGATAGATGTGATCGTAATATTCAGAGTGCTTGTTTATTAACCAGTTAGAGTAAAGGGTTAAATTTTTACTGTAATAGGTAAGCTGTGGATTAAGTGAACGACCATAAGAGAGTACAGGGGAGAAGAAATATGGTGTGGCATTCCATCTTCGGTACCAGTTATATCCAGTTTGCACAAGCAGATTGTTTTGCTGATAGTGCATGCCAATCAGATGTTCATGACGCAACCCATCCTCGTAGTATTGCATGCTTTTATGGGTGGCTATTCTATAGGCTGTCCATATCGAATCAAACCGGTCGGTGTATTCATCTGTGTAAAGATATTTGTAACTGAGCGCTAAAGGTATCCTGGGAATAGACAAAACGGTGGAATAAGTGGTACGGTGATCTCTGTTGGGATAGTAGCCTGGTTTATATATTCGGGTGAGCAAGGCTTCACCTGTTTCTGCTCCAATGTCCCCGGAAATAAAAAGCAGGGAATTACTATCGTATGCTGGGACTTCAAGAAAGGTGTCGTTAGGAGAGAGGGAAATTATGGAGAGATTTGAGTTGGGAAGAGTAGAGGTGGTGGAAAGTATAAATGAATTAGACTTGTCCAGACGCACCAGAATTGAATCGGGCTCTGAAAATAACAAAGATGGCAACAGTAAATACAGTAAGGTTATGGTAAATCTTTTCATAAGTAGAATGTGTAACCTGCGTTGATAGTGATAAGAAACAGATCAAAACGATCTGGATGCGAAAAGGTCCTCTCGACTATTACAGGGATACCGATGGAAAAATTTCTGAATACTATTCTTGGTTCTATACCACCCCGTAAACCGTACTCATTTTCTACATCGGCAAAGGAGATCCGGTCGGTCTTAAAAAGTGCATCAAAGACATTAAAATCGCTCACCATGGTATTGGTGATACTTATCTGTGGCACTATCTTTAACCATTTTATAGGGGTGCTGAAACTGTACTGAACTCCAAAATGGATATGCAGCAGATGGGCTGAGGTGGTATTCAATTTGTTTAATGTGTGTCCGGTCTCAAATGCTGCTTCACAGTATAAATGATTCATTCGTGAGGGAAATTCAAAGCTTAGGCCTGCAGTATTATAGCTTTTCCAAAGGTCAGCCGATTTACCAATCGGGTTGCGCATGGATACGGAAAGGGCAGGTCTGAAGAAAACTTTTGGAAGAGTGTTGGACAGGGAATCGGCTCTGAGAGAAAAGAGAGCAGATATTATAATAAAAAAACTGTTGATAAAACAGGAAGCTGAGAATCTTTTCATGGTGATAAAATTTCGCAAGTATGTGATCAAAACGATAAATAAGTCTTTTAAAATAACTATTTGCGCATTGGAGAGTTATATGGTTTTGTAACATCGGTTTGTGGAATTTTAGAACGACTCTCGTCTCAGATGATCCGGTCTGCTTTTTGATTTCTTTAATCTTATTTAATTTTCATAAATCCGCAGTCGAATGCGCTATCAGGAGAATCGGATGAGAAGAGTACATATCGGGCAAAAACTGAATGTAGAGGATCTGGTCAGGATTGAGTGGCAGAAAAAATATGCCGAACCTAGATTGTTGGGATCCATGCTTAAGGAGTGTGGAATCACTTTTGTGGATTTAAACATCACAGCCCAAACCGATGAAACGGTTATTCTCAGATTAGCTGAAATGTTTGCAGACATCGGCTTGTTTATATCACTCGATTTAAAATACAGCAGGTTTTCGCCTGAATCTTTCGATTCACACTGGGCACTGTTTTTAGCAGAAAGACTACGAATCGCACAAGCTGTGGCCAACATAACTAAGGTTCCGGTTCCTTATGTTTTACATTGTGGTTTTGGGAATTCTTTGGGCGTTGAAAAAAAACAGGAGGAACTTATAACTGGAGGCAAAGAATTCTTTGCCTGGGTTGATAAAATGATTGTAGAGCAGTATGGTGATGTCGTTGCACTTTGTGAAACGTGGGATATTAATGCGGATCTGGAAAAACAACAGGAATACTGGCAGAATTGTTTGACTTTAATCGAGGAAACAAACCTGGGGATATGCTGGGATTTCCTGCATAGCTGGTTTGTTTCGACCAGGATTGGACAGCAGAGGTTTCCAGGAGAGGATTTTCTGGCCAGGGTTGATCATGTACATGCTTGTGATGCCCATGTTAATGGTTCTGGTCAAATCGATTATCTTCCGTTAACAGATGGGGCAGTACCATGGAGAGAGTACAGTTCACTTCTGGCAAGGCATGACTATGATAGTACAATCGTTTTAAAAGTGGATCCCGGATACTATCGTGGGCTTTATACTTTCCTTAAAGGAGTCAGCGATGGGGTGAGTAAATTGAGATTTTTTTTCGATTAAAGTTTAGCTTTGGTTGGAAGTTTTCTGTAGCCGGTGTTTAGCATACTTTAGCTTGAGATCATGCAGGTGGTAGGTATCTGAGTCTGGGCGCAGTCCTGCAGTAAAGAGGGTATCCATCATTTCCAGTTGTTTAAGAGTTTCCTGAAGCTTTTTGAGATCAGGAGTGAACACTTCGCAAAGGCTTTTTTTGATCAAAGGGTCAGATTCGGCTTTATTAATCATTCTGATGCCATAGGGTCCCAGAAGTTGTTTGAATTCATAGGAGTGTTGTTCAAAATACTTGTTATTTCTGTAATTGTTGAATTTAGTTTCCCCCAGGGCCCAGATGATCCGCAACAAGATGGAACTGCCTAACCATGCCCACCAGGAATGGAGGAGGGTGAAAAACACTACAGCACCACCAAGAACTGAAAGATAGAGTCGGTAAAAACGAAGTAAAATCATAGTGGTTATTTACTTCTCAGCATACTTTTTATGGCCTGGGCTATCAGTTTTGCTGCCTTTTCACTCATTTGTCCTTTGTTTTTTGCATAAGGCAATAGAGTCGATTTTGATGGCAACTGTTTTGAGTCGCTGGATTTGGGTATGTTATTTTTTTGAAGTTTGGCTTTTTGCTCCAGCATCGCCATGACTTCATCTTTAAGGCAATTTTTCTTATAGGGGTTTTTGTTTGATCTTCGATACCCCTCAGGTGTTGGATAAAGTGGTTTTTCGTACATAGCGACTTTACTAAGAAAAAGTGATTAAACACGGAATTCCCGGTCAAGGATTTCAGTGAGAAACTTATCGATAGAGACCGGATAAAACTGAAATTTTGGGCTGAAAATCAGTCCTGTTGTGGTATTCTCCTGTTGAAGGAGCCGATCGTGAACCCGGTCAAGGTGTTCCTGAGGTTTATCCTCATAATTGGTTATATTAAAATATTCGTTTTGAATCTTAACGTTTTTATTCCTGGCGTAGGCGAAAGAGAAAAAACGGCCTTCTATTGTCTGGTCAAACGTTTCGGGATCAAAGATATCGCCGAAAGTCTCATTTAATGAGGCAGGTGAGATAATGATTTTTGGTGAGACGTTGATTTTGCCATTAATTTCCACCGTATGGGAGCTGTTCTGTTCAGAAGGGGCGATAAGAATATAAGGCAGTTGATGATAGCCGCTGATGATCCCGGTAATGGGTTTGCGGAGTATACTGGTTTTGCTGAATACTTCCTGCAATATTTCGTTTTCGCTGTAGTTAAACATAAGTTGTCCAAACATATATATTGTTACGTTTAAAAACAAATAAAATTGTACGGGATAGACAGCTGTTACTTCTTAAGAGTAGCTTATCTGCTGATCTTAAGTACTTTATATTTTAATATACCGCGAGGGACTTTTGCTTCTATTATATCACCTACAGAATGGCCTAACATTGCTTTGGCCACTGGTGAATTGACCGAGATTTTGCCTTGCGAAGGGTCTGCTTCATCTGAGCCGGTCAGTTCGAATTCCACTTCTTCTTCAAAATCGATATCGTAGAGGGTGACTTTGGCACCGATAAAAATTTTGTCGGTGGCGAGATTTTCGGTATTAATGATTTGGGCGGTGGAGATTTTCTCTTCCAGTTCTCTTATGCGGATTTCATTGAGTGCAAGAGCATGCTTGGCTGCTTCATACTCGGCGTTTTCTCTTAAATCTCCATGAGAGCGGGCCAAATCCAGTTGAGCGGCTATTTCTTTGCGTCTGGTGGTTTTAAGGTATTCCAGATCTGAAAGAAGCTTATTATATCCTTCTTTGGTAAGATAAGTTGTTTCCATTGATAAAAAACCTCCGCTTTGATCAGTTGAACCGATCAATTCCTTATAGAAAGAAAAGTGTATTATGGGTATTTATGAATTCAAATTACATTAAAAATTTTATCAGGGGAAGAAGCAATTGGGTTCATAGGTTTTTTTCAGGTGCGGACATGGCATACTTCTTGCTTTCCTTAAGTAAAGTGCAAAGAGCTGGAGGGGACAGATGTACTGCAGTGTATATGTAAATATTCTTCTAATGCTGATTCTTTTTGGTGCAGGCAAAGATCTTCTATGGGCTCAATGTAATCCATTGATTGAAAAAACATTAGTGGTAGACACTTTTTCTGCATGTCTTTCTTTACAAGAGGGGCTTCCGTGCGGTTGGTACGCTACCCAGAAGAATGTACATATGTTTTCATTGGAAGAGGAGGAGGGAAACCGATTTATTAAGGTAAAGACTGCGGGAGGAAACACCTCGTTAGGGATTCATTTCAGTTTTAATACCGACACTTACCGTTATTTGAGCTGGAGGTGGAGGATTCATCAGTTGCCCAGAGGGGCCAGAGAGGATAAACGCCGCTTTGCCGACAGTGCTGCCGGGGTTTATGTCATCTTTAATGGGAAGTACAAATTAAACCGGATTATTAAATATGTGTGGAGCAGTACCCTAGAGCCGGGGGTGGTTACTGAGAGTCCGTATAACCGAAGGACAAAAATTGTGGTATTGCGATCTGGAGCGGCTTCTGCCGGGCAATGGATAGAGGAGAATGTAGATGTTTTTGGGGATTATCAGAGGATTTTTGGTACCAGTCCACCTCCGGTGGAAGCTATAGCTATAATGTCAGACTCTGATAATACGGCATCGGTTGTGGAAGCCGATTATGATGATTTCCGGATAAGCGTGGAAAGATGAAATTCCCCATTAAAATGATCATCGGAGCAGGCGGAGTGGTTCTTGCACTTGTATGGTCGGTTCATGGGGTCGATTTAAATGATGTGTGGGTGATTTTAAAGGAGATGAATGTCATTCAGACATGCAGTGTACTTGTACTTACTTCTTTTAATCTGATGATTCGATCGGTGGTGTGGATGTGTATTGTGAGGCCGATAAAGGTGGTTTCTCTGAATAATGCAATTTCAAGCTATCTGGTGGGAGTTTTCTCCAATCTGGTTTTGCCTTTTAAGTTAGGTGATATAGTCCAGGGTTACTCATTGAGCAGAAAACAGGAGATTTCGAAAATCTCCACCGTTTCTGCAGTGGTCATTCAAAGAATATTTGAAGTTACCAGTCTGATGCTGATCATGGCTTTTGTGGGTTTAGCGTTTTCTTTTCCTTTGTTATTCCAGAGAAGAACTTTGGTGCTGGGAATAGTGGTTTTAATAGCAATTACAGGGTTACTGTATTTGTATCGAAAACGGGAGTGGGTGATTAAAGGAATTGAAAAGATGGTAAGCAGAATTTCTCCAGTGCTGGGAAGAACTGTGGCCATGGCTTTGGAGCAGTTTCTTGCAGGAACGAAAGTAATAAACAGTTTTTCTGATGTTTCAAAAATCATGTCCCTCTCTCTTCTTTCCTGGGTGGTACAGATCTCCATGGTCAGGCTTACCGCTGAAGCTCTCAATATCTCCATCGACATAGTGGCTTCGGCAGTCGTTTTACTCATTATAAATATGGGACTTATCATTCCACTTGCCCCCGGAAACATTGGAACTTTTCAGTTTTTCAGTATTTTAGCGCTTTCCATCTTTTCGGTTTCAAAACCTAAGGCTCTTACCTTCTCCATAATATTCCAGGTCATCCAGGGGGTGCCGGTAATTCTGGGTGGTACCATTTCTCTTTTCCAGGAGCTCATATTCTCGAAGAGTCCGGAAAACACTGCTTCATCCGGAAAAAATCAAATAATGTCAAACAGGAATGCCCAAACATGAAAATCGGGATTGTATCCTCTTATTTCTATCCATGGTATGGTGGTATCACCGAGCATGTGTTCTATCAGTATAAAGAACTGAAAAAAAGAGGATATGATGTTAAGTTGATAACCCCTTTTGATGGTAAAGATATACTGGAAGAGAGAAATGATCTTATAAGGATTGGTAAACCGCTTCCTTTTATTCTCAATGGATCTGTTGTTAAGGTACCTCTTGTTACCAGGCCACAGCGGGTGATGAATAAAATTCTTACAGAACATAATTTTGATATTCTTCATCTGCATCAGCCTCTTTTCTGTCTTCTGGGACTTAGTGTTCTGCGCTGCGTTAAGCAGAGGCGACGGTTGGGATTAAAAACTCCAGGTATAATAGGTACTTTTCATGCCTGTGGCGGAGGGACGGAGCGTTTTTTTGTAAGACGTCTGGGCTTTTACTTCAGAAGATACCAGACTGAATTCTTCTCCCGCATAGCTGTCTCCACGGCTTCCAGAGACTTTGTCAAACCCATTTTGCCAGGGGAATACCAGATTATTCCCAATGGAGTTGATCTGTTGCGTTTCTCTTCAGAAAAAAAGAAAATAAGCCGCTTTGATGATGGAGTGAAAAATATTCTCTTTGTGGGGCGATTAGAGCCCAGAAAAGGACTTACCACTTTATTGCAAAGTATTCCTTTAATTCAAAACTATACTAATGAGCAGGTCAGGCTCATTGTGGTGGGTAATGGCGTACTGACCCGTTATTATCGAAGCCGGGTTCCACCCGATGTCGAAGATCGTGTCATTTTTATCGGTGAAGCATCCTTTGATGATCTTCCCCGGTTCTATAAAACCGCAGACATATTCTGTTCCCCGGCTACTTATGGAGAAAGTTTCGGGATAGTGCTTATTGAGGCTATGGCAGCAGGGGTGCCTATTGTGGCTGGAAACAATGAGGGGTACCGTAAGGTGATTAAAGATGGGGAAAATGGGTTGCTAGTAGATCCTACCGATCCTGATCAGATTGCCAGAGCTATTGCCAGACTACTGCATTCTCCAACGCTGGCCTGGCAGATCTCCACTCGGGGCATAGAAGATGTTAAAAAATACAGTTGGAGTTCGGTGGTAGATCAGATCGAGCAGTCTTACCGAACTTTTGCCGGATTTTAGTGAGGGTGTATGGTTTATGCACTCTCAAAGGTTCTTGAGCATCTTGGAGGAGCTGTCAAATTCTCCTTTTTATGGTTTCTATACTCTACCGCTTCATTTCCTTTACCGCTTCGATATGCAATCACCGACATGCTTTCTTTTATAAGCTTCATTTTCTGTCATTCAAAAAGGAGTTCTGTAAGAAATAATCTCAGTTTCATCTTCAAGCGTAATCCCTCTTTTGCTGAAATTCTGCAAGTCTTTGTGGAATATGGAAGGTACTGGGCGGAGTATCCACTGGTGAATAAAATCTGGAAAAACAGCACTGTAATTTACCATTCTCAGCAATTCCCTCCTTCGGAACCCTGTTTTCTGGGGGTTACATTTCACATGGGAAATTTTGAACTCTTTGGAAATATCATAAAAAACACTACTCAAAAAGAATTCCGGGTAGTAGCAGAGCGACTTCGCCCGGAGTACGTAGCCGACTTTTTCAAGCGGACTCGACGGTCTCATGGCATAAGGACGGTTGTCCACGATGATTTACGCCAGATATTGAAGGTAATAAAAGAGGGTAATCCATTAGGGATACTTTGCGATAGAATGGTGGGGGGCAGGGGGGTTGAGGTTCGATTTTTCGGAAAGCGGGTGAGAATGCCACTGAATATCGTGAGCTATGCTTTGCAGAAAAATATCCCGGTATATGTTGCCTACTGCATTCATAAGAATGGAGTATTAAATGTATATTCGCAAAAAATTGGGGGGGAAAGCGATTTTGATACTGCCGTGCAAACGATTGTTTCCACTCTTGAAGAGGCAATAGTTCGCTTTCCTTTCCAGTGGCATGTACTTTCTGCTCTTTAAAACAGTGTTTAATCTTAATTCAGGGCTGGGGTGGTTCTACGTGCTTGAAAGAAAACCAGAAAGCGGCAAAGAGGGCCCCCAGAGAGAGCAGTACATCGATAGGACGCATCATGGCAGTAAAAAAATTCATGGCCATGGAAAAATCTAACTGCGCCAGTACTTCCGATTTTGGGATCTGCTTGCCGGTAGCGAAAATGTTTACAGCAGTATTCAGGGTTCCTATTATTATGGATACCAGAGTAAGAAAGGCAGCGATGAAGCCGTACCATTGGTCGATAATTTTCCCTGCATACTGAATGGAAAATGCAGTTCCAAAACCAACCGCCAGGGCCATCCAAGAGACCTGGTACTTGCTGGCCATTAGAATCCATAGTGCAGTAGTAACGATAAATGCCAGTATTCCAGCGGATATAGCCAGTAATGGCTTCTGTTTCTTCCGTAATTGTTCCAGTTTAAGGGCAAATTCATCTACTTCAAATTCCTGATCCTGGGTAGATTGCAGTGGCGTCTCTGTCATAGTTCACCTTTCCTGTTTGCAGGCGTTTAAAAAGTGTTACTCTGGTTGATTTTTCAATATACAACCCTTTCATAACCGAGGCAATTTAAAACAGGTCCTGATTGCGATGGAATAGTAAGAAATGATGGAGGGAGGGATGTGAAAATCAGGATGGAGAAATAGCCTTTCAGGGTATCTCTGATGATTAAATAAGGTATTATTTACAATTTATTTATCTCACCATCTAAAAAACTGATTCGCGCTTTCCACCACTGTTTCATTTTTTCAATTTCTTCGTTTAAATCTACGCTGAGATTCCAGGTTGTGGCATTTGCCCTATGAGATAACTCCAGTTTCTGTTTCATCTGGTCCATGAAATTTTCCATATCAACTGTTTCGCTTTTCATCTCATTCCAGCGTTTCTTATAAGATTCAATAAACTCTGGATCGGAGAAAAACCTGAGAAAAAAATCATGTTTCCATATAAGTTCTTGTGGCTCTGAAAAGTAAACTATACCTTGATCTTCTGATTCTGCAGAGTCAAAGGTCCAGTCAAAGTCCCATAGAGGTCCCATGCGCACAATTTTATCTTTATCCATATGCATGAATACAGATTTTGGGTGGCCGATTTCACTATTTTTAACTAATTCATTTATGAGAATAAAATCCACCATTGATTGTAAATCAATATGAGATTTATATGTGTTATCAGGGATAACTTCACCATTATTAATTAAAAGTGCTTCTATAGTATTGAATTTTTCTCTTACAAACGAGTATTCCTCCGAATATCCGGCTCCTTCAATTTGAGAATATTCAGGTGATTTAATCATAACAGGAAGCTCGTAATAATCTGTAGTAAATTTCGGCTCTTCATCGTAATACTTATCTAATTCAACAAGAAAACCATTGGTTTTATCTATGGCCACCCGGCCGTCCCCTACCTGGTTGTGTTCTGTAAGCAGGTAGTTACCTATATATTCCCCATTGAGGATAACATCAACATGGACAAAATGATGCGAAAATTTCATTTTAAACCGGTTAGCTAATTCAAATGCAATTGCATTCATGATAAGTGTGGGATCATGGTAGTTTGCCAGCAATATCCAGTTCTTTGCGGCTTCTAACCCGAATAATGATGTTTTTTTATCGAATTTTATTCGATATGACTTTTTGGGCGAATTCACCCAGGAGTAGTTTCCTCTACCCCGGATTTCATCTTTAAAGCCAGTTTTTTCGATATTATTTCTGGGATTATCTGAATCCAGAACAGAAAAATCCGCTTTGAAATAAGTATCTTTGCTGGTTATTGGCTGATTACCTTCAGTATTAATAATGATCAGCGGAATTTTATGAGTCACTATGAGTTCTAAATCCAGCGATGCACTACTGTGTGTGGATGTCTCACTTTTGGCAATGGTAATTATCGCTTTACCTATTTTACCTGCAGTGAGCATACAGGAACCTGTTGTATCACAGGAAATGATTTCCGGATTGCTGCTGGTGATAGTTGTCTTTCCATCACCATCACCTTCGATAACGAGTGCAATTTTTTGATTTGGTACTAAGAATCTGTATTTATTTTCTATTTCTATGGTGGATGGACGCATTTGCAGGGGCTCTATGACAGTGGTTTCGCAACCCACAAATATCTGTATACTGAATATGATCAAAAGGTAAGCTACAGTTTTTAACATGTTTAAACTCAAATTATTACATATAAAAGTGGGATGTTATGCTTTAATTGTCAGATTGCCTGAGTAGTATGAACCCAAAATTACAAAAAAATAATCATATAAACAAGGTACTCTTTCAGTATGATCAGATATAACAATAAGATAATGTTTTACAAACCATTTATTTCAGCATCTAAATAAATAATTCGATCTCTCCACCACTGCTTCATTTTTTCAATTTCTTCCTCAAAATCGAATGCTAGATTCCAGACAGCAGTATTTGCCATGCTAGACAACTCCAGTTTTTGTTTCATCTGGTCCATGAAATTTTCCATATCAATTATTTCGCTTTTCATCTCGTTCCAGCGCTTCTTATAAGATTCAATAAATTCTGGATCAGAGTAGAACTTGCGAAAAAAAGCATGTTTCGAGATTGTGCCATGAGCATCAGCAAAGTAAGAAAGGTGGTCGCCGTAATCTATCGGATGAAATGCCCAGTCAAAATCCCATAAAGGTCCCATGCGCACGATATTGTCTCGATCCATATACATGAATACAGATTTTGGACGAACGATTTCATTGTTTTTAACTATTTCATATATGAGAATATAATTCACCATTGACTGTAAATCTATGTGATCCTTGTATCCGCTATCAGGTGCTGACTCTCCATTATTATACAAGAGTGCTTCGATGGTATTGATTTTTTCTCTTACAAACGAATACTCCTCAGAATATCCGGCTCCTTCATATTGGGAATATTCCGGTGACTTAATCATAACAGGAAGCTCATAATAATCTGTAGTAAATTTCGGTTCTTCATCGTAATAGTGGTCCAATTCTACAAGAAAACCATTTGTTTTATCTATGTCGACTCTGCCGGCTCCTACCTGGTTGTGTTCTGTAAGCAGGTAATTGCCCAGATATTCTCCATTGAGGATAACATCAACATGGAAAAAGTGATGAGAATATTTAATTTTAAACCGGTTCGCTAATTCAAAAGCAGTTGCATTCATGATAAGTGTAGGATCAAGATAGTTTGCCAGTAATATCCAGCTCTTTGCAGCTTCCAATCCGAATAACGGTATTTTTTTATTGAATTTTATTCGATATGACTTTTTAGGGCAGTCTTTCCAGGAGTAATTTCCTCTTCCCCGGATTTCATCGTTATATCCGGTTTTTTCAAGATTGTTTCTGGGATTATTCGGATCCAGAACAGAAATGTCAGCTTTTAAATAAATATCTTTACTGGTTATTTCCTGATTACCTTCGGTGTTAATAATGATCAGGGGGATATTATTTGTTACGATGATCTGGAAATCCAGCGATACACGACTGTGTGTGCATGTCGAATCTTTAGTTATGGTAATTATCGCTTTACCTACCTTTCCAGCAGTAAGCATACAGGAACCTGTGTCATACGAGATGACTTCCGGATTATTGCTGGTGATAGTCACCTTTCCATCACCCTCGCCTCCGACAACGAGTGCAATTTCCTGATTCGGTATTAATGACCTGTATTTATCATCTATCTGTATGGTAGAGGGGATCAATTGCTTTTCTTCAGGAACCGTTACTGTGTCGGTAACTGTTATGGTATCAGTGACTGTTACAGTATCAGTGACTGTTACGGTGTCAGTGACAGTTACGGTATCATTAACAGTTACAGTATCACTAACAGTTATGGTATCATTAACTGTTATGGTGTCATTGATAGTTATGGTATCAGTGACAGTTATAGTGTCAGTGACTATTATGGGTTCAGGATCTATGACAACGGTGCGGCAACCCACAACTGTCAGTAGATTAAGAATTAAAAAATAAACTGCAGTTTTTACCATGCTACCTTAACTTACCGCATATTTAAGTTCGATGATATTTCTGAGTAGAACAGTTTGGTTTTTTAATCATGAACTGCAAAACGTTCATTTAACTTAATATAATCAAATAATCCTGGTATTGAAAGCCGTGGGAAATCTGATTCAGATAACCTTTTGTATCACAGGCAAAATTTTCCTGCTTACTAAGCTGAAAATTCCCCTTTTAATTAATCGTTTATTATGCCGTGGCTGTAACTGATTGAGTCACAAAAAGATATCGAAACTCCTCTATTGGCACGAGATATGCTTAAAACGGGGCAGAACCTATAGATCAGGAGCTAAAATGATTCAGGGAATCTACACTGCATCGATGGGAATGACTCCTCTGATGCAAAAGCAGGATCAGATAGCCAACAATCTGGCCAACATTAATACCACAGGTTTCAAACAGAGCGGCCTTTTCATAAAAACTTACCAGAAATTCCTCAGCAATGATCAGCACCAGCCCTTTGTAAATGAACAGATGAAACCCGACGAAGTATATGTTGATTACAGCGAAGGTCCGCTCAAACAGACCAACTCCACTCTGGATATGGCCATTAAAGGAAGCGGATTTTTTACAATTATGACCGATAATGGCCTTCAATACACCAGAAACGGAAATTTCTCTCTTAGTCCTGAAGGATTGCTGGTTTGTTCTGATGGTTCTATGGTAATGGGTACCGAAGGCTTTATAAGAGTGGAACGGGATCTTCCAATTGCCATAAGTGAAAAGGGTGAGGTGATTCAGCGCGGTGAAAGTAAAGGGGTCATCAAAGTTACCGATTTCAAAAAGCCATACAATATGTATCGCTGCGGTGAAAACCGTTTCCGTCCTTTAGTATCATCCGAAGATTCTTCGGTGAAAAGCGCCGGGTATGTTATAAAACAAGGCTATTTAGAGAGTTCAAACGTGGATATCATCCGTAATATGGTACAGATGATCTCTGTAAATAGAAATTTTGAGGCTGATCAGAAAGCCCTGCATGCCCAGGATGAGACCCTGGAGAAGGCTGTGAATCAGGTTGGAAGAGTGGGATAATATAACTTTGGTCGAGAGGTGAAATATGATGCGCAGCATGATGACAGCAGCTACCGGGATGGAAGCACAGCAGCTATATATGGATACTATCTCCAATAATCTGTCCAATGTGAATACTGTCGGTTTTAAACGCGTAAAAGTGGAATTTCAGGATCTGATGTATCAGACCTTGAGAGAACCAGGAGTCAGAAATTTCGAAGGCGCAATGGCTCCGGCAGGTATCGAGACCGGATTAGGAGTCAAGCCTGCTGCCACTCAGAGAATATTCGAGCAGGGTGCACCCAATCAAACGGGAAATGATCTGGATTGGGCTATCCAGGGTGATGGCTTATTTCAGATAACCTTGCCCGATGGGGGTACCGCATATACCCGTGATGGTTCTTTCAAGTTATCCAGTGACGGCTCGATCGTGAGCTCATCAGGTTTTCTCCTTTCTCCTCAGATTACTGTTCCGGAAGGTTCATCAGAGTTGACAGTGGCTGCAGACGGCAGAGTATCTGTCAAACTTCAGGGAGAGAACACGATGACTGAAATCGGACAGATTGAGATTGTCCGCTTCATTAATCCCTCGGGGCTTCGCTCCCTGGGAGGAAATCTCTTTGCGGTTACCGATTCCAGTGGCGAGCCGGTTGTCTCTTTTCCCGGAGAAGAAGGAGCCGGTACAATAATGCAGGGTTATACCGAATCTTCAAATGTTCAGGTAGTGGAAGAGATGGTGAACATGATCTCTGCGCAGAGGGCATTTGAGATAGTCTCCAAATCGATACAGGTTGCAGAGGATATGCTTCAGATTGCCAGCAATCTGAAACGGTAGCAGAAATTGCGAATGAAAAAAGGTGGCGAGTGGGGATGACTGCTGGAAAAGTATTTGATTTGTACATGTTTATTATTATTTGTTCTGCTCTGACCGGGCTTTCTGCAGCATCCGATCTTACTCTGACTTTCAAAGACTCTGTCTTGATCACTGATACAGCTTTCTTTCTTGATGATATTGCAGAAATAGAGTGCAATGACAATACATTAAAAGCAAAGCTGCTGAATATGGCTGGAGGGAAGAGTGCACCTGCAGGTTATGGAAGATTTTTGAATGTCAGTGATTTTGTTCTTTACAAGATAAAGCCTTTGCTTGGAAATACTCGGTTAAATGTGAGCGGAGTTCAGAGAGTTTATATCAAAACCGAGTCTGTTGAAAAGAAAATCGAAGATTATCTGGGAATTATTCAGCAGTATTTCCGTGAAGAAATTCTGTGGCCTCAGGGATGCTATGAAGCGGTGGTGAAGGAGCCGGGACGCTCCTGGAAATGTTTTCCCGGAGATGTGACTGCAAAGGTCGAAGGACTTGCTAACCGGTATCCCAGAGGTAATGTTCAGCTCTGGCTGGTTATAGAACAGAAGCAGCGCAGTCTGAGAATTCCTGTAATGTGTAATGTTAAAGTGGTGGTACCGGTTCTGGTTGCCAGAAGACCGATTCTTCGGGGCCAGCAAATTACATCCGAAGATTGTGAGCTCAAATCAATGGATATCACCACATTTGGTCCGCATCCGTTATTCAACATTGATTCGCTCATTGGTGTACGAGCAGTGAGAACCATTAATCCAGGCACTATTGTTCATACCCGTCTGCTCGAGGCGATTCCGGCAATCCAGAAGGGGGATCTGGTGGAGATTCTTGTACGAAAAGGAAATGTTAAGGTTGCGATACAAGGTGTCGCACGGGAATCTGGTAAAATCGGTGAGAGAATCTGGGTGGAAAATACAAACAGCAGAAAATTAGTACAGGTAATAATTAAAAACAGGGGAACTGTCACCGTTGCTCAGGGAGGGTTATCAATATGAAAAACCATGTATTCTGCAATGTCCTTATGATGGTATTGGCTGTTTACTGTATGTCCAGGGCTGCATCGGTTTACAGTCTCTATTCGGATCATCGGGCCATGAAGGTGGATGATATTCTGACTGTGTTGATTGTAGAATCCGCCAAGGCAGGAAGTGAGAGTAAGACCAATACCAGTAAAGAGAATTCCGGACAGTTGCAATCAGCGGGTGGATCCGGGATATTGGGTTTTCTACCCTCTTTTGGTGCTTCAGGAGGTAGCCGGGTAGATTTTGACGGAAAAGGTGGCACATCAAGAGAGGGTAATCTGGTGGCAACCATCACCGCAAGAGTAATAAAAGTCCTTGATAATGGCAACCTGGTGATTGAGGGCAGTAAAGTAGTGGAAATCAATGAGGAAAAAGAGATTATCAAATTAACCGGTATGGTCCGTCCTCAGGATATTCAGAAAAATAATATTATCTATTCATCAAGTATTGCGGATGCACAGATTACCTACACCGGAAAAGGAGCCGTGAATACCGGCAGAAGGCCTGGTTTGATTGCAAGATTTCTGAATTTCATTTTTTAAAAAAGAATAATGTCCATGAAATCTCCTTCAGGGGAAAGATTATGAAAAAAACGCTGATAGTTCTTATAATGCTGGTTTTTACAATCAGTGAAGCGCAACAGACTGTAAGAATCAAGGATGTAGCTTCATTGACGGGTCTGGAGGATGTGCAGTTGTTTGGTTATGGACTGGTTGTGGGATTAGGTGGTACCGGGGATCGTAACCAGACGGTTTTTACCGAACAGACTATAAGTAATATGCTGAAGAACATGGGAATAGAGCTTCCGGAAAAACATATACGGGTAAGAAACGTAGCAGCAGTCATGATTACCGGAAATCTTGCTCCTTTTAAACGCAAAGGAACTCGTTTCGATGTGACAGTGTCTTCCATGGGTGATGCTACAAGCCTGGAAGGAGGGACACTTATTCTCACACCGATGCAGGGGCCTGATGGAACTGTCTATGCTTCTGCTCAGGGGCCGCTGGCTACCGGCGGATATGATTTAACCGACCGGGGATTGACTCATATAAAAAAGAATCACGTGCTGGTGGGCAGGATTCCTGATGGCGCAATTGTGCAGCGTGAATATGCATTTAATCTGGTTAATGGAAAAGATCTGTCTTTATCTCTGCACATGCCGGATTTTACTTCCGCACTGTCTTTGTCCAGAGCTATCAATGCAGAATTCGCCGACCGAATAAAAACGGCTATAGCAAAGCCAGTGGATGCTGCAACAGTGATGTTGAATTATAACGCTTTTATCAAGGACTCGATCAGAAGCTTTATTGAACTGGTAGAATTTATCTCTACAGTGGAAAACCTGAAATTTGAGATTGCATCTCAGGCTAAGGTGGTGATAAACGAACGTACCGGTACCATAGTTGCCGGTGGAGAGGTCAGAATTTCACAGGTGGCCGTTTCCCATGGTGGGGTGAAAGTGGAAATTGTTAATCGTCCCCAGGCGGTTCAGCCACAGCCATTCACTCTTGGACAGACCGAAATAATACCAAACCCAGAAGTGGTGGTAGAGGAGAAGGATGCGGAGATGGTTGTATTGGATGGCACAGCGACAGTTTCGGATCTTGCACACACATTAAATTCTCTGGGAGTTACCCCAAGAGATGTAATCTCGATATTACAGGCAATAAAGCAGGCCGGAGCACTTCATGCGGAACTGGTAATCCTGTAAGATGGAATAGAGGTATTCAATATTCGAGACCGTTCAGGTATCTGATGGGAAAAAATAGCGCAATAATATCAAATCGGAAAAAATGGAAATAATATCAAAACAATATCAAATCTGAAGTAATCGGGAAAAAAAATTCTAAACGAAGAAAAGGAATGAAAAAACTCCCAGGCTTGAAATCTTGGCAGGCACAGGTTTAGGAAGCATGGTATTCCTGAAACCCGGATTTGATTCTATGGGTTAAAGGTGGATAACGCTTTGAAAACCTCTTATACCAGAATTTCCTTTTGCTCCATACTCTTTTGGCAGAGCTCAATAAGTTGTCTCTTAACCCATTCACCTCCAGATCTTCTTCTGGGAAGCAGTGCCATAATCTCTTTTAGCACAGCTTCGTTTTCTGAATCGAATTCATAGTATATTTCGTTTTCCGGCTCATCACAGGTTTCATTGCTGTTCAGTATCAGATATGCCATTTGAACCTCCTGGTTATAGCCTCTATTTAATTATACCCGATAAAGGTGCCAGTTTTATACTGCTTTTTTGTCAGAAGTTTGTAACAGGTTGTAAGTTCTGAAGTTATGGCTTGTTCGATTTGGTTGTAAGATAAAGTTCAGGGTTAAAAAGTTCAGAGGTCAACAGGTGCTTGCTTGTAAAATTCTCTTTGGTTGGAAGCACTCCAGTTTATCCCAAATTTTCTATTAGGCAGTAACTGGTACTGGTAGAGCGGACTGGGCCCATAATTTGTAAGCGGAAATGAAAAACCGGTAAGCTAAACCTGAAAACTGCAGTGCGAAAAATTTAGGTTTAAGGAA
>JAAYPC010000236.1 GCA_012519985.1 Fibrobacter sp.
AGTACTTCCTGCATTGGTTGATAAGTTACCTGGGAAAAAGGTCTTTTAAAACGGGGATGTTGCGAAGAATCAAACCATTTTTCGACACTGTCACTGAATTCCTCTATGGTCATATCCGTATGGGTAAGTACCAGAACATGCAGTAATCCATTATGATGCGGTCCTTCCAGAAGTTTACCGAAATTCCCTTCCAAGGCAGCCTTCACCATTGGATCATTACGGAGAGCCGGTTTCTCTTGAATAATAGATTTCAACTTGAACAATGTGTAATCCACCTGAAACGGCCATGGATTCTCAGGCCAGAGAGTCCCATCATTGTCAAATACGGCGACCCGCATTGCTGGTGGCACATAGTCAGATGAGCCAGAACTGGTTACCTTTTCGACAAACGAAATGATTGCCTGCTTAACTGGTGATTCATTCCAGGACATTAGTACCATATTCACTACCAAAAGCAGCTTACTTTAACGATTTACCCAAACATTAAAAGGATGATGTAGACAATAACATCATCCTGAAATCGGTTTTTAATCCCGCATCAGCATCCCCCTAAGCTCTTTCTCCATATCCAGGTATGCTTCACCACTTACATCTACGATGACCTGTTTTATGGAGCCACCTTTAAAAGTAAATGGACTCTGATAATCACTTGCAACCGGTTGTCCGACATCACGACCAATGGCCAGTGCTTCACCAAGGCCAAATTTCCCTGGCTGAGTGATAATTACCGATTCGGCTACCTTTTTATCATCAATAAATAGAGATGCTATTCCTTTTGGACTTGCTCCCTCTTTCCCTTCGATCATAAAATTCATTCCAAACATGTGTTCACCAGTTGGCGTTGGCAATTCTGAGAGCAGTTTCTGCTCTTTTTCTCCCAGCCAGTTATAAACATAGCAGAGTTTGATGTCGTTGTTAATGTATAGTGCATGTCCTCCAAACCTGCCGCCATGTGAAAAGATAATTCCTCGGGCCTCAGGTGACTGTATGTTGACGTGAGCAGTAATCTTATACGAACGTCCCCGGACATTGACTGCTACTGCTTCCGGTATTGCAGATGTGTCCGGAAAATAAACATAACGGGAACGTGGCGCTGATGGCTGAGGGCGGGGCGAAGTAAGCACTTCAATTGCTGAACGATCATCAAGTGGTAATCCCTTATATCGCCCTGCCAAAGCAAACCAGAGATCTTTCATGAACTCAAGTCTTTCAGGTTCCTGTTGAGCCAGATTTCGGGTCTGATTCCTGTCTTCGTCCATATTGTAGAGTTCCCATTCATCCTGTTCAAATTTACCCCATCCCGAAAGAGGTGCATGCCTTGTGTTGGCGTGCCATCCTCTGTACCAGACACCACGGGTTCCAAGCATTGTATAAAACTGATTCCCTTTTTTGCTTTGTGCGTTGGGGTCATTCAATGTGTTTTTAAAACTGATCCCCTCGATTGGACTCTGCGAGTACCCTTTTACCTGCTGCGGAGGATTTATCCCCAAACAATCGTAAAGAGTTGGTACTATGTCTATTGCATGAATATAATGGTGCCTTATCTCTCCATGAGCCTTAATTTCCTTAGGCCAGGCAACGATACATGGGTCTGCGGTCCCTCCTTCATAACTGCTGTAACGTTTCCACATTTTAAAAGGTGTGTTTAAAGCCATAGCCCAGCCGGTACAATAGTGATTGTAGTTTTTTTCTGATCCCAGCACATCCAGATACTTCATATTGTCCTGTAAATCATCGGGAACGCCATTGAAAAATTTGTTCTCATTTACAGAGCCGTTAGGACCTCCTTCACCGCTTGCACCATTATCGGACACTGCAACAATGATCGTGTTCTCCAATTGTCCGGAACTTTCCAGATAATCCAATATCCGACCAAGATGATAATCGGTATAACTGACAAAACCTGCGTACACTTCAGCCATACGACAAAACAACTTTTTCTCATCATCGGAAAGAGAGTCCCAGGGCTTGACCGTATCCAGATCCGGCCAGGGCTGCCCATCCGGTCCTTTTACCTCAACGTTTGGATTGAGAGGCGGCAACTCGGTATTTTCTGGAATAAGCCCCATTCTTTTCTGATTGGAAAGAGTTATCTCTCTTAATTTTTCGTAGCCCATGTCAAATTGACCTTTGTACTTATCTGACCACTCTTTTGGTGCATGATGAGGTGCATGCCCTGCACCGGGACAAAAGTAAAGCATCCATGGCTTTTCCGGTGCTATTACATTGCAGTCACGAATAAATCGGATCGCCTGATCCGCAAGATCTTTACTGAGATGATACCCTTCCTTAGGGGAATATGGTGGTTCCTGCGGATGATTATCAGAGATAAGATCAGGGTACCATTGATCGGTTTCACCACCCAAAAAACCATAAAATCTTTCGAAACCGCGGCTTAATGGCCATCGACACTTGGTACTGGCCATGTTGCACTCCTCCTCAGGTGTCAGATGCCACTTTCCAACGGCAAAGGTACTCCATCCTTTTTCTGATAGCACTTCTGAAAGCATTGCATTTTCAAATGGAACCCGGCCACAAAAACCAGGAAAACCACTGCTGGCTTCAGTTATACAAGCCATCCCATTACTAGTGGCATTACGCCCGGTAAGAAGGCATGAACGGGTGGGAGAACATAACGCGGTTGTGTGGAACTGAGTATATCGTACTCCAATATCTGCGATTTTTTTCATGTTAGGAGCTTGAATCGGGCCACCATAACAGTCAAAAGCACCAAACCCGACATCATCCCATACTATATAAAGAATATTTGGAGATCCTGGAGGTGCTTTAGGCGCTTCAAAAGGAGTCCAGTCCGGTTTTGACTCGCGAATGTCCAAATCGATTGTTCCATTGAATTGCCTGCTCACACAGCCCTCCTTTTCATTAGGTATGTATATGAATCGGAATTTCGAATCGAAATTATTAAAGCAGCAAACCATGTACCCCCAACAGAAAGAGGAGTAGGGAAAATTAGAAATCCGAAATCTTAAATCCGAAATCTTAAATCTGTATTGTCCGGTTAATTTAACAAAGAAAAAGGCCGCCAAAACCCACATTATTAATACGCAAAGTTAATAAAAAGTTCCTGTCAGCAAAATACCCTCCCTTGAAGGCCATTGTTAAAGGGAGCGTTATTCTTGCTTAATTATTACTGTAAAACAGTAGTGTCCGGATAAAATTACTAAAAGTTTATCAGAATCCAGCAAAAAGCTTCCAATATGGTTGTAATTTTATTTTTTTGAAAGATTGTGTAAATAGACATGCGGCGAAAAAAACATCGAAAAAAGTTTAAATAAGCTATTTCTCCCAAAAACACGAAGTGTTTTAACTCGGCCTTCCCTCTACAGTAGTCTGCTACCCGTCCTCCGAAGTGTCTACGGAGGGTGGACGGAAAGCGGGCACACTTTGCGGACTTTGCGTTAAATCCTGATTTTTTATCATTCTAATTTTTCTGCGATAAAATCCTCTTCTCATTCAAGAGAAAGAAAATAAAACGCAGAGAACGCGAAGTGCGCCGAGGTAAACGCTTCGCGTTTTAAGAGCCTCTTCGTGTTTAAAACACTCTTTTTTAAAGTGTTAATTTGTTAATTTAACCGGACACTGCTGACTGTAAAAACCGTATAAGCAGCTACGGGGATCAGAAGATTTTGAATTTCTAAAAAAAAAGTATTGCCAACCCTGCAGTAAATCGAATATCTTGTTTTAACAATATCTCGTTCGCTCAAGTTCTGTTTTGTTTTTATTGTTTCCATTGTTATTCTATCAGGTAGTTTTTCAGTTTCTTTTTTGTAAGACTGAAAAAGAACAGGTTGCAAACAGATCTGCCTTTCTTACACAGGATTTGACGCGGGCAAAAACAAACACCTCAAATCTGTCTAAAGGAGGTAATCTATGTCAGATGCTCCCATCAGATCAGTAGCAGCAGTGCCCCAACAGAAAAAACACTACGAATCGTTGCTTCCACAAATTTCAGCCATAACAGAGTATGCTCCGCCACCAATGCCAGTAGATGAAGCAGTGGGAGAGGCAAACCGGGTTATTACTCTTATAAAAGAAGACAGGGCCAAGCTTGAACTGTCAGGAATTAAACCCCACTATCTGGATAGCTTTGAAGCACGTGCCGGTGCCATGATCTGGAGTGCAGTAGAGATGATTACTCATATAAATAAGCAGCCAAGTGCAAAAAAAGAGTGGGAAGAACTGCAACCGGAAGCAAAAAAAGTGAGATACAGATTACTGAAAGCTCTCAAAAGGGCATTCAGGGAGGATAACGAGCTTTCTGATGCTTTAAAAAGGATAATCATGGGACGAAGCAGGCATGACTGGCTTATGGATTTCCTTTCCATAAGCAGACTGGCGAAGGAAAATAAGGAGAAACTTCAGGAGGTTCATGCAGACCTTTCCCTGATAGAGCGCTCTGAAGAACTGTACACAATACTCTCAGATATCCTTTCCCGAATGGTAATCGAACCTGATGAGATCCGTTCCGTCAAAGTTACCTATTATAAGGCCTGGACTTATTTCAGGGAAGCCCTCAAAGAGGTATATGAAGCCGGACAATATATATTCGATGAAGATGATCCGAGACACTCTCTTTACTACAGCAAGTACCATGTTC
>JAAYPC010000237.1 GCA_012519985.1 Fibrobacter sp.
AGAGTAAAGATTTCCGATGTGGGCCATCATCTTCAAGAATAATAGAAAGGAATTTATTCATTCGCTCATATATCTTGTTTGATGTAAGCTGAGTGGGCAATGCAAAGTAGATCCCTGTAGCACGTTCTTGCTCTAATGCCTTATATGCAGCATATAGAGCAGCTTCTGTTTTGCCCAGTCCCATTGGAGCTTCTAAAATGTAAATACCTGAGTCATCGGCAATTTCGAATAGCCTGAGCTGGATCTCTCTTGGCTGGAAACCGAAAGCTGATTTAAAAGAAAGCCCTTTTTTGAGTTTGGGTTTTACGAAACCTGCTGTGTCAACGGCAGAAACTATCTGGTTATAAAAATTCGGTTTTCCTATCATTTCAGCAGTAATGTTTTCAAATGCTGCTCCGGAGCTGATCCAGTCTGCCACACATAAAAAACCAGAAAGTACATCCGCATGGACAGCAGATTTGATTACAGGCAGATCAGTTTGCAAGGCGTTTTTAAGATATTCGACAAGTTCAAGGCGCATTTTCTGCCAGTGTGCACCTCCAAATATTTCATCATCAGGCATCCCTGTAGATTCAGGAGAATAACCGTGATGTCGTCCTACAATTTCAGGAATAAACCTGCTGTAATTATAAAATGTGGCATGACTTACGGCTTCATGGCGGATATTCAAGACAGGATTGGCTATTCCAAGCTCCTGACCCTCAGGAAATTCTGGCGAACGTAATGCTTTGTGAATTTTTTTTTGAAATGAAGGAAAAATTTTGCCGGCATCGTGAACAGCAGCAAGTAATTCGGTTCCTTCTGGATAAAGAAGATCTCTTAGCCATTGCGGCTGCCTTTTTATCATCTCCTTTGCAACCATTCCGGTAATCAGGCAATGAGTTAATACATCTGCGCCTTTAATGATTAAATCGTCTGATATCTTTATGGTTTTTGCAACGCAATCAGTGAGTCGCATAAGTGGCATTTCATCACCGGTGCTCGAAAATGATCTCCGTTTCAGCATTATCTAAGGTCCTGAAGTTAAGATTGTTGTAAATAATATTAAGAAATATAACAATCATTCACTATCAAAAAGTGACAGTAAATAAGAAAAGATAATCTGTGGTTTAGTTGGAACTTTGTTTTGCTATAGGCAGTAACCGAAGATCACTCGTGCGAACCGGAAAAAAAAGCCAGTAGATTCTGCAGATAACCTCTGCATACGTAATCGCGTTCCTATAGTTTCCAGAGATAATTTCTATGCTGTAACTTGAAATAAATGAACTTCTGCAAAAATTACCAGCTCAGCTTAAGAATTGTACAATAGCCGGAATCAATGATTTCTACATCGAATCTCCGGTCGATACGTTTGACTTTCCGTTTCAGTTTTCTAAGGTCTTGGCTTTCTTCAAAACGCGTTATTAACTCGCGTTTGCCGTACATTGAGACTTGAGATGCTTTATAAAGCAGATGGGATACCATCTCATCTTGTCCTTTGAGTTCTGTACTAATTGACATGTTACGTAAATTTGTCACCGGACCAGTACATCCCAATAAAAGGATACCACTAATGATAAAAACTATCTTGCGCATTTATTTTTCCCTTCTATTTTTACTCCCATAATCCTAAAAGCAGCAAATTGTGTTATATGCGTAAATATAACAATCATCTACTATCAATAGCTGACAGTAAACGAGAAAAAGATGTTTTGTTCATAAAAGGGATTAAATTTATTGTTCAGCAGATTTAATCTGATAGATTGAAAGCATATTCTTAATACAGGAAGTAATTTCATCTCTTAATGAAGCCGGTGATAGAACTTGCGCCTCTTCTCCCCAGAATAGTATTGATCCTATCAGTTCCGGTGTTTTGTTAAATGGTATTTCCAGTAAAATATCACCATTTCCCATTCTGATTGTTTTTTGCTTAGGGTGCCATACTTCTCTCAAAGCATACCTTGCAGCATTACCTGACAATTTAATTTTTGCAGTTCCGGTTGGGATTCCGGAAAAAATGCCATAGGATGTACCATAAATTTCCCTTATTATAGAATCATTTGGTGTGAAATACTTCATGTTATCAAATTTCAATTCTGTAATGCAATCCAGAGAAAAGATGCGTAAATCTTCTTTGTTATGACACCATCCATCAAGATACCAGTTATCTTTATACCTTACAAGTTGTTGTGGTGATACAGTTCTTGAGGATTGATTACCGGAATGATCTGTATATGTGAACTTAATAACACGTTCTCTGGCAATTGCCTGAGCAATTTTCAAAAAGACACTTTTTTCGAATTTCCGGTAATGTGAATCCAGAATGCGGATTTTTTCCACCCATTTTGAAGGGTTTTTTACAGAAATGTTAACCAGCTTGCTAATTTTATCTCTTATTGGTTCTACCACCTGGTGAAGAATATCAGAGGTCATTCCTGAAATAATGTGATATACAGAGATTAAGGCAATTAATTCATCATCATGCAACAAGAGGTGGTTTTCTTCAGATGAATAACAGTCTTCAGAGATGTAATATTTACCATGGTTACAGAAAATACCATTATTTGTCATGCTTTTGGCGGTTCTTAACGCTCTGTAAAATGAAGCATCACTGCCCAGGGCAGTTTTCCTTATTATTTGATCTTTTTTCAAACCATTTGGATTTTTAATCAGGAGATTGATGATTTTTTCTGCATCAGTTGTGCTTTTCATCTTCAGCTAAACCTCCATTTAAAAAGGCCTATTATAACAGAGATACATCGGGAAAGATAAAATATTAATATAACATGAAATTTGTTGATAAGACAATATTCTTGGGCGCGGGGGGAATCGAATTAGGGTTAAAATAATCAAAATGATAGTTTCTGAATCAATCACAATCTGCAGATAATACCGAAAACACCGGGCAACAGCCATTCTATTTTCTGATGCTAATTTCCAATCTCTGGAAGAGAGTGTTAAGTTAACATAAAGAGACAAATAACCTATATGAGGATTACTGCAGGGAGTATAGAATAAGGAGTAAAAAAACAACAAGAGCTGAAAAAACATATTCAGACAGTCCGGTTGATATAAACGATACCAACCGGATTTTTCCGGATACTATCATTCAGCCATCACATTTTCTTCCTCATTTTCCATCAGTTTATAATCTTTTGTCGCCTCTTGCTTATGAAACTCTTTTTTGGTGGGTACGATTCCAGCCATATCGCCTATGACATTAACTAAATCCTGATTCGAAGGGACAATAATCTTGGTGTTTTCTTCGAGAGCTTTTTGTACGGTCTCTAATTTTTTCAAAATTTGTGCATTGCCGGTGAAATATTTGTTTGCAGCTTCATTTACCAAACGAATAGCTTCAGCCTCCCCCTCGGCTTGTAAAATTTTAGCTTGTTTTATACCTTCAGCTTGTTTGATATTTGCTCTTTTTTGACCATCAGCAATAGTTTCCGCAGCGGTAGCTATATCGATTGCGGCTATTTTGTCATTTTCTGCCTTTACGATTTTATTCATGTTTTCCTGGACATCCTTTGGTGGCTCAATTTGCTTGAGCTCAGTTCTAATTATTTCGATTCCCCAGGTTGAAGTTTCTTTTGTAAGGGTTTCATAAAGAGCATCATTGATTTTGTTCCGTTCACTGTTAGCAGATTTCATTGTAAGTGTACCGATGATATTTCGAAGGGTCGTTTTTGCTAAAGCCACGATTTGCACATCAACATTATAAACATTGTACTGAGATTTTTTTACATTTTCCTCATCTGGAATTACCCTGAAGTAAATTTGAGCATCTATAAGAGCATTCAGATTGTCATTGGTAATCATTTCTCGAGGACCAGATTCAGTCATCTGTTCGGTAATATTGATTTTGTACATTTTATCAATTCCAAGAGGAATTATCCAGTGGAAACCCGGCATTGCAAATCGACTATATTTGCCTAACCGTTCGATTAAGCCTCGGTGTGTGGGACGAACAATCCTTATTCCGGAAATGATCACGACAAAAAAAGATGCAACTACAATCCAGAAGGCCTGTGGGTCAAATTCATAATTACTCATGTCCACTCCTTTAACTGTTTGGAAAAATGTTTACGAGAACTGGGTTCCTCAAGATGGCAATAGTACACGTAAAACCAGGAAACTTAACAATTTTAAACCTTTGATACCTCTTTGGAACCTTCTCCATCTGTTTTAAAGATGCAATTTTTATGGAAAGGTGTTTCTATTCAGTTTTCTAAAGGTCGCCAGGTAATAAAAATCACTTAATCTTTTAGCAAAAGAAATTCTATTATTTTCAAAAATCCTTTATTAACCGCATTTTAAGTTTACGGTTTCCTGTAATTTTAAGAAGAGAGATTAATATATCGTTTTTCGATAATATCCTGATACAATGGTGATACGCTAAATGAATCAATAATGTTAAGATAATTTCATAACTGATAAAGTAGCAATAATAAAGCGTAAAAATAGTTATCAATGATCAGATTGGTACGAAAAAATGGAGTTATGCTAATGGTGCCTTTATATCAAATGAATCGAAGATTATACCACCGGGGGTAAGACTGCACTGACGCAACCGCAATCTCCAGCCGAAATAATCTGCAGATACTCCACTATTGGATATAAGCAGTTTATTTCGTTTTCCGGTTTTAGTCCAGTCAACGTAAAAACCAGGACCGGAGTCTGTCCCGGTAAGAAAAACAGGCCTTTCAAGCTGATTTTCAATCGTGAATTCCTTATCGAAATACCGGGGCTCCAGGATATCTTCACTGAGTAGTGGGCCTGCAATTGTATCCTCTGAAGAAGAGAGTCGAATCATCCATTTTTTACCAGTATTTTTCTTTTCGAACCAGAAATCGGCACGGGTAGCTAAAAAATGATACCTGATTGAAACCTTATTGGAATCCGTAATTCTGGTGGTAGATATGCTGAATGTGTCGTTTTGAGTGTAAAAATGTTCTCGGTGCTCACCAGATAATAAGTTGTTTAATGTAACTTCTGTGCTGTCAGAGCCATTCACGTAAATTAGGCAGGGTTTACTCTTGTCATCAATAATATATAACTGTGAAGTTTTGACTAGCAGCAGACCATTTTCAAAATGAATACTGAGTTTTTCAAGTGGAACAGACATCTTTACGGGGCCGGATGCGAAAGTATAGTAGTCAATACTGGTATCAGAGGGATTTATGTTGGGCTCCATATCTTTAACCTTAAAGAATAAGGAGTTTTTTTCACTGCCGATTTTTATTTAGTATCTGATCCGACATCACCGTGTACAAAAAACGGACTATCAGAAGCAGGCTACTGCAAAAGAGAGGCTGTTATTCAACTAATTTAAAGGTTTGGATTTTCTTTTAGCGTCAGAGTTTAAGGTCTGTGAAGTAATTCCTAATGTTTTCCGTTGAAGTGGGAAGTTTTAGGCTACTCCCAGAGATTTTTCGCAAAGAGCTGTAAAGAAAATTACAAGGGTTATAAAGTAATCTCTAAGGTTTTTGTTTAAACTCAAAAGCATTTTCTCAGCCCAGTTCTAAGATTATTCCACCCCCAGCTGTCTTATATATAATGAAAAAGAAAAAACATCATGATTACCCGTCTCCTCCAATCGGCTAACTTCACTGCCCCTCCTTTAATTGCATTATCTATATTTCCCGATTCGGGACTTCGGCAGGAGATAGCCCTGGAAATTAACAATCTTCCTCAGGTTCCTCCGTCCCCTGCAATGTCTGAAATTAACGGATTTTTAACCAGTAACTAAAGCAATAAGCACAATTCAATGACTGTATCCGATTCAATCTACAGGGTTCTTGATGCTAACCTTAACCGGTTGCGCGAGGCACTCAGAGTGATCGAAGAGTATTACCGTTTTTTTAAAAATGATGCCCCGGTTGCGGTTACTTTGAAAAAACTCAGACACTCCGTTAAAGAGATAGAAATCGCAATTGGAAGGGAACCTCTTTTAAATGGACGAGACACCTTCAGCGACTGTTTTGCTGATAAAAACCGCCCTGAAGAGCTTCAAAGAAAAACTGTAACTGATATCCTGGCTGCATCCTGCAAACGAGCCCAGGAGGCTTCACGGGTAATCGAAGAATATACCAAGATAACCGATTATCCTCAATTATCTGAGAAAGCAAAGACAATCCGTTTTTCATTATATAATGTAGAAAAACTGTTATTTAGTTAGGTTGTTATGGCAAAGAAGAAAAAGCAAACTGCTGCAGCTGCTACTCAGTCCGGTTTTGGACATGAGATATGGGGGCTCATTTTTCTGGCTTCAGGAGTTTTAACTCTTATTTCACTCATATCCCATTTTGTTAACAGAGATGCTAACATTCTGGGGCATTTTTTTGGAACCTCTCTTTCAATGGGTTTGATCTATCTTTTCGGTCCTATTCCAGCTTTCTTCTTTCCGCTTTCTATTAGTTACATTGGATGGCTGCGTTTGCGGGGAGATCTGTTAAGATTCCGAACCTTTTTTTATTGGATCATGTTCACTCTGCAGATCTGCCTTCTATTAGCTATCTACTATCTGCCTGAGATGGCCTCATCTGGAAAAGACTTTGGTGCGCCCCATAATCTGGTCGGGGTTACTATTGTGCGGTTGGTTTTTTATCCCCTTTTTGGCATGTATCGTTTTGGGCCCTATTTTCTTGGTGGACTGGCACTGATTATCACTCTTCTTTCCTGCTTCAGGATTCCGCCTCAGCGAATAATCGGTTTCATGGGAATCGGATTATCCTGGTTATGGGAATGGTTTAAGTGCTATTTGGAAAAAGTACGCAAATCAATGGAGGAAAGTCGCCAGAAAAGAGAGCTTGAAGCTCAGGCGGCAGCAGAGCGAAGAGCAGAAAAACAAGCAGAAAAAAGGGCGAAAGCGGCTGAAAAGAAAGAGAGAGAAAAAAAGAAAAAAGAAGCTGTGGGTGAGTCGGCCGCAAAAGACACTGAACCAGAAAAAGAGAAAAAAGCATCTCAAATTAAAGAGGATGAACCAAAAAAAGAGGAAATTGCTGCTATAGATGAATCGGCAGAGTCGCCTCTGAACGATATAAATGATGTAGAGGAACAGGCCAGGCTTCAACTGGAAAAGGATCTGGCTGCTTTTCGGGCAAAGAAAAATGAACCTCTGAAAATAATGTCTATCGAGACAGAAGAGGTTGATTCGGATGACGCTGAGCTGGATCAAAATCTCATGCCACCTGGTTTGAGAATCGGTGCTATCGAAGCACCTGTAGATCCGGAGGATGAGGAGAATGAGGAAACTGATGAGCCCGCAGGTTTGACGAAGGCATCTGGAGAAGGCAGTTCCAAGTCAGTAAAGGCATGCAAAGCCTATGTAATACCGGACTCCTCTGTGTTGCCAGATCCACCACCATTATCAAGTATGGTGGATAAGGATGCGATCGAAAGAAATTCGACTACTCTTGAGAAGACATTGATGAATTTCGGGGTTGAGGGAAAGGTGGTGTTTGTAAGTCCGGGGCCTGTAGTGACCCGCTATGAAATTGAGCTTGCTCCCGGAATAAAGGTTAGCCGGGTAGTAAGTCTTCATGATGATATCTCTATGGCGGTGGGGGGGCAGAGAATTCGTATAGAGGCACCAATACCTGGCAAATCTGCGGTAGGAATAGAACTGCCAAATTCAGAGCGGGTCATCGTTCATTTCAAGAATATTCTGCAATCCGAAGCTTTTAAAAAGAGTAAGGCTAAGCTGCCTGTAATAATAGGTACCAACATTTCCGGCGCTCCTTATGTTACCGATATAACCAAGATGCCTCATGTGCTGATTGCAGGGCAGACCGGATCGGGTAAAAGTGTGTGTATTAACTCTATTATATGTAGTCTGCTTATGACCAAAAAACCTGATGACCTCAGGTTAATTATGATAGATCCCAAAAAAGTGGAATTGGCCTTTTATGAGGGAATTCCCCATTTGATGTCTCCTGTAGTTACTGAATCCAAAGAAGCGGTCAAGGCACTTCAATGGGGAGTCAGAGAGATGGAACGTCGTTACCGGATGCTGGCAAAAGTGGGCGCCCGAAATATCGATTCTTTCAATTCACGACTGTCTTCAGGAAAAATCGGAGAAATATTACCAGAGGAAGACAATAAACCACTTCCCTTTATCGTTATCATAGTCGATGAGCTGGCTGATCTGATGATGACCGCATCAAAGGATGTCGAGGTGCTGATTCAGCGTATTGCTCAGTTGGCTCGTGCTGTTGGTATACATTTAATCGTAGCCACACAGCGTCCTTCGGTGGATATTATTACCGGTCCAATTAAGGCGAATCTGACATCCAGAATTGCTTTCAGAACGATTCAGTCTACCGATTCCCGTACCATTTTAGGGCATGTGGGGGCTGAGAAGCTGTTGGGAATGGGGGACATGCTCTTCTTGAGAAACGGGGCTCCTGAGATTGAAAGGTTTCATGGGGCATTTATTTCTGAGGAAGATGTGGAAAAGATAGTGGCTGAGATCCGTAAACAAGAGTATGAAATCGATAAAATAGAGAGCTTTCATGATGAGATCGATGACTCCGGGTCCGATGAGGGAGTTTTTGACAATGGCGATCGGGATGAGCTCTTCGAAGAGGCTGCCAGAACCATTGTCAGTATTGGTCAGGGGTCTACATCTTTGCTGCAGAGGCGGATGAAGATCGGTTATGCCCGGGCTGGACGTCTTATGGATGAACTGGAACGCGCTGGATTTGTGGGGCCTTCTGATGGAAGCAAGGCCAGGGAAGTAAAAGTTAAACCGGATGAACTGGAAGAGATTCTGGCAAGACTTCACTGAGCACACCCAAAAAAACAGCACAGAGATGGTAAAAATTATGGCAAAATTTCTTTTTCCCCTGTTACCGATAGTAATTTTAGTCAGTCAGGTTTTCTCTGCCGAACCGGAGGTACTGAAGCTGATTTCAAATAAGTACTCATCTGGTTCCTTTATTGAAGCCCAGTTTCAGTTACATACCTGGTGGAGTATAAGAGAGAGGGAAGAGGTCAAAAATGGTAGAATATTTCTGGCACCTCAGAACAATTTCAGAGTCGAGTTGGGCAATGATATTCTTGTCAGTGATGGAAAAACCTACTGGCAGTATAACAAAGCAGGTAAACAAGTGGTAATTGATAACTTCTGTAATCTGGAGCTTTCATATCATCCATCACAACTGCTATCCACATTTCTTACCGGATATCCTTACAAAGAAGTAGAAAAGTCTGCCACCCGGACAGTTTTAAAATGGTCAGCCGATGATTCAACAAAGTCCCAATATAAAGAGATAGAGATTCAGGTAATTACTAAATCCGGTGAGCTGCAGAAATTAAAAATGACTGACCGGAATGACAATATTCAGACATATTCTTTTAAGAAAACAGTATTCGGTGCAAAAATACCGAAGGAGGTTTTTACATTTGAAGTTCCGGAAGACGCGCAGGTGCTCGATAACCGCCAATAATTTGTTAAGGTTTTCTGTCGGAATTGCACTTGTTTTTTCTGCACTGTCAGTTGCCGCCGATTGTCAAAGCGGTAAAGGGATTACATCCAATGATGTAATAGCGGTTACCGGTGAAGCCGATACGTTATGGACACTGGTGTGGGAAGGGCCGCGCAATCAATTCGCAGTAAATTCCATTATTCACGGCGGCGACAGTGTGTCGCTTAATAAGGATAATAACTGGCTTTCTTATACATTAGGCTGTATCAGTTCAGACATTCACGACTTGGCCTATGGTGATGGCAGACTTGTGCTTTGTTTTGATACGCTTAAATTCGGACAACCAAATCCTGTACTTCTTCTCACCCGAAATGGTAATTCTATTAACAAGCAAGATTTCAGTTTAGGCTGGCCAGTTGATTCCTCATCTTTGGATCTTACTGCCAGGGAAGTGGTCTGGGTTAATAACGCCTTTTATTTTGCCTGCATGGATGCTGGATTGGTGAGATGGGATTATAAAAATCAGACAAAAAGTGTTTTCTCTCCGGGAAAATCTTCCAGTGTACCTGTAAATGAATTCCCTGGTTTGGAATCAAAACCTGATACCATGCTCAGGGTAATCGGGCTAGAGCGGCATGAGAATGATGTAATGGTAATTACTCCGGCCAGAATCTGGCGTTTTTCTACTATCGATTCCTCATGGGACAGCAGTATTTCCTCACAGCTTGTCAATAGCGAGCTAAACTTCAGTGGATTTGAAGCGGTTTACCCGGAGCCTGGGAAGGATGGACTCTTACTGAGCAGAATCAGGGTCAAAAAACGGATTGCTGGAAGTTGGAAAGACACCCTTATTTTGGCCAAATACAGTAGAACCCAAAAAAATTGGCGATCCATACTGGAACAAACAGTGTATGATGTTGCTTTCGGTCCTGGCCATTACTTCTTTGTCCTCACCGAAAAGGGTATAAGCGCATTTCAGGATAGTCTGGCAGATACGCTTGTCACCAGATCTGCAGTTATTAACACCTCAGTATTTCAAAACTGGATAACCAGAAATTTTGCAATCAGCGAGCCGGTGTTGACAGATCTTCATTATGTCGGTTTGACCGATTCAACCGGATACTTGCTGTTGGCTTCAACCGATGGAACATTTCTGGCCAGATGGCAGTATCCTCCAGCAGAAAAGGTTACTTTTTATCAGGTAAAGCGTGCTCCACCGGTCAGATCCGGTTTGAAACAAACCTATGCCCGTCCGGGTGTGCTGGTCGCCGATATGTACGATCAGCAGAGTCGCACCGTTTTTATCTATAATCTTTCCAGGGATGCCAATGTTACTATAAGAGTTTATGATTATAATATGGATCTGGTAAAAACCATTATCAGCAATAAATTCAGGCGTGCAGGAAACAATGGCGGACAGCATGGCCGCAGTACTGTGGAAAATGAAGACTGGTGGGATGGTCGCAATTCTTCAGGGAAGATGGTAGCGCCCGGTGTTTATTATTATAGAATTTCAACTGATATCGGAGAGAGGGCATTTGGAAAGATTGTGGTGGCAAAATAAGCGGATTTATGCTGTTACTGCGGGCATAGCCATTTTAGCATTACTGGTGACCAGTACCGGTGCATCGACTGTCGGTGGCAGTTCCGGTGCTTATCTTCGGCCTTGGGCAGGTGCTGCAGCGATGGCGACTGCGGGCGCAAACTCTGCTTTGCCCGATTATCTTTCTCCCTGGTGGAATCCTGCCGCGATGTCATTTCATAAGGGAAGAGTCCTTAGCGGGGGAGTTGGTCTTCGATCATTGGGACGTACTGATGCTTTCGGGGCTTTTGAATTCAAGGTCCCTCCAAGACTCAATCTGGGGCTGATGCTTTTATATCGCGGAGATCCTTTTTTAAACGACCTTTATGATGAAAATGAGAATCCGCTTGAACGTGCCAGCTACACTACTTTTACCGGAAAGATCGCTTTCAGTTATTATTTAAGCCGTAAAATGAGTGCTGGTTTGGGAATTAATATCCGTTTCCAGCAATTGCCCACCTACATTGAAGGAAGTCATGTGGGGTATTCAAGTTGTACCGATATAGGAGCACTGGATCTGGCATTCATTTACCAGGTAAGTAAAGTCTGGACCATGGCAGCAGTATTGAAGGATGTGGGAGCATCGATGACCTGGACAGTAAACTTGAATAGAGGTAATTCCGCTCAGATTGAAGAACGTACATATCCTTCACTCACTCTGGCAAGTAAATATCAGGGATCATTTCTGGATAAGCCCCTGTTCTGGACAATGGATATGAAGGCTTATCTTTTCGATGGCAAATTTAAAACTCTGGAACGCCCGCAAGCGGTCTTAAGCACTGGTTTTGAGTGGAGAAACTGGGAGATGTTTTTTATACGGGCTGGCTTGGGAGAGCTGTTGATAAATGGTGACCTGTTAAGAGATCATGATAATTACCTGAGTAGTTTCCCCTTTAAAATCACAGCGGGTTTCTCTTTGGATATGCAGCGATGGCGTAATGGAGTAAGGCTTAATTACGGGGTATCCACAGATAAGTTATGGGCAGGGATTGACCAGCAGATCGATGTCCAATGGAATTTTTAGATATTGTATTTCGCATCGGAGAAAAAGATGTTTAAATGTGTTTTGATGATTGGCTTGATAATAGCTATGCTGCTTACTGGGAATACTCAGGCTGCTGAGGCATACTATGGATTTATTGAGGAACCAATCAATCCCCGGACATCTGCAATGGGTTCTGCGGGTACTGCTCTGTTAAATGGTGGTGGATTTTCTTTTTTCAATCCGGCGTTGCCTTCTCTGAACAGACCCTATGTTTCTCTTGAGTTCGGAAGATTATCTGAAGATTTGGGAAGAGGACAATTGGAACTGTCGACCAACTTTTCCAGATGGTTTTTGGGGGGTAGTTTTCAAAGCCAGTCCATCGAATTTCCCTATGCTGATGAGAGAGGACCTAAAGATGCTTATGGATCAGAGCAGAGCTTAATGGCCACTTTAAGTGTTGGGATCAAAAGAGAGCGGTTCGCTATAGGAGTGGCTGTAAATGGGATTCATGACCGGATTGCCAATGATTATTCTTATGGTTTAACCGGAAGCGCAGGTGCTATATATAAGGTAATTCCTGAGAAAATGGTTGCTGGTGTTGCAATACTTCACTTTTATGGTCGTAATACAGGTTTCATTGATTCTTTGGATGATCACTTCCGCGATGATGAGCTTCCTATGAATGCCAGAGCGGGGGTAAGCTGGACTGATTCGGTTAAGGGAAAAATACCTTATACGATTTCAACCGATATAGCTTATAGCTTTAACCATGAAAAATTAATGGTTCCAATAGGTGGGGAAGCATGGATTTTACCCATGCTGGCTCTGCGTTTAGGCAAAAGGATTAACCATCCGACCGATGTTTTGACTATGGGAATTGGTTTGAAGTTGGCAAATATAAACTACGATGTTGCTTTTATTCCGGTCCGTTATGAGAGTGATGTGGAGATGAAATGGACGATGAACTTAACTTATGGGTTACCATTTGTGAGCAAAAGGAAGTTGGCAGCTCAAAAGGCCATAGACTCATCAAAGACCATCTCACCAGCCGTCGATTCTCTGGAGACAAAAGCAGCAACAGAGGACAGTACAAATCTGACACCTGCAAAGACTGAGACTATTACTGATACTATTAAGGAAGCTGGTGATTCAATTGAAGTGAGACCGGATACGGTGATGATGCCCGGGAAATCATTGAGTAATGATGGAGACGAAGGCAGTGAACTTTATGAACAACTTCAAAGTGAAGATTCAGCAAAGACGGTTGACACACAGTTGAAAAATAGTTATGAGAAAGAAACTTTTTCCGACTCTGTTATCATGGAGAAAGTTTTACCGCCTGTTTCTGATTCTGCGAATATTGCAGAGGAAGTGAAGGCTGATACCAGTCGACAGTCTGACTCTGCATTTATTGAAAAAAAAGAGGAGCAGATTTCAGTACCTGTGGACAGTAATACTATAAAAGATTGAGTAGTTGGTTCCTGTTTGTAGCCTTCCTGATTAAGCACATCTGGAAAAGTTATTATTTGGTCTACCGAAACCTTAGTATATTATTGTATTTTTCATAATTACATTATACAATCTTATATCCTGGTTAATATTGGGCAGGATAAAACAAGTAAACCTATGAGGCATCGATATGGGATTTCCCTTCTTATCAAACGATCTCGGAATCGATCTGGGAACTGCTAATACGCTTATTTATGTACGTGGACGTGGCCTTCTTATAGATGAGCCTTCAGTGGTGGCAATCGATAAGAGCACGAAGAAAGTTGTTGCTATCGGGCTGGAAGCCAAAAGAATGCTCGGCCGGACTCCAGGGGAGATTGAAGCGATTCGTCCAATGAAGGATGGAGTGATTGCTGATTTTGATCTGGTAGAGCAAATGCTTAAATACTTTATCAGGAAAGTTCAGAAGTATCGGTTTTATTTTCGTCCGCGTGTGGTTATCGGAGTGCCTTCGGGTATTACTGAAGTGGAAAAGCGTGCCGTTGTGGATTCTGCTGAGAGTGCAGGGGTGAGAGAAGTTTACCTGGTTGCGGAACCGATGGCCTCAGCTATAGGTATGGGTATTCCGGTTAATGAGCCTTCTGGAAACATGGTAATTGACATCGGAGGGGGAACCGCAGAAATTGCCGTACTTGCACTTAATGGAATGGTTTGTGATATGTCAGTGCGCATCGGTGGCGATGAGATGGACGAGGCAATTGTTTCGTATCTGAAAAAAACCTATAATCTGTTAGTCGGGGAAAGTACTGCCGAGCAGATAAAGATGCAGATCGGTTCTGCATTTCCTCTGGAAGATGAACTGGAAATGGAGGTAAAGGGAAGAGATCTGGTTGCAGGTATTCCAAAAACCTTAAGAATTACTTCCACAGAGATTCGCGATGCACTTAATGAGCCGATTTCTACCATTATTGAAGCAGTGAAGCAGGCTTTGGAACAGACTCCACCGGAGCTCTCTGCCGATATTCTGGATAAAGGAATTATCATGACTGGCGGAAGTTCTCAACTACGTGGCCTCGATGAGCGTTTGAGGCAAGAAACCAATCTGCCGGTAAATGTAATTGATGAGCCTCTGACCTGTGTTGCAAGAGGATCATTGACTATTATTGAAGATCTGGAGAAATTCTCGCCTGTACTTATGTCTACTGGCAGAAGAAGCAGGTGAGTTCTGCGGTGTCCTTTCACTGGAAGGATACCGCCCTCAGGAGGTTTTTTAATATTTATTTACCTGTAAACGGGCGTTATCCTTAATGCAATGGATTTTTGAATTAGTTGTAAAATACCGGGTCCTCTGCTCTCTTCTTTTTACTTCATTTGTAAGTCTCTGGATGATCTTCAGCTCTTCAGAGCGTCAGGCTGCCACTACCCGTTTTCTGACCGCTTCAGTTTTTTACCCTCTACAGTTGACTTTCAATCAGATTACCCTGATCGAAGATGTTTTTTCTGAGAATCGTCGCTTGAAAATGCATAACGCACAGTTAAGTATGAAAATCTCTGCTTTACAGGAGCAGACTGCCGAAAATCAGCGGTTACGCGAAATGCTCGATTTCTCAAAAGACTGGCCTTATGAATTGATTCCTGCCAGGGTAGTAGCCAGAGATCCTTCTTTGGCTTATAGAAGCGTAGTAATTAATGCGGGAAAAAAAGACAGTATCCTGAATTTTATGCCTGTAGTTACCGAGAGGGGGGTCGCAGGCAAAGTGGTTCAGTCTCTTAACGGGATAAGTCTGGTGCAGCTCCTTAAAGACCCTTCCAACCGTATCAGTGTGCTAAGCCGCAGGAATCGTACCGTGGCTATTCTGGAAACTGATGACGGGCAGCACTTCTTTATGAGAGTCAGAAGCCATGAGGACTTCCAGATTGGTGATACCATTGTTACTTCGGGGCTGGGTGGAATCTATCCGCGTGGACTGGAAGTGGGAATCGTAAAGGATATAAAAGCCGGTTCCGATCCCCTTTTTAAAAGAGTTTTTATTCGACCGGCGGTCGATTTCGAGCATCTGGAAGAACTTTTTGTTATTCGTCTATCACCTCAATGGGCTTCATTTCTATCAGAAATGGATTCAATAGAATTTAACGGAAATGATTAAAAATACCTTTAAGTGGATAGTTATTTTCTTTCTGATTTTTGTGATGCAGACAACTCTCGTCCCTGCAATTTCTATTTACAACATAAAACCCGATCTTCTGCTTTTGGGACTTTTTATGCTGGCAGTGAAAAATGGAGTAATGCCCGGGCTTTACGTAGGTTTTTTTCTGGGGCTTGCTCAGGATATCTATTCCCCGGTAATCCTGGGGCAGAATGCATTGGCAAAAACTCTGGCTGGCTTCTTTGCCGGTCTTTTCAATGAAAAAGTGATGCGGCTTGATCCTGTTTTTCAAGCTGTGCTTCTGGTGCTGACTGTGCTTCTGGGAGATCTGGTTTTTCTTGTGATTCAACTGGTTAAATCTGGAGGTTCTGTGCAGATGTTGGGTCTGGAAATGGTAATATCTTCACTGCCCCGGGCCTTATACTCTCTTCTGTTTGGTTTGGTACCGATTTTTTGGGAATATTTATTCCAGACCAAAACAAAACGGTAGAAAGCTATAATGGCATTTGGAAGCTTAATTCAGGATGAACGCCAGGAACGTAAAGTAAAAAGCCTGTTTCTCAGTGCCATTATCAGCGTATTTCTCTTTCTGCTTATTATCCGTCTTTTTTATCTTCAGGTGATTATGGCAGAACTCAACCTGCGCCTATCAAATGAGAATGCCATGCGGGAGAAACTTCTTATTCCTCCCAGAGGACAGATTTTTGACAGAAACGGTGTGGTTCTGGCCAGAAATCGTCCCTCCTATTCAATCTGTGTGCTTCCTTACAAAGTCCGGGACAAAAAGAAGACTATTAATTCCTTATGTATGATTAAAGACTCCATGGGCAATGCAGTCTTTGATAGTACAGATCTGATGAAAATCTTTAAAAAAGCACAGAAACGTCGTTTTGAATTAACCAGAATCAAAGAGGATGTATCCCTTGATCTGGTAAGCATTATCGAAGAACATTCCATGGAAATTCCAGGGGTGATAGTGGAAACCGAAAGCCGCAGGGAATATACCCTTGGTTCATCCGCTTTTCATGTACTGGGTTATATGAGTGAAATCCCTGAAAATGAATTCGATTCACTTAAAGAGCTCGGATATTATTACGGTGATAAGATCGGTAAAGCCGGAATCGAGAAACAGTATGAAAGAATTTTCAGAGGAAAATATGGCAAGGAATATGTGGAAGTAAATGCATATGGTAAGAGTCTGGGACCGGTTCCGAATATCCCAAGGATCGATCCTGTTCCAGGCAATGACCTGTATCTTACAATTGATGCTCATTTGCAGATGGTTGCCGAACGTGCGTTTCCTGATTCACTAAAGGGAGCCGTTATTGCTCTTGATCCCAGAAATGGTGAAGTGCTGGTCATGTATAGCAGCCCATCTGTGGATCCTAACATCTTTTCTCTGTCCTCGTCGTTGAGGAGTCAAAACTGGGGTGAAATCGCCACCGACCCAAATCTTCCGCTCAATAACCGGGCTATTAATGGTACTTATACTCCGGGGTCAACTTTTAAGATAATCAGTGCTCTTGCAGGGTTGGAAAGCGGTAAAATCGATCGTCACAGCTATATGCCTACAAGCTGCAAGGGGGGATATAGAATCGGTTCCAGGGTAGCACACTGTTGGAAGTTAACTGGTCATGGCCCAATGAACCTGCTCGGTGCGATCGGGCAGTCATGTAATGTTTATTTCTATCAGGTCGGGCTGCGTCTGGGTGATCAGCTAATCAATAAGTATGCATATATGTTGGGGCTTGGAGAACTGACCGGTGTCGACCTTCCTGGAGAGAAGGTGGGGTGGTTATCCGGTGAAGAAGCATACAATAAACGATTTGCCCGAAGGGGGTGGAAATGGACCACCGGATTGGTTCTTGATCTGGCCATTGGTCAGACCCAGATTGTTACACCAATTCAACTGGCATTGATGGTGGGAGGGGTGGCAAATGGCAAGACTCTCTACAAACCATATCTGGTCAAAGAGGAACGAACCGCAAGTGGAGCTGTTGTCAATCAGAGATTCCCTGAAGTTAAAAGTATGCTCAACCTGAAAGAATCATCCGTCGCCACTATTCGTGAAGCTCTGGGAAATGTGGTAAGACCCGGAGGAACCGGTGGCAGGGCAGCGGTCCCTGGCATTACTGTTGGGGGAAAGACCGGTAGTGCGGAAAATCCTCATGGAGATAAAACTCATGCCTTAGTGGTTACCTGTGCCCCTGTGGAAAATCCGGTGATTGCTGTTGCCGTGGTAGTGGAAAATGCGGGTGGAGGTGGAGCTGTAGCCGCACCAATAGCAGGTGACATTATGAGATACTTCTTTTCAGAAACTCCAGATGGAATGAGAATAGTGCAGGAGCTTGCTATCGACAGCGTTAGTGTGCGCAAGCTCAATGCTTCAGTTAGTAAGTATAATGATATCTTAGCCGGGCAACAGTAAGGAATTTTTTATGAAAGAATTGGCCAGAAAGTCGCAGTTTGATTGGTCATTTTTTTTAACCGCAGTTTCATTATGGATTGCAGGTTTTTTTCTGGTTTACAGTGCAACTATAATCCATGAGTCGGGGCCGCTGGCTGGTCTCTACAAACAGCAGATAATCTGGATTATTATGGCCTTGCTTATAGTGATGGCTTTAATATCTGTTCCAGGCCGACTTTTCTATGGATTTGCCTATGTGATTTATGGCGGTTCGGTCCTTCTGCTGCTTATGGCATTATTTATGGGAGTATCTGCAAAAGGCGCCGAGCGCTGGGTCTTGTTAGGTGGTGTTAAACTTCAGCCATCAGAATTCGCCAAAATCGGTTTGCTTCTGGCACTTGCCCGTTATCTTTCCGAAAAAGAGGTTTCGTTAAGTAAAATTACCAGTTTTATCATGCCCATTATTCTTATAGGTGTTCCTTTTCTTCTGGTTTTGAAACAACCGGATCTGGGAACTGCTGGCGTATTCTGTGCCATGGCTCTTCCCATGTTTTTCTGGGGCGGGCTAACTATCCTGGAGGTCATCTATCTGGTGTCTCCGGTACTTTCTCTGATATTATCGGCAATTCCGCTTATACTTTCTTTTGGAACTGAACATGGTTGGGGGATAACCGGGGCAATTCCCTGGGGGGTCTTCTTTGTTGGACTCTGTGTACTTCTTTACTTCACCAGACCATCATTATTGGTAACTATAGCAGTGGTGGTTTCCAATCTGATTTCTGCCACTTTTATCACTATCGTGTGGGGGTCGTTTCTTAAGGATTACCAGAAGATGAGGGTTATCAGCTTCATTAATCCTCAAGCTGACCCTTTTGGTGCTGGCTACCAGGTAATTCAGTCGAAGGTGGCTATAGGCTCGGGTAATATAATGGGCAAGGGGTATCTTCAGGGTTCCCAGACTAAGCTCTCCTTCCTTCCTGAGCAGCATACCGATTTTATTTTTTCGGTTCTTGGTGAGCAGTTCGGTTTTATCGGAAGTACCATAGTAATTCTTCTTTTTATGTTTCTGATAGTACGGGGATACCTGTTAACACAATCAATTCGTAACCGCTTTTTTAATCTGGTGATAGTGGGATCAATCTCCATCATCGCTTTTCATACTTTTGTTAATATCGCGATGACCCTGGGAATGATGCCGGTTACTGGTATCCCATTGCCTTTTCTAAGCTATGGGGGCTCATTTGCCCTGACTGTGGCTATCCTGGTAGGCTTGGTGCTTAACACCAGGATGTCGGAACAGGATTTTTAAACTGGAAACTGCCGGACAGATTGCTTTACAGGCAATCTGGAATACGAATAAAGCAAACCTTTATGCCTGCGCAAAGAATGCTTGCAGAAAATTCCTGGCCCCCTTATAGGTGACGTCATGCATAAGAGAGTGCAAGGCTAAAGTGGCAAGTTACTACTGGCACACTGCCGAACACGCCATCGCAACTTGGAATTTCGTTATCTTGCAGTTCGGAACACCGAAAACGCAGTTCGGAACACCGAAAACGCAGTTCGTAACTTCGAAAACGCAGTTCAGAACTTCGAAAACGCAGTTCAGAACTTCGAAAACGCAGTTCAGAACTTCGAAAACGCAGTTCAGAACATCGATAACGCAGTTCAGAAC
>JAAYPC010000238.1 GCA_012519985.1 Fibrobacter sp.
TCACTTTGCTCATCCACTTCATCCCCAACCGCATACAAAACGCCCATAGAACCTACTACCACCTCTTTGGCTACAAATCCGGTTACTAACGATACCGCTCCCCTCCAGTCAGAACCAAATGGCTTGACTACCGGCTCTATGAATCTGCCGATTCGGCCAATATAGGTCTGTTCCATCACAGCAGCATGCTTTTGAGACTCAAGCTTCTCAATTTGCTCGCTCTTCTCATCATCGGATACATTATGGACCAATCTTGCTGCTTCTATTCTCTGATCGAATTGACTTTCGATTTCCGGCGCTTTAGGATAAGCGCTCATCCACCACAGGATTACCGAGAAAACAAGTACCACGCCACCCATTTTCTTCAGGTAATGTTCGGTTTTCTGCCACATATGAATTAGAATACTTTGCAAAGTTGGTAATCTATAGGGTGGCAATTCCATTACAAAGGGGTAATCCTCCTCTTTTTGAAAAAGAGTATGCTTGAATACAAAGCCCATCAAAATAAAAGCACCAAATCCAAAAACGACCTGAAAAAGAAAGACTACATTGGCGGCATGCTGTGGAAATAGTGCACCTGCAAAGAGCACAAAAACCGGTAACCGTGCAGAACACGAAACCAGTGGAGTAAGTAAAATGGTTTTTATTCGGTCTTTTCTGGATTCCAGGGTACGAGCTGCCATTATCGCAGGAACACTGCATCCCAAACCCATAATCATAGGGATGAAACTTTTGCCATGTAAACCTATCCGGTGCATCAGTTTATCGGTAATAAAGGCAGCTCTGGCCATATAACCGGTATCTTCCATAATAGATATACCCAGAAACAGAATCAGGATGTTAGGAAGAAAAACAATGACTCCGCCAACTCCGGCAATGATCCCATCGGAAATCAGATCCCTGAAAATCCCCTCCGGTAAATAGGTGCTGGTAACACCCTGCAGCCAATCAAACAGAGATTCAATCCAGCCCATAGGATATTCTCCCAGTTTGAATGTTGCCTGAAAAAGAAGCCACATAAACAGGATAAATATGGGGTATGCCCAGAACCGGTGTGTCACAACCGCATCGATCTGGTCGGAAACCTCGACCCGATTAGGCCTGGTCTGTTTAACAGTTTCCTTTACTGCACCGGCGATAAAACCGTATCTGGATTCTGCAATGTAGGTTTCAGGTAAATCCCCCAGTTTTTTACTCAGATTCTGAATCAAGCTGTCACGTAAAGCAAGCACCTGATTCCCTTGAGGTAACTCCTTTACCATCGATTCAATCAACCGATCCTGCTCAAAAAGCTGCAATGCAAGCCATCTCGGATGGTATTTGATTTCACCAGATTTACCTATTTCTGTCTTAAGCTGAACAACAGCCGTTTCCAGTTCGTCGGGAAGACGTACTGCGAAATCCGTTGAAACACAGGTGTTTTCACTACCCTGCATTACTGCTGCTGCAAGCAGTTCCTGAACTCCTTCTCCTGATCTGGCATTAGTTGATACGATGGTCAACCCCAGAAGCTTGCTCAACAACTCTATATCGATATCAAGTCCCTTGCTCTTTACTTCATCCCACATGTTAAGAGCCAATACAGGACGTACCCCAAGTTCAAGAAGCTGTATTGCCAGATACAGATGCCGTTCAAGATTGGTGGCATCTATTACATCAATCACTACATCCGGCTTTTCATCTACAATAAAGTTACGTGCAACCTGTTCATCCATAGAACAGGTGCACAATGAATAGGTTCCTGGAAGATCAATAATTGTTACCTGATCCTTACCAAAACGGGCAGTGCCTTCTTTTATCTCAACAGTTACTCCACCCCAGTTCCCTACTTTCTGCGTTGCACCGGTAAGCCGGTTAAAAAGAGAGGTCTTACCTGAATTGGGATTACCGGTAAGTGCTATTTTCAAGCTCATCTTCTCACTCCTTCAGCTTCGAGTTCATAAGAACCGTTGCTTACCGATATCACATGAATCTTCTCTGACTCAGAAACCCTCAAGTCAATATGGTAATTCTTAAGCTTGAGCTCCAAAGGGTCCTTTAACAGCGTGCGCTTCACAATACTTATTTTCTGTCCAGGGATTAGCCCCATCTCCAGAGCCCGCCTTTTAAAAAAGGTGGTCCCACCGATCCTGCAAACCACCAACTGGTTCCCTTCACTATACCTGGATAATCGCCCAGTCTGTTTTTTATTCTCAATCATATAATCCTCAACAATTAAAGAGCGGCTAATTAATTAGAATGCTCTAATTTATGGTTAAAAAAATTTTACCCTTTCTTAACAATTATCAGAGCTGCCTCATCTCTGCGTAGTGATAAGTGAAAATTTCTGATCCGAACCTCGATAGGATCATCAAGCGGAGCTGCCCGTTCAACCAGAACTTCCTGGCCATGGGTAACCCCCATTTCACGCAAGCGTTTCTTTAATGCTCCGGAACCTATAATTTTTTCTATTATTCCCCGCTCACCGGGGTTTAGTGCATTCAGATCGTAAAGAGCAGTATCCTGTTGGATTTCCTGCTCTCCGCTGCCCACAGGTGGTATGCTGCACTCACAGTCACTTTTGCATTCAGCCTCCTTTTCGGACTGCGAAATGGAAGCGATTATTTTTTCAGCTAAAGGTTGATCCTTGCTTAATGCATTCATCAGTGCAGACATTTTTTTGCACACCTCAGAAGTCATTCCGTGTTCCATTCCACATGCAGCTTTATCGGCATCACTCTCAGACATCCCCAGCAGTTTAACAAAAAGGTCAAAGAGAATATGGTGTTTTTTATCCACACAACGAGCTGCATTCAAACCATTATCGGTCAGGGTAACATAGGAGCGGGCCTGGTAATTAATTAATCCTTTATCAGCTAAAGAGCGAAGTGCAACAGTCACCGAAGATCGTTTCACGTTCAATTTATCGGCAATCTCCATCGAGCGGGCAACCTTATTGAAAAGAGAGATCTGGTAGATAGCTTCCAGATAATCTTCTAAAGTAGGAGATAAAGAAGCAGAGTTCATAAAAGATTCGCTTTTTTTCATATTATTAATTCAGTTTGAATACTCTAACAAGATACAAAAAAAATGGTTAAACATCAAGAGGGTTTAAACCCACGGTTCATCTAACATTCCAATACGTTTGGCGCTGTTTAGAATTGAGTAGAATTTTAATCTTATACCTGACAGATCGTCACATCCAGACAGAGGCTCCATATAGGTAATTTTAATTCCTTATGTTATAGCCGGCTCCAATACATTTAAATAAAAGATTGGCAAATCTTCAAAATTATTAAACCATCGGATATTTAAAATGCACATAAAATAAAAACATCGGACTGATTAACCGGTCGAAAAAAACTGGTTTTTTTTCTGTTTCTGTCATATTTTGTCCTTTATTAGATTAAATAGACGACAAGCGAGGTGATTATGATCGAAATTAAGCGATTTAAAATGATTGCCATTTTTTTATTCTCTCTTTCCTCTCTAAGTGCATCTGTTTTGGCTTCTGAAGACACTCAATTAACGATCAAAGCTAAAACCGAATCTTACGGCGGAAAATATGCACCATCAAACTGTGTAATGATCTGGATTCAGAAATCAAATAACACTTTCATTAAGACTATTTTCAAGGCAGCCTACAGACATGCTCAACAATGTAAGACCTGGGATGAGGTTTCGGGTAATAAAGGATTAACAGCCAGCGCTAAAGATTTTGATGGTTTAACTAAAGCCACTCGTTCCATTCAGGAAGGGCACACCGATACCATCACAGCAGTCTGGGACTGTACCGACAAGGATGGAAAACGGGTAGAAGATGGCGACTATGAACTCTGGATAGAGATGACAGAGGACCATGACACATCAATGCTTAACCACGTTACCATTACTATTGGAGGGTCCAGCCAAAAGGTAAAAGCGCCTGTTACCAATTATATCCCTGTTTTAGAAGCAACCTATGGACCGATAGTGTCTGTCAAAAAAAGTATCAGTGCCAGTCAAAATGAGATAAATCTGGTTCCCGAATCAAATTCACTTTCGATAAATCTTCCTATTTCAGGCAATTATTCCATATCCCTCTTTTCACCATCTGGCAGAGTGCTATCCACCGCCAAAGGAAATGGCACCAGAGCCATACTGCCCATCAGTCACCTTCAATTAAAAAATGGTGTTTATCTGGTCAGAATCTCCCATTTGGGAAAAGAATCTACATTACGGTATCTAAAAGGGATTTAAAGATAAAACGTTTTTGTAAAGACCTGTATTGTAATGTTGCACCCGCATTTTAACAGGTCTTTATCCGGCTCGATGTCTGGACCTTTGCTGCTGAACCTCTTTTTAACCAGGTATGGTTATATTTTTACAAGAAAGTATTTTCATTTCTTTAATGGACTTCTATTTGCTAAAGAAACCAAACATACCGGGTGCATCTCAAACTCCAGGTCCACAATAACAAAGGCAACAGTCATGTCATCCTCTCAAGACAACCGGAACTCTTTCCACACAGAAGATGAGCGGCGATTTCAGTCACTTTCCCGCTACACCATACTTGTCCTGTTCATCATTATCAGTGCATTGTTTGTACCTGTCATGAAGCTATTTTTCGTTCCCATCATCGTTGCTGCCGTTTTTGCCGGCTTCCTCAATCCCATTTATAACTGGTTCTACAGAATGTTATGGAAGAAAGCGCCGCTTGCCTCACTTCTCTGCTGCCTTCTTTTGGTCCTGGTAGTACTTATCCCCTCCGCCTTCATTATTCATTCGGTGGTTCGTCAAATGAGAGATCTTTACACTACTGCTCTGCCCTGGCTCAAAGAATTCATGCAAACCTGGCAGGACTATCCGATTGTTGATCGATTCACAAACTCCAGAATCGGTAAATGGCTGGTTAATGAAGTCAACTGGTCACAAGTCCTTAACACCATCTCCAGAAACGCAGCCACTCTGGCAACTACCATCATCAACAGAACCTATACAGGAGTTTTCGGACTGGCAGCAGAGCTGGTAATCATGATCTTTACATTGTTCTACTTCTTAATCGACGGAAAAAATATTCTGGACAGAATTCAATACCTTATCCCTTTAAAGCTGGAATATCAGCAGATGGCAATTTCCAGCTTCTCACTGATCTCCAAGGCAATCATTAAAGGAACTCTGATTATCGGACTGATAGTAGGTTTTCTCAGTGCAATAACTCTGCTTATTTTTGGAATAAGCACCTGGCTTTTCTGGGGTTTTGTTATTGTAATCTTCTCTATAATTCCCATGCTGGGACCCAGTCTTATCATGGTTCCGGCAGCACTGATAAAGATGCTTACCGGGCATGTGTGGCAGGGTATCGGAATTCTTCTGATAACTTATATTGTGCTTATAAACGTGGATAATGTAATAAGGCCACGAATTGTGGGAAGCAGTGCCAGGATGCATGATCTGCTGGTGTTTTTTTCGACTCTGGGAGGACTAAGTGTTTTTGGCATTATGGGTTTTATTGTCGGACCCATAATTGCCGCACTTTTCCTGACTGTTCTGAAAATCTACAATGAAGAATTTAAAAATCAACTGGACAAAAGAGCGCAACCAGACTCAAAGATCATGCAATCGTAATGATATACTGAAGAGCTGCTTTTTTATTAAACGTAACGATTCAGGTCCTACTCTTTAATCTTTAACCCGACAAAGAATGAACTATCCTTTCTGTGGACCAGAAACATTATCGATTCATTTGCTTTTACATTCCTGGTGAGTCGCTCGAACTCCTTCACATCACCGATAGAGACAAATTCTTTACCTTTGGTCTTTACCTCCCTTATTACATCTCCTTGCCTTAGATTCAGTGATGAATTTACTATATCAGAATCGATCCTATTTACCAGAACCCCTTTTATTTTCTGATCAATATTGTATTTAGCCCTAATTTCCGCAGTTAAATCGGTCACACCGACTCCTAATCTTCCATTCCCTGATTTTTGAGAGTCAACTGACTTTTCACTCTGAACACTATCTGCATTTCTGCGAGAGTCTCTGCTTCCAACACGAAGCTTAAGTTTTATCTGCTTTCCATTGCGTATTACTGTAAACGGGACCAGCGATCCAGGTCTCAAAGATGCAATAACGATACGAAGCTGGTTTGTTTCGATGATATTTTTCCCATCTACTTCGGTTATGATATCCCCCCTTTTAATACCAGCCTTATCAGCCGGTTGATTCTGGTGTACATCACTGACCAGCACTCCTCTGGCCTCCCCCAGTTCCATAGCTTCCCTGGTAGCAGGGTCGATATCCTGAATCGATACCCCGATCCAACCCCTCTCCACAGAGCCATAATGGATCAGATCTTCCATTATCCTCTTGGCCATGTTTATCGGTATTGCAAAACCGATCCCCATATAGCCCCCCGATTTGGTGTAGATCATAGTATTTATGCCGATCAGCTCTCCATCCAGATTCACCAATGCACCTCCGGAATTACCCGGATTTATGGCTGCATCGGTTTGAATGAAACTCTGATAGGCATCACCACCACTTACCCGACGATTAAGTGCAGATACAATTCCAACAGTGACACTTGAAGTAAGGCTGAATGGATTTCCGATTGCTATAGTCCAATCTCCGGGGCGAAGTTTATCGGAATCTCCAACATAAGCTACCGCAAGGTCACTTACCTTTTCCTTTATCTTTACAACCGCTACGTCAGCCAGAGAATCACTGCCTATGATTTCCGCCTTGAACTGCCGTCCGTCGTTTATTTTAACCTCTATCTCATCTGCTCCACTTACCACATGATAATTGGTCAGAATATATCCATTTTTTGATACGACGACCCCTGAACCTATTCCCTGTTGTCTTCGTTCCTGTTTTCTGATTTCCGGTTGAGCTCTACTGCCCGGTGGCCTTCTTTCAGGAGATCCGAAAAAAAACTCAAAGGGGGTAGCTCCTGAAAAAGGATCTGAAAAAAAATTATAGAATGGGTTATTGTGAAATACTATTGTGTCAATTTTTGTGGGAATTACCGATACCACTGCAGGTACCACTTTTTCTGCTATATCTGCAAAAACCGAACGGAATGCTGCAGCTTTTTCACCTGATTTATGAACCGGTTTTTCAGAAGCCCCAAATTGAGCAATTCCCTGCCCGGGAGGATTGGAGCCAGCAAAAAGATGATTATAATCAAGAAGAAGAATATTACTTAAGATAAAAGCGGGTACAACTATTTTCTGCCAAAAGCTGTTTTTCATCACACTCCTCCCTTTTTCTGCCAACAAGTGCCCAAAAACAGCTCTTAGCATATTGTGTGCCCGCACAATTCAATGTACGGGCACATAACCTCTCAGGCAGTGATTTCGATCTTCCTGGGCTTACTCTCTTCTTTTCGGGGAATAGTAATCTCCAGCAAACCATTTTCAAATTTGGCGGAGATTCTTTCCTTATCATACTGATCAGAGAGCTGAAAAGCCCTGTAGTAATCACCCACATTATATTGACGCATTATCGGATTTTTCGGCTCCTGGAAACTGTTCTTACCCTGAATTATGAGGGAATTGGTTTCATCCACCTGAATTGTGACATCTCCCTTTTTAACTCCCGGTATTTCGACTGCAAAGAAAGCCGCATCATCCGATACGTATATGTCTACATCGGGGTTGTATGCCGGTCCGCTGTTTTGAAGCTGTTCGGCAGTGGCAGATCCGACTCCGGTTTTTCCTCTTTTCTCCAGTTCTGTATTCATGGATAATCCTCCTTTTTTTTATTCGATGGTTATGGTTTTCGGTCTCGCTTCTTCCGACTTAGGCATTCTGATGGTCAGAACTCCATCCTCAAAAGATGCGCTGATTTTATCCTGTTGTACCTTGAAAGGAACGTGAACCCGCTTTTCGAAAGCGCCAATGGAACGTTCACGCCGCACAGCAGTCATCTTCTGGGTATCAGCGAGCGGCTCCAGTTTCCCTGAAACAGTAAGTACTTCATCCATGAAAGTAATGTTCACTTTTTCTTTTGTCATTCCAGGGAGTTCTGCTGTAACGATTACCTCATCCCTGTTATCATAGACGTTTAATAACGGGTAGGTCCCTGAATCAGTTACCCTCTGATAACCAGAGAAGATATTGTCAAACTCCTTGCGAATTCTGTCCATTTCCCGCCATAAATCGATGTGCCTTAACATCGTAACCTCCTTTATCATTGCTTTCAGTTAACCTTTATTTCTATTGCTCTGTTTTCTTTTTCATATTTTGGAATTTTTACAGAAAGTATTCCGTTTTTATACTCGGCATTTGCTTTCGTCCAATCGACCCGGTCTCCCAAGGGGATTTCTTTTGAAAAGTAACCATATCTGCATTCTTTGTAATACCGGTTTTTCCCCTTTTCCTCCTTATCCTCTTTTTTCTCACCGCTTATCCGCAGGACTCCATCCTGGTAAGTCAGATCGATCTCCTTTGGGCTCATCCCTGGAAGTTCAGCACGTATCATCACTTCCTTTTTGTCTTCAGAGACATTCGCAGCGGGAAAATTATACTCCTGAGAAAAAGGAGACAGTAGACTCCTGAGCGGATTCTCCCAGAAACTATCAAACCAGTCCTCTTCCCACAACGACGGTATCGCATTGTTCTGCTTGCTTTTCCATGGGATTAGACTTTTCATACGACACCTCCTTGAAAAATTTACTTTTACTTTTTTTCAACCCGCTGATTATTCAAAATGCGTGCCAGAAAAAAGCCTACCGTTTAAAACAGGAGAAAAAGCGATTACCAGATGAAATCTGAATGAAATTGTAATAGAAATGGTAAATTGAATATTAATAAAACTGTTTCATTTTAGTATAGGCTCTTTTTTATTATGAAACAGTTTAAATCTTAAAGCAGAAAAGAACAAACATTATTCGGAGTGTTCAATATAACAGGATTTCGATCTTATCGGAGTTTTGGAAATGTCAGATTTCAGTGGTTTTTTGTCTGTACTGCATAGCTGCTTTATCCCATCCATTATATACAGAATTAAAGATATGAAAACAAATAAAGAGGCGGGAAATGTCAATAGATCGATTATGATCTGATTTAAACCGGTCAGCACTGCAACAATCAACACCACCAGAACAAAAGTAGCAGTCTTGCCCACCAGACGGGGTTTGACCTGAATTTTTCTTTTTAATAAGACCAGTATCCCCGCTCCTATAATTAGAATCAATTCCCTGAGAAGCACCAGATAAAACAGAACCGGAGAAACAGATCCATAAAAAGAGTCCAATTTCTGAAATGCTACGATAAAAAGCGCAGTCATCATCAGAAGCTTATCCGCTAAAGGATCCAGTATAGAACCTAAACGGGTCACCTCTTGATTTTTCCTGGCCAGATATCCATCCAGAATGTCCAAAGATGCAGCAATCAGAAAAACCAACAATGGTATAAGCCGCATCCTTATCGGCCAGCTCTGAGAGGCATTGAGCAGAAAAACAAAAACTGGAACAAGTATAATTCGTCCAATAGTAATTTTATTTGCCCTGGTCATCTCCAAACAAACTTTATTTTTCACAGATTACCGATTCTTTCTGGGTAGGCTATGCTAATCTGGCAGCCTCTTAAAAATACATCGATTTTAAATTAAATGGGTGATTTGAAATCACTTCCGTATCAAACGAATTAACACTGGGAAGCAACATACACTCCACATATTTTATCCCCCCTTCCGGGTACTTTTACTGGATATTTACTTAAAAAGGTAAATTTACCGAACCTTTATCTATTTTAAAAAATATTTTTCGTTTCTAAAATGATATACTATATAACTTGAGTCTATGGTGAAAGCACCTGGCTTACAGGGATGGAACTAGTTTCGGAGAAAAGGTTACCTTGAAAAGTAGATATATCAGTGATTTTTTCAATAATCCGGCTGAACTTCTGATATCGTTGCATCATCGCAGAAAAAAAATCAGCTACATTTTTACCAACATTCTGCTCTTTATTCGTATCTGCATATCAGAATTTTCGATGAACCACTGCATAACCAGAGCA
>JAAYPC010000239.1 GCA_012519985.1 Fibrobacter sp.
TCTTCAGGGGCGGCTCCAGAGATTACCGCCCAGGCCTGTGCGATACAGTCGATTTGACACTCGCTATTGGTGACAGAACCAAGAGGATCTCCATTGTCATTATAAGCCCGTCTGTACCATTGTCCATCCCAGGCACTTTTTTCCAAAGCCCAGCTTAACTGCTCCATGAATGACCTGTATTTTTCCGCCCTCTCAGGTTCACCATGTTTTGTACAAATGGGTACAAATTTCTCAAGTATTGTATATAGGAACCATGCCAGCCATACACTTTCACCACGCCCCTCCAGACCTACTTTATTGAGCCCGTCATTCCAATCCCCACCACCAATCAGAGGTAACGAATGAGAACCAAAAGTCAGGGATCGTTCAATTGCCCTCACACAATGATTGTAAAGGGAGGCTTTTTCCTCTGACCTCCTGGTTTTTGCATAACGTTCATTCTCGTCTGGTCTTAGTGGATCATCGGTAATAAATGGCACCATTTCATCCCAAATACTGTCATCTCCTGTATGTTCAACATAACAACAGGCGGTGTAAACCAACCAAAGTAAATCATCGGAATAGCGGGTTCTGATTCCGGCTTCGGTTTCTTCATGCCACCAGTGTTGCACATCGCCTTCCTGGAACTGATGGGCAGCGTGGAAAAGAATCTGCTTACGAGCCAAATTCGCCCGGGTATGCAATAGTGCCAGACTGTCCTGCAGTTGATCCCTATAACCGTAAGCTCCCCCTGACTGGTAAAATGCAGATCGTGCCCAGAAACGACAAACCAGAGTTTGATAAATCAACCAACGGTTTATCAGAAAGTCAAAACCCTGGTCCGGAGTAGCGACTTCTACCTGACCCAGGGTGTCTTGCCAGAAATTGAGCACTTCGGTTCTGGACTGAAGCACTGTGTCCGCTTCACTGTATTGCTTCAGATATTTTTGAGCGGTTTCCCGGCTTTGTGCAGCTCCGACCAGAATGTAAACAACCGCCTCCTCATTAGCTTCAAGACTAATTTTCAACTGAATCGCACCACAAGGGTTATAGCTGCTTCCGGTCAGCTTGTCCAATGAAACCCGGGCCAGCCCTGCCGGTCTTCTCAGGGTACCATTTCGCCCCATGAACCCATGACGGTTACCAGTCCAGCTACGTTCAATTACCGGATGTCCGGTCCATAGATTAAGAAACCCATGATAATCATGAAAAGCATCCTGATAGGTGTTACGGGCCAGAATCGCTCCACTGGTGGTTTCCATTTCCGTAACAACATAGTGTTGAGACTTTTCCCGATCAACTCCCAGGGTCCACTCCAGATAGTAAGTCACAGAGAGTTTGCGCGATTTGGTACCGGTGTTTTTAATGGTAAGTTCAATGATCTTGACTGGATCATTCAGAGGCGTCCAATAACAAGCCTCGTGTTCAATATCCCGATACTTATGGGATATAATGCTGTATCCCTGACCGTGACGGATGGTATAGGGCTCATTATCCCGTATCGGTTGTGGTGTTACTGACCATAATAAACCATCTTCTTCATCACGTAAATAACACACTTCACCCAATGGATCGAGCACCGGATCGTTAGACCATGGGGTGATCTTGAATTCCCGGCTGTTTTCGGCCCAGCTATATCCACCTCCAGACTCGGACAGCAAAAATCCAAACCTGGGATTGGCAATTACATTGATCCAGGGTTGAGGCGGTGAATCATTTGCTTTAAGATAGATAAGATATTCTGATCCGTCAGGTTTAAATCCACCCCATCCGTTAAAAAAGATCAGATCTTCCGGGGGACTTGGGACAGTAATGCTATATGGGCATTCCTGTGGCAATTTGATTGGAAATTCCTCAGGAAGTTCATTTTTCTCAATATTGGGTACTAATTGAGAGACTATAGTGTTTCCCTCCTGGTTATCGAGTTGAATTCTGGAAACTGCTGCAATCAAATTCCTGTCCTCTTCCGGCATTTGGTTATAAGACAGGGTGAAGATGTGTCGCTTAAGTTCTGAAAAGTTTTCGTTTTGTATTTGAGCAGTTATTAACTTGTTAAGCTCTTCAATATTGGACCGGTTGTAACCGTCAGCCTCACGACAGATAAAAACCAGATCAGCTTTCAGGCCCATGACAAACCAGTATTTCAAAGCTTTTAGCATATTCTCAGCCAGATTGAGCTGAGAGTGTGAGTAAAGATCAATCGAAATTATCGGATAATCACCTGAAATTCCGTAAGCCCACAATCCGGATTGTCCTTTGAGATTGCGGTTTACAGCAATTGCCCTTTGGTTGCGGTAGCAGTTGAAATAGATTAATTGTGAACCCATCCATTGATAGATGTTTGCCTGTTGTGGTGATGTGTCCAGTTCATTCAATTGCAGCTTCTTTTGTGCTGTTGAAAGATCGGCTGCACGGCGAACTTGAAATGGATAACGGAGCTTTCTGCAAATGTCCAGAACTTCCTGACGGGTCCGGGCAACTGCAGTGATACTGAAAAACCTTGCTTTTCGATGAGGAGGAAGATTGACCTGCCGTCGTAAGCTAAAAATGGGATCTAATACTGCACCTGCAGTGCCAGAGAGAGGATGACCAGTTTGGATCACATAAGGATTGCTAAGTGAGCGGCCAAGGCCAATAAAGCTGGATCGATCGGTCTCATATTCCAGTGTACCAATGGTGTTTCCTTCCACATTAAGCATGTGTGCCATGTAAGGGCCAGGCTGCTGTAAAGAGTCGTTGCGTCGATGAGCCAGCAAGACATCCAAACCCGAAACAAACTCCGTTTCGATGAACATCTTGCTGTACACTGGATGAGATTGGAATCGCTCGTGATGATTCAGCGATAGCTCCAGAAAGCTGGTTAGCTCTAGTAAACAGGGTTCATTACCATTATTACACAGAGTAATCTCCCTGATTTCTGCATCCAGGTCCGGAACAACGATAGCCTGCATTGAAGTGTGAATATCTCCATCGGTTCGGTAAAAAGCGATTTTACCCAAAGAAAACTCCATCTTCATCTCATCGCCTTTAACCCGGCATGGATGAAATGTGGGAGACCACACCTTATTTTTATATACATTGCGTATGTAATAAAAAGATCCGACAGCATCTTTAACCGGGTCTTCTACCCATTTGGTCAAGTCAAGATCGCCCCACCGACTATAACCACTGCCTGAATTGGAAATCATCACCGAATAGTGGCCATTTGAGAGAAAACGAGGTTCAGGCAGGAAAGTATCGGATTTATAAAATGTACGCAGCTCTATCGAGCGATCATCCGGATCGTGCATGAGCAGGAGATTTTTGGGCTGGGTAATAAACAGAGCACGGGCTGGGATTTTTTCCTGCAATAAAGGAACCGTAGCCTCTATCCTGGGATCTTTTGTAAATCTTCTCTGCCAGCAGTTATTAAAAAGGATATTGGCAATCGCATTGAATATCATCCCCTGATGGTGAGCCATGTGACTTTTTACAATGACCTGAGAGCTGTTTTTAGGTAAGCGTTCCGGAGTAAAATCGATTGCTTCATAAAAACCATAGCAGCCCAATGCCTGGTGTTGTTCGAGAAGTCTCAGATTTGTTACACTCAGGCGTTTCTCCTGTAGAGCTGCCAGAAATGTGGAGTATGGAGAAATTACCAGATCTTTTTCCAGACCCTGCTTTAAGCCCAGGCCTGGAACACCAAAGGCGTGATATTGATAGTTATGATGAAAATCCTGAAGACTGTAGCCGGATTCCGAAATACCCCAGGGTACCTTTTTCTTTCTGGCGTAGGCGATCTGTTTCTGAACTACCATGCGGTAAGTCAGATCCCATAGAGTATTAGGAAAGCTGGGCAACAGTATTAATGGCATAAAGTACTCAAACATGGTCCCGCTCCATGAGACCAGGGTGGGGGAGTTCTTAACAGAAGTCATAGTGCGTTTCAAAGCGAACCAATGCTCCATTGGTATCTGCCCAAGAGCAATCGCTACAAAACTGGTCTGCCGTATCTCTGATGCAAACAGATCATAGAAAGAATTATCCAGTTTTTTGTCGGATACATTATAGCCGATTGAAAAGAATCGCTGTTCATTATCGTACAAAAGTCTGAAATCATGTTCTGTTGCGAGCCGGTCAAGCTTTACAGCCAAATCGTTTATCTCACTTACGATCAGGCTTGCAGGATTACTGATAGTATCGGGTAAAATCGATTCTGTTTTAGCCGCCAGTTCTTTGATACTGCAGACCGGTTCATTGAGCAGCTTGGGTTGCTCTGTGCTAATGTTATTAGAAAGCCAGGGCAGAAGCTGTTCCAATTCATGGATCCGGTTTTCGATGGCCTGTAAAGTTTCATTACTTTTATCAGAAGCCGATTTCTGCAATGAGTTTAAAACCTGATACCATTGAATCCAGGTGGAAGGCGGATTTTTCAGGTGCGCTTCCAACTGAGCCCGCAGTGTTTCCAGAGGCCTGTTGAATTGACTCTCTTCCCATTGAACCATATCCAGCAGTCCCCAAAGAACAGATTTGCCAAGTACTGTTTTTTCCAGACAATCGATAATACCCTGTCTGACTGCCAGTAAATACACCACGAGGTTACCGCTGTCTACTGTTGACACATATATCGGATGCAAAGGCTTCAGGGTTTCCGTATCATACCAGTTATAAAAATGGCCGTTCCATCGGGGCAGCTTTTTCAGAGTATCTACAGTATTTCCCAGCCGCTTCAACATCTTATTAAGACTGATGTAACCGAAATCACAGGCCGAAACAACCGAGCATAGATACAATCCGATATTGGTTGGAGAGGTTCGGTGCGCTATGCCGACCGGCGGATCCAGTTGTAAATTATCCGGTGGAAGATATTGATCAGCTTCAGTGACGATTTCCTGAAAGAACCTCCAGGTGCGCCAGGCAATACTTCTTAAATAATTTTCATCATCATCTTCAAGCTGTTCGTGGCGGGGTTTAAGTTCCTGACTGATTAGAAAAACCAGAAATGGAGCAGTAAACCAGATAAAAAGGGGTATGATCATAAAAATATTGCCGGAAACGATCCATAAAATGGTCCCTGCAGCCAGGATCAACACTTCACCAATTAACATTTTTTTGAATACCCCCCAAAAAGAGTTATTCAACTGTCTTCCGGCTTCTTCAGCAGTAACCCATTCCAGAAGTTTACGATGAGAAATAAACAAACGGAAAAGTGTTCTGGTTATAGCATCGATCATTTTTATGGTGTGGTGAAATAAAACACCAAAACTGAATAATGGTCTGAAAAAGTAGTGACTTAATGCAGATCCGGATTTAAACCCAATATACAGATCAAAAATGAAATTGAGGCACAGAACGGCTGTTATTGTGATCAGTGGCCATTGAGGTGTTGGCAGTTCATTGAAGTTATATAAGAGGACAACGATAAGTGCCATCATTGAAGGCCCTGATAAACTGCGTCTCAGATTATCTACCATTTGCCAACGGCAAATCAGATCAAGCCTGATAGAGGTCTTTTCTCCCAGACGATTACGTACTTTTTTGCCAAGCCAGGGTAGAAGTTGCCAATCGCCTCTGACCCATCGGTGCATTCTTTCCAGAGCATTCAGATATGTTACCGGGTAGTCATCTATGAGTTCTATGTCAGTAACCAGCCCTGCTTTTACCAGGCTCCCTTCCAACAAATCATGGCTGAGGATCGAGTTTTCGGGAATCCGATCCCATAAAATATTGTGGAAAACACGGACATCATAGATTCCTTTTCCTGTAAAGATACCGCGTTGAAAAAGATCCTGATAGGGGTCTGAAACTGCACCGCTATAGGAATCGATTCCGGATTGTCCACCAAAGAGACGGGAAAAGAAGGATCGATTAGCGCTATTGTGACTGATTGCAATTTTGGGTTGTAACAATCCATAACCGCGGACAATCTTTTTGGTGTCCGGATCCAGTACTGGGCGGTTAAGGGGATGAGCCAAGGTACCGATTAACCCTTTTACAGAGTCTCTGGGCAGTTGAGTGTCTGTGTCCAGAGTGATTACATAGCGGATGTTCCCTAAAAGATCAATGTTGCCATGGATATGAGAGAAGGAGTTGTTTTTTTCACCGCATAACAGCGCATTAAACTCGGCCAGTTTCCCTCTTTTGCGCTCCCAGCCCATCCATTTTCCTTCAGATCGATTCCAGAGGCGCTTTCGATGAAACAGGAAAAACCTGCTGATCCCCATGTCGGAATACTTGCTGTTTAATTCATCGATTTTAAGGATCGCTTCCTGAATAAGTTCTTCTTCACCGGGAAGACTTTCCTGCGAAGCATCGGAAAAGTCAGTCAATAAAGCAAAGTAAACATGAGGATCCTGATTAGCAAGATAGTATAGCTCCAGTTTGTGAACTAAACTGTCTATTGTTGCAGAGTTACTCAGAATAGTGGGGATTACCACCACTGTTGAACAGTCTTTTGGAACACCCTTTTTAAAATCCATTTTCAGCAATCGCTGAGGCGGGAAGGCGAAAGTTATTAAAGTATGGAGTTGACGAACTGCCCATCCGCCTGCCAGAACCAGCGCCGGTAAAGACAAGATAAGTAAAGGCCAGATTGTTGTCCTGGTTACAAGCGGTAAAAAGAAATGAAGGATCGCAAAAAGAGCAAATCCGGTAAATATCGCCAATGCGGGAAAATAGACCAGATTGGAATGACGAATTAACTTCTCAGCAACGCTATAGGTTAGTCTTTTTTTGATCTTTAATGCTGCAGATAACTGGCTGCGTCCTTCATCAATCAAGTAGTATCCGACATGTTTTTCTACATTATGCTCAGATGAGTTCTGGTTGGCTTTTTCGGCCAGATCCACAACTTGTTCGGCAAGGAGATGTTCAGAAATATGCCACTTTTTGGCAAATTTCTCTATATTGTGGCGCAGGATATCACGGCTTTGAAAATCCATCCGTGGATAAACACCGGCCGGATCATGGCGCAGTGTTTTATCGACCAGAGATAATTCTTCAAAATGCAGATCCCAGATAACATTGGAGATCTGTCTGAGGCTGGTGATGAGTTGCCCGGCAGTCACCCGGTTTTGTGATTGACGATGTTGTTCTTCTTCTATTAATTCGATTAAACTCAAGTCATGTGTCGCAGTGCGCGCTTCCAGCCAGTGAGCAAGGGAACTGCACTCGACCCGCTCTCTGATATATTTGGCCAGATAAACCAGGACAGTCGGATTGGACAGGTCCATGCGCCGTTCGATAGCCTGGATGCTGCGATGGACTGTACCGGAAAAGTCGCTTAAAAGGGGGGTGATCCTTTTGAAAAAAACATTGGCCTGTTTGAGAGGCGGAATATCCTGGTTTACTACTTCAAATAATTCCCTTAATTTTTGAATGATTGTCATCCGGAATATGAGCGGTACAGCCCATAATTCACCCATCGTTAAAGGCTGAATGGTTTGATATTCCCATAAAAAGCCCTTGAGTGTTTCAGGATCACAGAGGCCATCCGTCTGTTCCAATAATGTCAGAATAATTGCGTAAATTCGCTTCTGAGCTTTAACCGGGCCGTTAATCAGTGTAGGCAATTTTCTATAATAACATTTAGGAAAATTCTTTCTGATAAACTGAGCCTGCTCATTTATAAGGTATATGTTATCAACCAGCCATTCGCTGGCTGCAGGTAAAGAGATCTTCAGCTCGAGTAGTGCTTTATATCTTTGACAAATCCGGTTGAGTTTTTTTATGTCACGGGAGAGGGTTCTCCAAACTGAATAATTGCTTCTGTTATGGGAGCTGATTTGATGTTGAGTACCAAGATGACGGGCAAATTGAAAAAGCTCATCAAACTTCTGATCAGAACTGGTTTTCATCTATTTGCTCCTTCCATTGTTGATATCTGTGCGGTTTTTTCCTGGTTATATGACTTACTTTAGCCTGTTTATGGACAAAGTTCGTACAACACACCTTCGATGTGGAGGTTTGCATGTCTTGTTTACAAGTAAATAATATTCAGAATCGGGTTATATTCAATATGTGGAGGTGTCTGCATCTGATTCAATCAGTGCACTGACATTAGGGAGATCCCTGTTTCCCGAAAATATTTAATTCTACATAATAATTGACAATTAAAATATGCAAACCTATGATCATATTCCCAGGTACCAGATTATTAAATTAATGTTTGCGTTTATCAAAATCAAGTTTTGCAGAAACAGGAGGTCTGCAATAATTACTTATTAATGCTGGTGGATGGAGAATCCGGCATGAATCAATGTCTATTGATGCATAAAATATGTTAAGCATATTATAGCATAAATGAAATAGTCAAATTAATTGATAATATGAGCTCATGAACTGTACCGGATCCGGATTAACCTGTGGCACTCACTGGTTTTTGGCTGCGTTTGTCTCTACCATCCAAAATCCGAAAGTTATCATCATATCAGCTATCGAGTCCCTTGTATTGCGATTAAAACGGATAAATAACCTCACGAATGTGATCCAGCATGAGGGGGAAATTCGTAATATTATTGATAAGGGGAAAAGTTTTAAGCAAGGAGGTTACTAAATGGAAAAAATACTGATCCGAAACATTGGGATAGACGATATAAAGCAGCTTCTGCCTCTGATCCGCATGTATTGGAAATTTGAAAGAATCGGCAATTTTAACGATGAAATTGTTTCCAAGCAGCTAAGATACCTGTTTTCAAATCCACATCTGGGGAAGGGATGGCTGGCATTTGCAGAGGAAGAACCGGTAGGATACCTTCTTGCTGTCTACGTTTACAGCCTTGAGCATCTGGGATTGACTGCTGAAATTGATGAATTTTTCATATTACCTCATTACCGAAAGACAGGAATAGGGAAGAAACTGCTTGAAACTGCAGAAACAGAATTCAGGCGCATAGGATGCAGGAATGTTTCACTTCAGTTAGATCATGAAAACGGTGCTGCACGTGCTTTCTACCATAAACAAAATTATTTTGAACGGAGTCGCTTTGAATTGCTGGAAAAGATGCTTGATTAGAAGAATATCGAATATCGAACAAATGAATATCGAATTTCGAAGTGAGGAAATCGGAAATTTAAAACTCGAAATTCGAAATACAAAACAGGAAAAAGGAGAGGGAATAGAATATCGAAGTAAAGGTTAACCTTAAATCTCCAAACCCTTTTCAAGATCACCTAGAGATTTCCTTTTACTTCCACTGATTTTACCGTTGCCTAATCCTTCACCCAGTTTTTTGGTAGTATTTGATAAAGCCGGCTCCTGCTCACCGGTGGTTTTCTCCAGGCCTGGTCCCAGCTCACCGAGAGTTTTCCCTGAGCCTTTACCGATTTCACCGGTAGCAGTGCCCAATCCTTTGCCCAGTTCTTCTGTAGTTTTTCCCAGTCCAGGTCCCAGTTCACCCAGGGTTTTCCCAGTACCTTTACCGATTTCACCTGTGGCAGTACCCAATCCTTTACCCAGCTCACCAGTAGCTTTTCCCAACCCAGGTCCCAGTTCACCCAGGGTTTTCCCAGCACCTTTACCGATTTCACCGGTTGCAGTGCCTAATCCCTTACCCAGTTCACCGGTTGCTTTTCCTAAACCCGGCCCCAGTTCTTCAACTGTTTTTCCCAGACCGGATCCGATCTCCCCGACTGCTTTTCCTACTGGCTGAAGAAGGTTATTGAGGATATCGGGATTACGATCCAGGGTATCCAGAGTTCGTGCCAGTATAGCATGCACCCTTTTTAGTCTTACCTTCAGAATCGCCTGCGCTTCGACACCTAAAATATCTATCAGCACCTTTTTTATGCTGACAAAGGCACCGATCTGGAGTTTCAGCAGGTTGGCCAGATCTGCACTGATTGCCACCTGAGCCTGGAGGTCATCGACTTCGATTTTAATTTCGTCTACCTTTACAGTGGGTACATCCAGAAGGACATCGGGATATTCCTCTTCCGGTAACTGTTCCAGGCCTGCTTCAGCTACGGTCTGTCGAGTCTGTTCCCGGGTGGCAGGAGGCTTTGCAGTTGCGGTTTGATTTGATTTCTGAAGTTCTTGAGTTCTCTGGTTATTATGAGTAACCGGTTCTTTTTTTTCCTCTTCTTTACTGGATTTTTTCGAATGAAAAAGACCGAAAGGATGGAAAATCTGCCAGGTGATATTTCTTTTCTCCATTGACATACTCCGGGAATTATTATCGAAAAATCCCTTTCGGACAAAGATTTGGTGAATAAAACCGTTAAGGCTCGGATCTTATTGCTGCTGGCTTTTATCAGGCTGATTCTCTTTGGACAATTCCTCTTCGAGCACCTGGACCGCACCGCTGATTCTCAGTAAAGTTACCTGCAGATCATTTTGCCTTTGTTGCAGTTTTTCCAGTTCCCTCTGTCCAGCCTCGTATTGGGATCTTAGCTCTGAGAGACGGTCTTCAAAATGGTTTCCCATATTGTACCTCAGTTTGATAATTAACAAATGAGTAATAAAAGTTACTGTTTTTAATAGAAAGTAAGTGCATTTACCGTGCCAGATGGAAATTCGAAATACGGGGGGAAATTCGAAATCCGAAATACGAAATTCGAAAGGAGAATAAGAGGAGGGAAAATGCGAAATACGAAATTCGAAATTCGAAAAGGGGAATGAGGTTGATAAATTCGAAATACGATCCAAAAACAAGAGCTTTGAAATGGGGGCAAATGCGTTCGCATTCTGACTTATTGACTGAATGGCTATCCGAAACTAATAAAGGGCGCATGCCTTACCAGATTCTTCACATACGTTCGGAATGACATATCACACGCGTTCGTAATGCCATCTATTGGTAAATTTCGGTTAAACAGAACCGTTCTCTTTTATTGTTCGCGTACGTGTGAATCGTGTTAACTTCAAAATTCTGAAGGAGAACACGAATAACACGAATGAGGAGACACGAATTACGCGAATCTTCCTTAAAAGAGAAACGCTACTATTTGGGAAGCCACTCATGCTGAACAAATTCGACACTGGTGGCTTCCGAAGTCAAAAAGGATTAATTGTAAATTGCTTTGGGAGAGCAGTTTTTAATATCAAAATCATTAACCCGGTTTTCTACTATTGTGGCTTTGGAGGACACTGAGATCGTTTCGGTTTCGGATTCCGGGTCGGAGTTTTTTTCCATCTGGTGGTTTTTTGAGGCTTTCTGGCTAATTAAGATCAATTCCATTATTACTTCCCTTTAAAAACAGATTTCTGGACTCTTTTTTGAGAATCGAACACTTACTTACAGCAAACTGATACAACTATATAGAAAAAAACGGGCCAAACGGAATATATCTTTAGTGGCTGTCGCTTTCCAGTGCCTCTCTCACAAACATCATCTGCTCGCTAAGATCATTTATCTCTTTTTTCCAGAAAGAGTCAGTTCCCCAGTCCGGGAAATTTTTCCTGAACTGATGGTCGTCTATCTGTCTGCTGCACCATCCTAAGAAGTAGATCATCCGCATGGCCCTTAGCGGCTCTATCAACCGTAACGTTCTGGAGTCAAAATCTCTGAACTGCTCATATCCCTCGATAAAAAGGGCCACCTCTTCCCTGGATTTCTCCAGCCTGTCCGGAAGCAAAAGCCAGAGATCCTGTACCGCAGGCCCCATAGCCATATCATCAAAATCGATTACCAGAAGACCTTCTTCCATTCTGTTCAGAATATTGCCGATGTGCAGGTCCCCATGTATTCTGATCTCTTTATTGTGGTCAAAAAGGGGAGTACAGAGATCGATTAGTTCGTTTACCAGTTTTTGGTAACTGCTGCGGTAAGGTGATGGGATGATTTTATTCAGAAAATCCAGATCATTACGAGTAGATTGGTCTGGCGAGAGCACAATCCGGGATTTTGCTGCATGTGATGCACCAACATTGTGGATGCGAGCTACCAGAGTTCCGAGTCTGAGCCAATCCTCAAAGCTGTTTATCTCCAACTGTCTTCCTGCCCTTTTAGGAAAAATAGCAAAGTGAATCCCATCATGAACTCCCAGCGTTTCACCATTTGAAAGTCTCAGGGGAGTGATAACCGGCAGTTCTGCTTCATATAGCTCCTGAAGGAATGTATGCTCATCTAAAATTGCATCTTTGCTCCAGCGGCCTGGGCGGTAAAATTTAGCGATCAACCTGGTTCCATCGCGGGTTCTGAATTCATACACCCGGTTTATGTAGCTTGGCAACTGGGCGGTAAAACCGGTGAAAAGGGTTCCGGTTGCTTCTTCAGCAGCATTAAGCATCTGGTCCGGGGTAAGCTGTTCGAAGTTCATCTTTATTAATCCGCCTTAGGAGTTAATGTTTGTTGGATAAATATAGATCAGAGGGTCAGATTATCAAAGGTTTCAAAGCCTTCATTAAGGAGCATCGAATTGGTACTTCTATTTGATTATCAACCGATCAGGAAGTAATTTTAAAAGATGCGTTGCTGTATATAAAATGAGTCTTTTACGGTTTGGTTATCCTGCTCCTGAGTTGATATAAAAAGTGGGTTGCCCAAATTTACAAATATACAGTTGGATTTCAGTTTTATCCGAAAGGATCTATTCATGAATGTTCCTGTAATCGATATGATTGTCCGCTCGGGATGGGCGGGTAGAATTATCATCATACTTCTGGCATTATTTTCACTTCTTACCTGGGCAATAATTTTTAACCGGTATTTTGCATTGGCTACGATTGCGGCCAAAAATAAACTCTTCAGGCGTCGTTATGACATGCTCAATAAACTCTCTGAAATCGAATCGGTGGATGCCAAAACCATAGGTTCTCCTATGGGACAGTTGGGCCGCACAGCCGCAATGGAGTATCGAAGAATCCTGGAGGATGCTAAATCCCATACCGGGGTAAAAGACTGGTCCTTTTTTCTGCAGAATCAATTCACCATGGCTTCAGAGCGCATGGAGAGTGCATTTATGGCTCTAATTGCACCTCTGGACAAGGGTGTGTTTTTTCTGGCCATGATAAGCAGCATTGCCCCATTCTTGGGTCTTTTAGGAACGGTTTGGGGAATAATGAACTCCTTTTTCGAGATCGGAAATCAGGGATCAGCCTCTTTACCGGTAGTTGCTCCCGGAATTGCCGAAGCGCTCATTACTACCATCGTGGGATTGGCAGTAGCTATCCCGGCACTATTCTTCTATAATTACTTCAATCACCGGGCTGAAAAAATCGAAAACCAGATGGATGAGTTTAAGGAACTGGTAATAGTGCGATTGAAAAGGGAAATATTCAATCTGCTTTACACAGAGCGGCCAGGCCGCACACAGCCATCACAGATGCCGCGAGTTTAGGAAGCAGGGGAAAAAAGACAATGGGTCTTAAAAGAAAAGCCAGGCGTCGTCATGTTATAAGCGATGTCAATCTCACCAATCTGATCGATGTGGTGTTTGCCTTACTTATTATCTTCATGATCACTGCTCCGATGATGACTCAGGGAGTACAGGTGGATCTTCCCAAAGCAGAAGCGGAAAATGTGGAAGTGGATAAATCGATCCAGGTGACCATAAATTCGAAAAATGAAATTTACATAGATTATGAGAAAGTGTCTCTGCTGGATTTCAGAAAGAGCTTCCGGGAAGTATTTGCCGGTGAAAAGGAAGTACCTGTATTCGTGAATGCAGATGCCAAGGTGCCTTATGGTCTGGTAATAAGGGTGATTGGGGAGATACAGAAAGCAGGCGTGGTGAAATTGGGATTTCTGACTCTGCCTCTTGAGAATTCCGGAAAGTAGGACTATGTCCAGATCTGATGCACTGATGACATACAATGATCAGAAGGTAAATGGCTGGGTTTCCTTTGTCATCTCTATCGCCTTTCATCTGTTGATGTTAATCGGTATTCCTCTTATTCTAAAACTGACCTGGAAACCTCGCACTTTTCAGCGTCCCCAGACCTTTCAGCTTGTGTCGCCCATGCGTCCGGTGACTCCGCAGAAAGTACAGAATGCTCCACAGCAGAGAGTGGCTCGCAGGGAAGCTAAACCGGAACCAAAACCGGTACCTTCCACTAACAAGAGTGCTGACAGAAATGCAAAACCTCAGCCTAAAAAAGAGCCTTCCCGGGCAGTTGAGGAGAATTTAGATGAACTAGCCTCTATTCTGGAGGAGCTTCCTGTGCCAACCAGGGTTTCTGCTGTAGGGGACTTCAAGTTTCACTGGTATCTTAACCACGTGCAGCAGAAACTTGAAACGTATTGGAATCCTCCAACAGAAAATCACCATATAAAGGTGGTGGTGCATTTTATTATCTATAATGATGGAAATATATCAGAGCCTTCCATCCGGAAGTCATCAGGCAACAGCACAATAGATAATATTGCTTTGCGTGCAGTGAAGCTTGCCGCACCATTTGGAAAGCTGCCACCCGGTTTTTCGGGTGATAAACTGGATCTTAATTGTACTCTAATCCCAACCAGGAAATAACATGTCGAAACCACTCTTTATTTTCTCATTCCTGATTCTTAGTTGTGCAGCCCATGCAGAAAAAATCGATCTGGAGGTTTATGCCAGTAAATTTGATTCCATACCGATAGGAGTCATCGACTTCCGTTCCACTAATGGACAAAAGATAAACGAAGAGGGAAAGCAGCCCTGGAAAATCATCGCTTCTGATCTGGATTTTTGTGGCAGGTTTACTGTAACAAGTCTTGGCGATTATGACAGTGCAACATTTGCCACTGCCAGCGTAGGTATCTATATCGATGGTGAGTATACAGTTGAGGGCTCTCAGATTTCTGTTAACTGTTACCTCAGGGATGCAGCCTCAAAGGAACTGATAATTGGGAAAAAATATAAGGGTGATTTGAAATCGATCAGAACCATTTCCCACCGTTATTCCAATGAGATTGTGGAGATACTTTTCGGGGATCGTGGAATTTTCCTCAGCCGCATCTTATACGTCAGTGCTTCCGGAAACAGAAAAGATATCGCTCTCATGGATTTTGATGGTCATAACAGGGTCACTATTACTAAAAACAATGTGATAAATATTTTTCCCGCCTTTGCTGATGCCAACAACATCCTGTGGATCTCGTATCTCAGGGGAAAACCGGATATGTATAAAGGATCTATTGCAGATGGTTCTTCAAAAATTCACATATACAGTAAAGCCATTACAACCAGTCCGGATGTATCTCCCATAGACGGGACCATTGCCTATGGATCATCCATAAAGGGTAATCTCGATATTTACACCTGTAACCCTGATGGTACAAATGTCAGGCAGCTTACGGTTCATTACGGGGTGGATACGTCACCTTCATGGTCTCCAAACGGTTATCAGATCGCTTTTACCTCTGATAGATCGGGAAATCCCCAGATTTATATAATGGATGCCGATGGGGCTAATCAGCGGCGTTTAACCTTTGAAAATAAATATACCGATTCTCCGGCCTGGTCACCCAGAGGAGATAAGATCGCCTTTCATGCGATGGAAAATGGTAAATTCGATATATGGACAATCGCACCTGATGGAACCGGACTGACCAAAGTGACCGATCTGGGTGGAAACAACGAATACCCGGCGTGGTCACCGGATGGTAACCTGATAGCTTTCGTTAATACAGTAGGAAATAACAGTGATCTTTATGTGATAAAGCCCGATGGTACCAGACTTCGCAGGGTTACAAGCACCGGGAATGTGAAAATGCCGGACTGGTCTGATTTTTAATTTCAGGAAAATATTATGTTAAAAAATAGCCTGTTGATGCTTTCCATATTTACAGCAGTTCTTGTTTGCGGGTGTCGAAAACAGGTTTCTACCCTGATGGATGTTCCCAGAGATCCGGTGCAGAAAGCTGCTCCACAACCAGATCTGTTTAAAGAGGTAGATACCACTGATGAAGTATCATTTGTTGAGGCAGATCTGGCAAGTGAGCTTGCATCAAAGGTCAAAGAGAATTTAAATACCATCCATTTTGAATTCAACAGTTTCAGTCTTAATGAGGAGGCTGTGCAGAAACTGCTTATTGCGGCAAAATTTTTGAATGAATACAATGGTATCCGTGTCCTTATACAAGGGCACTGTGATGAGCGGGGATCATCGGAGTATAATATGGGACTTGGTGAGAGAAGAGCCAGGGCGGTGAGAGATTATCTTTTAAACCTGGGGATTATGCCGATTCGTATAGAGGTGACTTCTTTAGGTAAGGAGATGCCGCTCGTTACTGGTTGTACCGATGAGTCGTGCCACTGGCAGAACCGTCGTGCTGAATTTAAGGTACTGGCTAAATAATTGCCGGTTGAATCAGATAGATGTTATGGAAGAGGTGAGTCGATGATTAAAAAGATTTTTTTACCGGTTGTGCTTCTTTTTACTGTGTTACAGTTTCAGGGTTGTACAAATCTGACTATGTTACGGACTCAGGAATTGCGTGAGGTAAAGGCTCAGGTCGATTCTTTGCAATCGGAGCTTACTTCCATGCAGAAGAAAATGCTGGAAGAGCAGAAAAATCAGTCAGAAGTACTAAGACTGCTTCGTGCAGATCTTCAGATTAGATTCAACGAGCTGGACAGAAAAGTATCTACTATCGATGGAAATCTGTCGGAAAGCCAGTTCAGGCTTTCAAAGATTGATGAAAAAACGGCCGAATTCAACAAAAGACTGGAAGCCAAACTTATTGCTGATTCCTCCAGGTCATCCGAAACTGAAAAGTTATTCCAACTGGCCATGAACGATTTTAATGCCGGAAGATATGATATCGCCATGAGTGCTTTTCAGAACATTGTGAATCAGTTCCCGGAATCATCTCTGGCTCAGGATGCCCAATACTGGATTGCTGAATGTTTTTATGCAACCAAAAAGTACAGCGATGCAGAAAAAACCTATCTGAGTTATATCAGAAATTATCCGCAAGGATCCAAACTCTGTGTTTCTCTTTACAAGCTTGGCTTGGTGTATGAAAGGCAGAAGAAGGACAAATCTAAAACGCTTGCCTGGAAAAAACTGGTGGAGCAGTGTCCTGATGCACAGGAAACCAGGGTGGTCAAGGCTCAGAAAAGTAACTGAAATTCCTTATTCAGCTTCTTTATTCCAGCTTTTAAGGCAGGATTAGTTCGATTTAATCCTGCCATTTTTTTTCTACTGCAAAGACACTGCTGTTAATAATGGTTACAGTTCTTGATTGTAGTAAATAAAGCATTTATTTTTGATGTTTGCGCCAGGCATTTTCGTGGAGCAAGGAAATGACAGCGACGCTGCAGTTTTAAAACCACTCGAAGAAGCTTTTCGGTAATTAACATAACAAATTCTATTAACATAGTTAAGTTAGGTAAAAAACTGAAACATCTGATATGAAAACATATCTGTGGGATAATACTTTTTTTAACAAAATGATGGAGGTTTTTTAATGTTTTCAACATTAAACGAAGTGCGGGAGTACTGTGCCAACAACAAAATTAAAATGATAGACTTTAAAATGATCGATATCAATGGTCGTTGGCGGCATGTAACGATTCCGTCTGAAAGACTGGATGAAGACACCATGAAGTATGGAATCGGTTTTGACGGCTCCAATTATGGCTACGCTCCTGTTGAGAAAAGTGATATGGTCTTTATCCCTGATATCACCAGCTCTCATATCGATCCATTTGTCGATGTCCCCACTCTATCAATGATTGGAAACGTTTTTATTATTCGCCCGGATGAGAACATTCCGTTTGATCAATATCCCAGAAATGTTGCCCTGAAAGCAGAACAGTATTTACGCGAAACTAAAATCGCTGATTCGATGGTTATTGGTCCTGAGTTTGAATTTCATGTTCTGGATCATGTCTGCTATGAATGCAAACCAAACCGTGTGGCTTTTGAACTTGATACTGCACAGGCAGAGTGGAACAGTGGCAATAATGATGGAATGAATCCGGGTTATAAAGTTCCGTTAAAAGGTGGTTATCACATTACTTCACCTCATGATATTACCTATGGCCTGCGCAGCAGAATGTGTCTTCTCTTAAAGGAATGGGGCGTAGAGGTGAAATATCATCATCATGAGGTCGGTGGTCCCGGTCAGTTGGAAATCGAGGTCGAGCTGGGGCAGATGACCGAGATGGCCGATAAGACCATGATAATAAAGTATATAGTAAAAAATGCCGCAATATCAGAAAACAAGACTGCCACCTTTATGCCAAAACCGATTTTCGGTGAAGCCGGAAATGGTATGCATGTTCACATGCTGCTCATGAAAGAGGGTAAACCGATTTTCTACGATGAAAAAGGGTACTCCGGACTGAGCCAGGAAGCCCATTGGTTTATTGGAGGATTGCTCAAACACGCCAGATCTCTTTGTGGATTGACCAATCCTTCTACAAATTCATATAAACGGCTCGTGCCAGGTTACGAAGCTCCGGTTACCATCGGTTATGCCACTTCAAACAGAAGTGCGGTAGTCCGTATTCCTGCTTATGCCAAGTCTCCGGAATCCAAGCGTTTTGAACTGAGAAATCCTGATGCTACTTGCAACCCTTATTTTGCTTATTCTGCCATACTTATGGCGGGTATCGATGGCATAATTAACAAGATAGATCCGCAAAAAAATGGCTGGGGTCCATTCGATTACAATCTTTATAATCTTTCAGTTGAGGAACAGAAGAAGCTTACCGCTCTTCCCAGTTCATTGGGTGAAGCACTTGATGCTTTAGAAGCAGATAACGAGTACCTGACACGGGGTGGAGTGTTCCCAAAGAAGTTACTGGATACATGGATCACCAGAAAACGGGCTGAACTGGAAATGATAAACAAGATTCCGCATCCGGTGGAATTTGCTCATTATTTCGATCTGTAGTGAATGGCTGAGGTGTAGCGAAGGGGGGGCCTTTGCTACACCGGTCTTGGTTTTTTCTGTTTACACTCTTTTTCATTCTCTTACTTCGATAATCAAGATTTCTTTTCCCCACATCTCAGCAGTTAATTGAAATCCTTTCCAAGTCATCTCCACAATTATATTAAAAAAGTAATATGGACAGGATCACTGACTTTTTACTACAGTGGTGGAAAGAGAATGAAAAAAATCTCTATGTGGAATTACTGATTGGTTGAATCAGATTTTAACAGAAGATTGCAAATAGTTAAGAAAGGATTTAATACTCATTTGCACCAATTGTTTGCATCTATTCATTAAATAAGGATGCATTATGGCGAAATGTAATCTTGTCAGGTTTCGATTGAGGTACATTTTCCTGGCAGATCTTGTTTTTTTAATTACATCGTGTAATGATACCACCACCTATAACATATCTCCGGGGGATTATGTAAATGACAACCTTAAGGCTTATTTACAAATCGACAGCAGAGGTTCTGTTCTGATCTTTATGGAAAATATGATGGTTGACTCAACAAAATATCTGGGATGTACACATTTCAAGAGTGATTATACTAATTTTGGCCCTAGCTCGCTTTATCAGTTTTGCAGAATCGAAACAGATACTCTGCACATTGGTTCATCTGTTATTTCAAACCCAGGGATAGTTACCTATAGATATATTGACGATCCATATAGCGAATATGGGGTTATTATAGCAGATTATTCTGAGATTGAGAATAATGGTAATCACGCCAGAGGGATTAAATTTGTAAAAAAACAGTAATGTATGAACGCAGCTTGTCTGCTCTGTTTTTCTGGGGCAGTTGAATTGTCACGGATCTTCCTGGATTTGCTGTTTTAATTATTCAATGGGTATGCAGGGAAAGGGTACTTTGCTGCATCAAGGCTTCTACTTCGCTTTTCCACTTTTTAACCTCGATATTTTTTCTGCCTTCTTCCTTCACCGGCTGGTACAGTGACGTATTGGAAGTCTTAAAGGTTTTTTTTCACTATCATGTCCGGAAGTATCTGTTTTCAAGAGTATCAAGGGATTGTTTATAATCTAGAAGCTTGCTGGCTTGAGTGGGCTTTCATAATTCGACAATTTTGTGCATTCTTTTTCACATCTTCCTGAATAGAACGATTAAACCGAAATTAATTCATAAACCCACACCAATTTATCTGAAGAACCTCTCTTCTGGACCATAGTGAGCCTGTTAAAAGGGATAACAGAGAGATTGTTGCTGGAAAATGTTCACAAAAAAATGCTACTTCACCTTAAAGCGGTGTTTTTCAAAAATATGGAAAAAACGTATAAGGTTAATTATTTTGAAAATTCTGATGAAATTAGGTTAAGAGGTTAGGAACCTCAGAGATTAATGTTTTTTTGAAAACTGATATTGAATAAGACATGATATTCATAAATCGTACTCTTTACTTGTAGCACAAGGAAAAACGTACCCAAGGAAGAAAAGAAAAGGAAAATAAAAATGTCAAAATGGATGTATAACGAATTTAAACATTGTGGAGTTGACTACTCTGATGAAAATCAGGCAGAAAAGTATGATTCATTACACCTGACATTTCGTAATTATGAAAAAGAATTCGGTGATATGCTGGACTTTTTAGCCTTGCCAAATACTCAAGAAATGACTTTAATTGATTTGGGTTGTGGAACAGGAGCTTCGGCGTTTTTTGCTGCAAAAAAGTTTAAAGAAGTTTTCGCGGTGGATGTATCTGAGGCTATGATTGTTCAGGCACAAAAAAAGGCTGCTTTTGGAAATGTTAACAATCTTTACTTTCATATCGGGGGATTTTTAAGTTACAGACATTATGCTCAAGCTGCAGATGTCATCATCACCAAGCATGCGCTTCATCATCTGCCCGATTTTTGGAAACAGATTGCGTTGTTTCGAATAAATAAAATGCTGAAACTTAACGGAAGCCTTTATGTTTGTGATGTAGTATTCAATCTTGCCTCAAATAACTATAAAGATAAGATTGATAAATGGATTGATGGATTCGATAAGTTTGCAGGAAAAAAGCTTCGTTCAGAAGTGGAAACACACATTCGGGATGAGTATAGCACATTTGATTGGATACTGGAAGGTATGTTTGCAAGAGCAGGTTTCGAGATTGACAAAAAAAGATCCTCTGATGGTTTTGTGACAGAGTATTCTTGTAAAAAATCAAAGGAAATCGAATACCAAGATGAATAGTTAAAAAAAAGCAAGTGAAAACCGAAGAGTATACCAAGGACAGAATGGCTCAATATCTGCAAATCTCCTGAAGGAAAAAACACTTAGAAAGGATTACTGATGAAGAAAGTATTATGTGTAGGAACATTAATTGCCGATATTATTAATGAAAAAGTTGAATGTTTGCCAAGAGAAGGACAATGCGTGACTGCCGAAGTATCATTGAACCTGGGTGGCAATGCATTCAGTTCTTCTGTAAATTTTAAGAGACTTTTGGATCCAGAATCCAGTGTATACTGCTATGGTCTTATTGGCTCAGATATGATCGGGTCGTTGTTTGAGACTAAATTGAGAGAAGAAGGAGTGATATGCAATATCGCCAAAATACCAAACAGAAAAACATCATGTAACATAATACTTCAGGAAAAGGGCCGAGATCGTAGATACATATTCAATGAAGGGGCAAACTCATTTGCCAGAAAAGAGGACGTAATAAAAATAGTACAGCGAATTGAACCTGATGTGGTTGTTTTTGGTGAATTACCATCATTAAGACTGGTCGGATCGCATTTTCTTGAACTGATTGATTACATTAAATCCAATCTTAATTCACTGATTTGTTTAGACACTTTAATAAATGCAGAAGAAGACTATGGTTGGTTAGATGGAAACTGGAGTAAAATCGATATTGTCCACTGTAATTATGGGGAAGGGTTACATATTACAAAGGAAAAGACTCAGTTTGAAATCTGTTCCTGGTTTAAAAATAAAGGTGTTCCATTGCCTGTAGTTTCTGATGGTGAAAACGGATGCTATTTTGGATATAAAGATGTGATCGAACACGTTCCACCATTCAAAGCAGAAGAAGTTGATGCAACAGGAGCAGGGGATTCCATGATGGCTGGGATAATAACAAAACTTCTGGAAACCAATGATAAACCTGTTGTTGATATAAGCAGAATAGGATTGGATAGGATCAGAGAGGCAATCGTTTATGGATCTGCTTGCGGCTGTTATGCCATTGGTTCCATCGGCTGTGTTAGCGATATAAACAAGGAAAAGATTGAGAGCATTGTCAAGATTGGAAATAAAACAGGATGTGCACTTTAAGAGTGCCCAGGTGGAAGAAAAACGAACCTGGTAGTTCAAACCAGCCTGGTATGGATTATGAGTTATTCAAATAAAGAGGAGCTCTGAAGTCAGGTGTTTGACTGTGTAGTTTTCACCACAATTTAATAATCATAGAAACCTTAAATGTAATTGTATATGCTAAACATAACTTTAAAGATGATATTAATCAATTGCTTGTTTTGGCTTTTCATTGCAACTGTTATGCCTAAAGTCTGTCTCTTTTTTATGGGCAAAAGCTGCCCATCGCTAAATAATCCATTTTTCAGAGTCCGCAGCAAGGAACTCACTCTATATCGTCTACTCGGTATCAGGTGGTGGAAAGACAAGCTTCCGGTGATGCCGGGGGGAGAGTTGGACCGTAAAAAACTCAGTAAAAACATAACTCCAGAGTACCTTATACAGATGATAACTGCTACATGTTCAACAGAAGTAATTCATCTTGTTAGTGGAATCTGTGGTTTTTTGTCTATTGGTTTTGTGCTGCTATTGCCAACGCCTTTACCGTATATTCCCCTTTTTTCAGTTATTGCATCAGCGAACCTTCTATTTCAACTTCCCTTCATTGCAGCACAAAGGTACAACCGTGCAAGATTCTGGCGTCTGAGGGCTGCATTAATGAAAATGGGGAAAACAGTTTAGTTTATCGGGTATCGATAATGTTTGCTATAGAACTGTTGGGGAAAAAGAGCAATGGTGGCTCGGGAAAAGATGCCGGAGAAGCAATTGGTAAAAAATGGGGGGGCCGAAGGTCCTGGGGACAGAGGAAAAACACTGATATAAATTAAGTACCAAGTTTTCCTCCGAGCAGAAAGAAGAGACAGGTAGAAATCAGAACTACCCCAAAATAATGGAAAAAGCTCAAGATGTTCGGAGACTGATTTGTTTTGGGGGAAATTTTCCCAGTTTCGATCTGATAGCTCCGAAGGTCAAGGGGGGACGGAGGAAAAACACTGATTTAATATTAAGTACCAAAATTTTCCTCTGAGTAAAAAGAAATAGGCGGAAAAAAACAGTGTTTCCCTTGGGATTCAAGTTCAGAAATTATCTGAAGATTATCTGAAGATTATCTCAAATCCTTCTGAATGATCAGGAAGAAAAGCCTTATTAACACCAGATCAGTAAAGAAATCCTCTGAAATTACTTCAGAACAGATGAACTTTTCTGGAAGTAATCTGATTTTTCGATACCATCTGAATCGCATAAACTCCTTTTTTAATCTTACCTGGTTTATTGTTGAAAACTAGAGTTTCCGAAACCGCTTCCATCTCAATGACCCTCTTTCCTGACAAGGTATAAATCGTTATTTTGCGCGAGGGATCCTTTGTACCAAATGACAATTTAACGATACCATTATGCTGATTATACACAGAAAAGCAGGAAGATCTGTTAATCAGTACGCCTTTACAAGCATTTACCGGCATGTCCTTTCTCAACAACCTCACATAGTATACTCCACCAGCCATACCGGTAGAAGCCTGAAATCTAACAGTGATCGCTTCTTTACCGGTTACCATGCTGTTTGGTATAGGATATTCCTGATTAACAAAAGCATCCTTTTTCCACTTACCGGCAATGTTTTCGGTAACGAGCTTCTCTCCATCAATTAGGATGTCAAACGTACGGGTACATCCTTCGTTTCCCCAGTACCTTACCATGATTGAGAGATCTGTTTCTCTGTTTGTAAGTAGATTGTAGCTGAAGAAACCACCATTTCCACCGCTGCAGGTCCCTGCATCCCGATAAAATTCACCCTGATGACTTCCGGTTTGCGAGTTGGAAGATTGCAGTTGATGATCTACTTCAGGTTGCTGTTCGCCGGGCGCGACCCTGTCTATAGTACGCCTGTCAAGTATTAACTCTTTCTCTTCATTATTATTGCTGCTGGCCTCTGTTGCCCAGTATATCATATAACGGGAATCATGAATGCGGAAAAAGGGTTCAAGGATAAGCTGGGGACCCGTCCAGTTTCCAATAAGTTCCGTTGCAGTAAAGGACAATTGCTCAGTATTACTGCGTACAAGCTTCTGTGGAATCCTGGTACGATTTCCTATCAGGATTGGTGCAGAATTCAGAGGGTAAAGACTTCCGCTTGCAATGTGTCCCCATCTGCCTTCATCGGCCACAAGGCCTGTAAGATCGCGGTTTTCAGTTTTTGCTCCCAGTAAAATCGGGCCATGCATTAAAGCAACAAATTCAGGTACATTCGGCATCTCCTCAACTACTGTATGCATTGGTAATAGCACAGTAACCACAGTTTCATCATCATCCCATGTCCTGTCAATTTCATAATAGGCAGACGGCTGGGACTTTGATGGGAGTGTGTCGTTTCCAACAACAATTTTCAGCTTATCAGCAGGAACCCACCATGGATGGCGGATAAGTAGTTTGAAACGGGATGGAGAGCCTGTGCTGATTGTAAGTACAGTCTGTTCCTCATCAGGAAAACGGGTTTCCTGCTTCACTTTTACACTCTTTTCTTTCCAGTTGAGTTCTGATGCAACAAAAAGATTAATGAATAGAGAGTCGCTTTTATGAGTGTATATAAACTGGTTGTATTTGCCGTGATTCTCCATACCTGTTCCCACACAGCACCACATGTCCTTGTCTGGAGCAGAATATACTCTGTAATGGCGGGGACGCGCAGGTGTGAAGTATACATATCCACCGTGAGTCGGATGCTGAGAGGAGAGGATATGGTTAAACATCGTGCGTTCACAATAGTCAACGTACCTGGCATCGTTTGTCATACGGAACAGTCCTTCGGAAAGCTTAAGCATGTTATGTGAGTTGCAAGTTTCGGGGCCCTCCCGCTCTGTGGTGTAGTCGATACAGTCTGCACCCGATGGAAAATGCTCTCTTCTGCTGTTCCCACCGAATGCCAGACTTCTTCTTTCTGTTACTGTTTCAAAGAAAAAACGTGCAGCCTTGAAATATGTATTATCATTATCCAGTTCAGCAATACGCTGAAATCCTACTGCCTTGGGTACCTGAGTGTTTGCGTGAAGATTATCGAGGTTGTCTGTTTCGGACGACATCGGGTTAAGTATTGTTCTGTGAGAAAGTTTTTTGGCCATATTGAGGTATTTAATGTCCTCTGTCATTTGGTAGGCATCGGCATAAACCTCGTTAATACCTCCATGCTCATTACCGAGCATGCTCTGAATCTGTGCATCGGACAAACCGGACAGGATATTTATTCCCCAGTCACAGAGTTTTAGAAACATCTGCTTTGCGATATCACTGTTTCCATATACCCAGGCATCCCTGAGTCCTGCATAGGTTTTATGGATATTATACCAGGGGACCCAGTAGTCCCATATTTTACCGGTGTTACCTTTTTTAATTTCCCGCCACAAAGGCTTTCCATTGGGAATACCACTTACATAGCCGACAAAGTCGGAATCCTTTGCATTGGCATCCTGACATTTCTTAAGTTCTGCTATCATGTATTCCAATCGCTGCTTGCATTGCACATCTCCAGTGGCAGCATAATGTATTGCCAGTGCAGAGAGGTAGTGTCCTCCCACATGCCCATCCAGTCCGGCCCAGTTGGAATAATTGGTAACACCGTTAGTGGAGAGTCCGGCATCTGCCCGATAACAGTACAGAAGGCGATCAACATTGTATTTCAGTAAATGGCTTATATTAAGATCCCTGGAGTGTTTGAATGGGCCATCCAGAAGCGTAACATCGCCCAGGGGAAATTCATTAGGGTAAAGTTTGTTTTGTGCTTCGACTCCGTATACTATCAGCAATGCAGATGTAATCACTGCATAGAAGTATCTGTTCATTGTGTTTGCCCTCCCGTGCATATGTTAACCACTGGTTATATGAAAAACAGTATAATCATTAAGCAATACATTTGATAATTCCGTTCAATCTTTGAACTCAACCAGTGCATCCTCTTTTTTCTGATTCATATAACAGAGTCTAATCCAGTCGTCACTCCTGGCTATACTTGATACCCGCACTTCGTCAATTAATCCGTTGAAAAATGACCATCCCTGATAATAGGGGAGATCTATCGATCTGCCATGGCTTCCGATGGAGAAGTCATCCGAAGTGTTCCTTCCGTAATTACCAGGCATCAATGCTGCGCCTTCAACTACCATCTCACCGTTTATGTAAAAACGTTGATCTGTTCCAGATCTTACTCCTGTTAAGTACAACCATTCTCTGGTTCCAGGAGCAGGTGGAGTAGAATCTTCGGAATATTCCCAGCCAAGCTGATCCTGAAATTCGACAAATTCCCAGGTCGCCCGGTTATTTTTCAAACACTTGAATTGCAGATAATACTGTTCGTGACCTTTGCCTGCTATAGCACGATAAAGAGAATCGATCTTTTCGGCATACACCCAGGATGAAATCGAGTAGTGTGCATCTTCAGTGAAATTCAATCGGCTGTTAGCGGTGTTGGGCATGGTGATATATATTGAAATACCATCAAATGCTCTTGCGTCACCAATTGCACCGGCTACATTCGCATCTTTGACCCCCCCCAGCGGTATTCCATCATAGCTGTTTATTGTCGCATCCACGGCAATATCAGTTCCTTTTCCTGAGAGATGCCACACTCCCTGGAAAGCATCAGCAGTATCAAATACAGCACTGCCTTTTGACTCATTTTCTGCTTCTGAGTTTCCCCAGTACATGACAATAAATTGTGAACTGCTATTTCCATAAACAGTATCAACTTTAACCCAGATATCTGCTTCCATATCAATTGTATTCCATCGTTCAATCTCATAAGGAAGCGGTTGCCCATCTACCTTTGTAAATCGCAAGTCACTTCCATCTTCTTTTGCCTGGCTGAAATCGAAATTGGCCGATCGCAGTCGTATCAGCACAGGGAAATTCACTACGTTACCAGTTATACCGGCTCCCTCAGCAGATGTGTTCAGGAATAGTCTTGCAGAATGATTCCAGAGGCTCTGGTGATAGAAATCAAATGTGCCGATATGGGTGGTTTCACCGGATCTTATTGTGACGCTGTCAATTTCAACAGACTCAGAATCAACTGAAAAAGAAACAGCACGAATAGTGTAAATTCCTTGCGGGAGATCATAGATAGTAAATTCACCAGTCTCAGTATCGCATGTACTAATTCGTTCAAGTCCATAAATTTGTACATAGAGTATTTTCTGATAATCAACCGAAGAGGCGAAGGTGCCTGTAATCGTTCCGGTAGGGCGAAGTGTATCTGAAGGGAGATGTACTGTAAAATCACCATATTCAATGGTACACCTTAACAGAACTGCATGGCCTGAACCATCATTGACTTCTATGGAATAATTCCCTGGGTCTATTGAATCGATAGAGAAAACACCGTGAGAATCAGTTCTGGTATCAACACGGGAAATACATGATTTGCTGAGTGCTTTACCTGAGATATTGACAGTGTAATCGTGTGGTCGTAGATAAACCGATGCTCCGGAAGCGAAGCTGCCATCATTATTGAAAAGAGAGCAGGTTATACGACCATTTCCTGCATGTGACCCGGTTCCTGCGACATTATCATCCGATACACACTGTAGCAAAGCAATCATTGCCGTAATACAGCAGAGTTTCACCGTTAACCATACTCCAGTGATCTTCTTTTGTAGCGCAAGAATATGATTCATTGCGCCTCCTCATTATTATTTAAATTATTAGTTAATGGAAAAAGCTGGAAATTGCATTGACAAACCATTTCAGAAACATCAATGTCTTCTATGACAATATTCATCAATTCCTCTTTAAAAGAGCGAATCCGCTCTTTAATACGTTCGTAACACTTCTGTGAAACACCCAGGGTAAGCGAGCTTATTTCCCGTTGAGCTGGATCAAAGCGTTCAAGCGCTTCCTTTGCAAGCGTAAGCATCTCAGAATGAAAATTTCTTAAAACCATGGATTTCATTTCATATTCAGAGGAGATCATCGGATCGGCAGGGTGGAGTTTTCCATTCAGGTCACGATGTAAAATGCCCATCCGCAGCATTGTTTCTATTGACTTTCTGGCCTGCGTAGCAGTAATTCCGGGGACACACTTTTTAGCTATCCACTCATAATCTTCCTTGAATTCAGGCAGAGTCACTAATTCCCGAATTGCACTATGATACCAGTTTCTGAAAAATTCGTAACAGCTTTCATCCAGTATCTTTACCTCGCAATTTCCACGTAAATGTAGCATGCGGGTGAAATGCAAGTTTTTTTCATCATTTGATTTACAATTAACGAACTGTACGACAGCACTGAAATACTCTGCTTCCTTAGGGGTTAAGTTCATTGCAACAACGTACTTTTGCATAACTGCGAGGCTGAGTCGCCGTCTTCCTGAAATAATATCCTTGAACATACTTTGAGAAACACCGGCTTTTGATGCGAAAAAGCGGAAAGAGAATGATTTTGACATCTTCTTCTGATAAGTGTAGTAGTCCTTTAACAGAGAACGATAGTCGGTATATTGGAAAATGTTGAATTTCTTAGATACTTTGGTTCCCATATATACTGAATATAGCGAAAAAAAAGAGGTGGATAGATAAAAAAAAGTTATAACAGAGAACTCAAACGCGAACAAAAAAGCTGGTAATGCATTGAAATCAGAGGGAAATGAAGTTAGACAACCATGCGAACACTAAATAAATTGCGAACAATTGCAATAGGGATATGCGCTTTATCGAAGAACAATTCAACAGGCTTGGTGAACATCAAATCTACTATTTTAATAGTAAAAATACCCCATGTTTTCCATTAAACAGTGTTTGTCCTGGAAACCATCTATAACCCAATTACCAATTGCAATAATAATTTACCTTTTCCACAATCGGGGCAGTCGTGGTATTGCTATTCGTGAAACCGAAATACTCTCGATTATTATCGATTATCATCAAAGCCAGTATTCTGGGGATATACTCATTTGTTTCCTCAGCCAAATAGCCCATTTTATAAATATACCAGAAATCGCGGTCTCGAATAGGATCTTCAATTTTACGCAGAGCATCCATAACTCTTTTCTCACCTGCATTGTAAGCTGCCATTACCAGCATAATTGAACTTTTTGCACCAAAAATTCCAATCAGGTCTTTAAGGTATTCTGCTGCAGCATAGGTGGCTTTTGGGGGGTCGATACGTTCATCAGAAACTGCGTCTACTTTCAATCCATATTTTCGTGCAGTATGAGGCATAAACTGCCACAGGCCTCTTGCTCCTGCGTGACTCAATGCTTTCGGATTAAAGCCACTCTCAATCATCGAAATATAGGCTAACTGAGATGGAATGTTTTTCTCTGCAAATATTTTCTGAATCATAGGAAAGTAAAGCTCTTTTCTTTTTAATAATCTGGCAGTCATTGATTTTTGTGTTTGAGAATAGATGTCCAGGTGACGTTTAACGGTTATTGACATCTGATGTGGAATCTGGTAGTCGGTATGCCCAAAGCCTGATAATACTTCGTAAAGAAAATGATCTATGGTGTCCTTATAGATAAGCTGATAATCGGATGTATTAAATAATGATCTAAGAAAATCTGTATGGATTGGTTGACTGAAACCAAACGAAAGTGAATCAAATGCTTTTTTACTCTCTGGTATGCCAGAGATGATACTCGAGTCTGGACTGGGTTTAAGCTTAAAAAGTCGGATTGTGAAATATGCGATAAAAGGAGATGAAAGAAGAATGATGGAACAAGTCAGTAAAATCATTCGGTAGCGGTTTTTCAGATGGGCATCATTGGCGCTAAAGAGAAGATTGGGTTGAATTTCAGAGAGATTGCTTTTCTGCAGAATCTTATTCCGGCGGGTATTTTGGGATATTAACTTCGACAATTCATCTGCATTAATGCTGTTATTGAGAATTTTATGTTCAATTTCTGCAGTATGAACTGATAATGATTTCAGAGAAGGTTTGTTCTTAAAGTTAGAGATCTCAAACTTTGGGTTATCTGGTGTTTTTTGTTCAGAATTGTGTGAAGTGGTGTTATTCGATGGGTGGAGAAGTTTCAATCGGGGACCTTTTTCACCGAACCCAATTACATCGTTTAATGTTACCTCATCGAGACTGATCCGCTTGCCATTGAGATATATTCCATTTTTGCTGTTTATATCCTGGATGTAGAAATTATCGGGATACATATAAAGAATAGCATGATGATTAGAAACCAGCAGTTCATTTTCATTGAGTATTATAATATTATCATCACTGCGCCCGATAGTAACAGCTCCTTCAGATAATGCATATTTTTTTCCGAGGTCAATTCCGTGAACTATTTCCAGATAGTATCCTTTCATAAGTGGATATCCTTGTTGAAATAATTAGAATTAATAGGAATTTTAAATCAGAGAGAATATTAAATCAGAGAGAAATTTGGAGCTAATAAAAATTAGTTAAAGACGGGACATAAGACCATTGCAAATTCTTTTTCATAGTTTCTGAATAGATTTTGCCTTTGGATTTATTTGATTAATTTGGGCAAATTCACTCAATAACTGAATAATCAGTTAAAAAGAAACACTTATTTTGCTGTCGTCTCAAAAGATAAAATAAAAAAATTAATTCTGAAATACCCTTTAGTATAATCCCAAATTATATTCTACTTAAAGAAAATCGTTTAATCCGGAGCGTTTTGATGGAATTGCTGCTATATATGAAAAAAAATCTTTTCTGCAGCATACTTTAAAACACTATTAATACACAGCATTTCCATTTATGCTTCATCTTTTCTGTGTTATATCTCATTGAATTTCCTTTCCTATTCTCTCATTTATAGCTGAGCTATTTCTGAAATTCTGAAGACTTTAAAACACTGGGAAAAAATAACCAGGAGGATCTCATTTCTGAAATCCGTTTAGATTCATTGAAGACAGTCTTTCGTGAAAATGACTGTGGAAGCGACTTAAACTACGACTCTGATTTCGAAGCTATTAAGCAAGAAGTCAGCAAGTCAGAAGGTATTGATTACGGGTTTGTAGAAGAAAAGGCTCATTACATACTGAATAATAAAAGTAAAGATATTCGTGTCTTTTCTTACCTGGCGTTGTGTTATTTGAAAAAAGGGGATTGGTGCCTTTTTTGTGATCTTTTTGAAGCATTGACGCATTTATGTAAAGAAAGGTTTGATGCGTTATTTCCTAAAAGGCTGCATGGAAAAAGGAGGGCATTCAAATGGCTGGATGAGAGTAAGTTTACAGAAATGCTTGAAAGCACTACAGTCTCCAGTGTTGCTCATGATCAAATGAGCCGGTTGGTTTCGGTACTGGATATTTTAAGGGATTCTCTAAGTTTAAATTTTACAGACTCGTCTCCTTTTCCAGAGAAATTATACGCATTTGCTAAAAAATGGCAAAAACTGACGGAGCAGAAACTGGCAGAAGTGTCACAACCGATTAATAATAAAGAACTTTCGGAAAAATATGTTCCAAAAGAGAGTACAACAATAAATGTATTATCTGATGAATCCGTAGAAACAACCAAAGCTGCAATCGATTCGATTCGTAAGTGTGCTTTGTTTTTAATAGATAAGGAGCCGCATAAAAGTGCAGGTTACCGGCTAATGAGAATTGTTCGTTGGGGTAATATCGAAATGGTTCCTTTTGCAGAAGGAAGTATTACCAGAATCGAACCACCACCACAGGAGAGAAGAGAGTATTTAATATCATTACTGGAAAAGAGAGATTATAAAACTGCTTTAGCTCATTCAGAAAAAATGTTCAGTTCAGGTAATACACTTTTCTGGTTGGAATTGCAAAGAGTTTCTGCAAATGCAGCAGATAACCTAGGGGTTACATTTACTGGTGTAAAAGAGACTATAATTTTGGAAACAGCCCTGTTCCTGAACAAATTTCCGCAAATAAGAAACTTGAAATTTATTGATGGAACGCCATTCAGTAATTCTGAAACAGAAAGATGGATTGATCAGGATGTCAATCCGCTGTTTTGTAATGGTGCCTTTAATAGTGGGGCTGATAAACCTGAATGCATGGAAAAAGAAGGTGTCAAGTCTCCTATGGCTTTAAACAATATTGAAGCCGATCTGGTGCATTTGGTTGATGCAATTAGAAATGATGGAAACGGGCTTGATAATTTCAGAAGAAGGTTATCAATTGTTTCTTACATGCTTGAGGTAAAAAGACCCGAGATCGCTTTATTTATGTTGGAATCGCTTAACGAACTGGCTGATACTTATTATCTGGCCAGGTGGATGCCATCACTGGTTGTAGACCTTCTTGCCCTTATGGTAAAAACCTATGAGGTAATTGCAAAAGAGAAATCTGGAGATAAAAGATCAACTCTTATTGAAAAAAGAGAAAATGCTCTGAAAAAAATGTGTTATCTGGATCCGGGAACTGCGTTAAAGTATCAAACTTTTGATGAAAGGTGAAAATATGGCCGGGAGTTTTCAAAATGAGATACCACCTGCCAGGATTAATTTAAAACTGGATGTGGGAAAAGGAGATACCAGGAAAAAAGTAGAGTTGCCATTTAAAATACTGGTCACCGGGGATTTTTCAAAAAAGAAGAAATCTGAGAGAATTTCTGATATGGAAAAAATTAACATCAACAAAAATAATCTGGAACAGGTTATGGAGGGGATGGATCTGTCGCTGGATTATGCAGTCGATGACAAGCTTTCCAGAGAAAAGGACAAGATGCTTGTCGTCCATTTAAAAATAAAGAACATGAAATCATTCAGACCAGAGTCTGTGGCCAAAAATATTCCTGCTATAAGCAGGCTTTTGGCTGCGAGGAATCTGCTTAAAGATCTTAAATCGAATCTGATAGATAACAGAGAATTCAGAAGACGCCTTGAGGGGATTTTAAAAGATACTGAGGCATCAAAAGCATTATTAGGAGAATTAAAAAAACTGATTCCGGATTCAACAGAGCAAACTGTCAGTGAGGCTTGAGATCTAATAATAACTAAATTGGACAATTCTTTTGTGACGAATTGAACAAATAGTACAGGTGAGTCGCTATATAAGAATCGTTCCGTTACATATGACATCGAGATAAAAAAATCTTTTCTTGTGCTTATCTGGAAGGAGCAATTCATGTTAAATGAAAAGGTGGAGATGCAGAAGAGCCCTGTTGAGGTGCAAAGCAGTCTTCAATACATATATGACTCTATGGAGTTGACAATTCCGCAAAAAGAGGTCGATGTAATGATCTATGCGGAGATATCTGCGCTGGCAGAGAGCAGTTCAAATGAACGAATAGGGGCTGCATTAAAATTTTTCATGGAAAGCATTATTCTGGGTGAAATGAGCATAGAAAAGGTTGATAAAAATCTTATCGACAGGATAATCGCCGAAATTGACAGTAAAATATCGGAACAGCTTGATGAAATATTGCATCATCCGGATTTTCAAAGTATGGAATCAGCCTGGAGGAGTCTGAAATTTCTGGTGGACAGGACCGATTTCCATAAGAATGTGAAAATAGATCTACTGGATGTAGGAAAGGAGGTGATAAATGAAGATTTCGAGGATGCTGCAGAAATCATTCAATCAGGGATATATAAGCAGGTATATACAGATGAATATGACACTCCTGGTGGAGAGCCTTATGGGGCAATGATCTCAAATTTCGAATTCAGTAACACTGCTGAGGATATTGGATTTCTGCAGAATATTTCCAAAGTTGCTGCAGCCTGTCACTGCCCTTTTATTGGTGCTGTATCACCAACTTTTTTTGGTAAAAGGGATTTCAATGAATTGACCAAGATAGAGGATCTGCACACATTTCTGGATCGTTCGGAATTCGTGAGGTGGAATTCATTTCGCAAGACAGAAGATGCCAGATATGTGGGTTTAACTTTGCCAAGATTTGTCTTGAGGCTTCCATACGGACCTGATACTATTGCAGTAAAGGAATTTAATTACACGGAAAAAGTCACTGGAAAGGATCATCATAAATATCTGTGGGGGAACAGTTCATTCGCATTCGCTTCCAACATGATTCGCTCTTTCGTTGAAAATGGGTGGTGTGTTCAGATTCGCGGCCCGGAATCGGGTGGAAAGATAGAGGATTTGCCGGTTCATTTTTTCGATGCAGGTAAGGGAACTCAGATGAAAATACCTACCGAGATACTGATACCGGAAACTCGTGAATTTGAATTTGCCAATGAGGGATTTATTCCTTTGTCATATTATAAGAACAGTAATTACGCTTGCTTCTTTTCTGCGAATTCTGCTCAGAAGATTACTCAGACGGATAATCCTGATGTTAATGCCAATCTAAAGGTCAATTCGAGATTACCTTACATTTTCATGATTTCCCGGATAGCTCATTATCTGAAAATCATTCAGAGAGAAAATATCGGTACCACTAAAAGTAAGGCAGTGCTTCAGGAGGAGTTAAATAAATGGATAAAAAGCCTGGTTACCGAAATGCCGGATCCAGGCCCGCAGCTTATTGCAACACATCCATTAAAAGCTGCAGAGGTGAGTGTAAATGAGTTAACGGATAATCCAGGATTTTTTTCTGTTTCATTATCAGTTATACCGCATTTTCAGATAGAAGGAATTGACGTAAGTTTATTTCTCGTAAGTCAGATGCCCAAAGGTAAACAATAGCATCTTCATTAAAAAAAGACCTGTATGTATTAATCTTAATTGAAAGGATGCATCAGAAACTAACTGAATAATTTGCTTCACCATTAACATCAAAGGAGATCTCATGCCGATACCAGCTTACATGTGGATTAATGATGGTAAAATCAAGGGTGGCTGTACTGTTGCTGGAAGAGAAAACAGTATAGAGGTTCTCGAATTTCATCATGAAGTAAGGATCCCTACCGACCCTGATACCGGTGCGTTAACCGGAACCAGGAAGCATGAAGCCTTTCAGATCATTAAAGCATTTGATCAATCTTCTCCGCTTCTTTATAAAGCAGTCTGTGAAGGGATAACGTACGATAAAATGAAAGTGGATTGGTATAAAATCGATGATCAGGGGGCAGAGGTGCTTTATTTCAGTCATCTTCTTGAAACCGTAAAGGTGTGTTCTGTAGAACCGATCATGTATAATGTAAAGGCCAGAGAGTTCGAACGTTTTGTGCATATGGAAAAAGTAAGTTTCAGATATGGAAAGATAACCTGGGAGTATCCGGAAGGGGGTTATGTGCATACCGATTCCTGGTTGGAAGGTCGGTAAAAGAAGAATAAATCCTCCGGATAAGACCGGAGGATCTGCTTTTCATGAGTTTACTTTGATAAAAAATTGGATGGGAGAAATGGGTGAAGACAGGGTTATTTGAATGTCTGACCGGGAGATTTCTGGACGGAAATCCTGTCGATTCGGTACCTGAGGGGTATCTCAAAACAAAATCGATCATGGATCATCTCTTCCGAATTCTTAACACCCGTCGTGGTTCGATTCAACATCTGGCAGATTATGGTATACCGGATTTTTCAGAAATTTACCGCTCAACACCTGAAGGGATGAGAAGATTGCAGGAAGCAATAAGGAACACTGTTAAAAAGTATGAGCCCAGGCTAAAGAATATTCAGGTAGATGCATCAGAACCGGAAGGCAATAATGGAAATATATTTTTTGTCATATCAGCAGAAATCATTGAGGGGCCAGAAGTACAGTTTCATACAATTCTTATTCCAAATCATCCTCCTGAAATTTCCAACATAAAGATTCAGGAGGTTAAAAGGTGATAGAAAAGTATTATGAAGAGGAACTGCGATATCTGTATGAATCCGGATCTGAATTTGCCAAAGCTCATCCACAGCTTGCACGTTATCTCAATATCGATTCTCTTGGGGATCGTGATCCATATGTAGAGCGCTTATTTGAGGGTTTTGCATTTATTGCAGGCAGAATTCGTGAAAAGCTGGATGAATCTCTACCTAAGTTGACCGAAGGTCTTATAAACCTTATCTGGCCACAGTTTTTTCAGGAGATACCATCTTTGGCCATTGTCCAGTTTGAGCCGCGGGCAGGTTTTCTTCAGGAGAGCAGGGTTTTACCTGCAGGATCAGAAATAACTACCGGTCAGATTGGTCCTGGCTCGGATATATGCAGGTTCAGGACTATTAAGCCCATAGTGTTTAATCCATTATCATTGGTTACTGTAAAAAAGGAAAGTGATAACCAGAATAATGATATTTTTTCGTTTGTGTTCAGTCTCGATACTTCAGTCAAATGGGAAAAGTTCGATTTAAAAAAAATAAGTATCTTTCTTTATGCAGAATACCCGGTTGCTATGATTCTTCATAGGTTATTTACCACTGAAGCAAAAAGGTTCGAGGTGCAATATACAAACGATGGACCTTTTTACTCTATCGATCCCTGTAAAGCGGTTAAGGCCGGAGGCTTTGATATTGATGAAACAATTTTGCCAACTTCCAGACGATCTTTTTATGGGCACAATTTAATGAAGGAATATTTTGCATTTCCTGAAAAGTTTCAATTCATTGAATTCAGAGGAATAGACACTCTGCCTGAGCCGCAATCGACTCCAGAGACAATTATCATAAGGATAACAATATCCGAACGGTTTCCTGTGGGAAAAGAATTTTCCTCTTCCATATTCAGGTTATACTGTAGTCCGGTTGTAAATGTGTTTTTAAAGGACATAGAGCCTATAGTTAAAAACGGGTTAAAGCCTGAATATCGGGTAGTTGCTGATTATACATCTGAAAATGTGGTTGTTCATAGCATTCATTCGGTAAAAGGGATCAACAAAGTCACCGGTGAGCAATCCGTGTATGAACCTTACTATTCATTTAAAAATGCAGGAAAAAGAACTGCTAAAACATATATCACACGATTTTTATATACTGCTGGAGGAAAGCGGCAGATGAATATTTCATTTGGAGGTCCTAATCTTTCCGGAAAAGAGATAAAGGAAGAGATAATGGTTATTGAGGCATGGTGCACTAACGGAAGATTGCCCAGAGACATGGTTCATGAAGGGGATATTAGCAGCCCAGGAAAAGGTTTTCCTGATTTCATAAAGATTTCCAATATAACACGTCCAACCTTACCAGTATTGCCTCCTCAAAATGATGAATATGTATGGGCTTTTCATACTAATCTTGCTGCGAATATAAATGGATTAGCGGATAAAGAATTGCTCAAAAAATATCTTCATTTGTATGATTGGCCAGGTTTTGAAGAAAAAAACAACATAATAGAATCTATTACAGCTGTTAAGTGTGAACCAGCACATAAAGTATATAAAGGTTGTCTGATATTCGGGATTCGATTAATTGTTACCATTGAAGAAAAGGAGTTTAAAGATACTCAAGATCTTCACCTGTTTGGATTGGTTCTTTTGAATCTGTTCAATCAATATATACACGTAAATAACTTTTGTGAGCTTCAGTTTCTTTTGAAGCCTTCCGATAAAAAACTGACCTGGAACCTGTTATAACAAAGGTAAAGGGATGCCTGATCTGATTACTGATTTGCAAAAAAGAGGTTGTGAGTTTGATGCATTTCAGATTTTGGTGATGCTGGAAGAGTATTTTTGTATTAATGCAGAGGATCATGATTCATGGAACAGGCTTATCAGATTATCAGCTAATCCGGAAATAGCTTTTCCTTGCAGCGATGTAGAAAATGTGACGATAGATCATGATCGTTTGAGTGTCGTGCTTTCTTTCTTGGGACTTGTGGGGATCAGTTCTCCTTTGCCTAACTATTTTACTGAATATGGAGCCACACACAGTCACCAAAAAAGCGCCTTAACCGATTTTTTAAATATTTTTGACAACCGGCTTTACGCTTTATTTTTTCAGGCCTGGAAAAAGTGCTATCCATTTTCATTATCGAAAAATGATATCAGCCTGTTTCTGAAAAGACAGAATCCGATATATGTGGAATCGAAAATGGAAGAACAGAATTTACCTTATTGTTACGGCTTGACGGTAGGGGAGCATGGAAATATAAATTGCCTTATTGAAATGATAAGTGATTATTGTGAAGGGGTGAAGGTATCTGTAGAGCAATGGTGTTCACAATGGGTAAAGGTAGATTGTTTAGGAGTGCTTGGTGTAGATCTGGTGCTTTCAGATAATATCGTCTTAGGGGAAAGAATAACAGATCGATCAGGAAAATTTTCTGTCATTTTAGAACTGGATCGTTCTCATTCCATCCAATCTTATAACAGCGGGTCTGGTTTCATTGACGGTGTTTCTAAAATAATAGGTGCTAACCTCCCACAATATCTGGAATATGATGTGAAAGTAAAATTTACATCAGAAAACATGTGCACCGTGAAACTAGGAGCTGATAATGCATCTTTGGGAATTGACAGTATATGTGGTGAGCATGAGGTAAATAATGAAGTGTATTGGATAGTAATTCCAGGAAAAAACTGAAAGAAAAAGCTGATCCAAGATGCTATTTAAGAAGAAAAAAAAGACTGATACTAAACCATCCCATTCTTTTTCAAAAGAAAATCAGATGTCATATCTGATCCTTAAAGAATTTAAGACCGCAAAAAACAATTATTTAAAATCGGCAAAGTCAGGAAGATTGTTCAGAAATCATGAATTATATAATACCCCATGGTTCATGATTACCGGGCCAGAAAATAGTGGAAAGAGTACAGTACTGGCTGCATCTGGACTGAGTTTCCCACTAAGGTGTTTCAGAGAAAATGGTGGTGAAAGTATATCTGGGGTAAAATGGTTCTTTGGAAATGGGGCTATCTGGTTAGATTATCCAGGAAAAATAAGCGATTCGGAAAACATTGAGTTATTTGAATCAGTTTATAAGTCTTTGGCAAAGATTCGACGGAAGAGGCCGATTGATTGCATCATTTGTATTATCGATATTGAATGCTTAATAAACGGATCACAGCAGAGCATCAGAAAAACTGCACTGAATCTAAGAAATAAATTTGATGAACTGATCAGGCACTGGGGAATTGAACTTCCGGTGTTCTGCATTTTCAGTAAAATGGATTCAATGCCAGGGTTTACTGAATTTTTTTATGATAATTCTGTGAAATGGTCCGATCAGCTTTTAGGAGCTACATTCGCCTCTGAGCAGGCGAATGATTCACCTCGCAATAAATTTAATAAAGAATACGACATACTCTGTTCTTCACTAAAAGCTTTATATCTGAAAAGATCTGCAATAGAAAACAACAATAATATTCGCCGTCTCATTTGCCGTTTTCTGATTGAATTTGAGGGAATAAAGAAAAGGGCTGGTGATTTTTTTGAAGAATTGTTCAAAGATATTCCTTATGAAGGAAAACCAGTTTTCAAAGGATTTTATTTTGTCAGTTGCAATGCAAATGAAATAAGAGGGAAAAATTCAAAAGAAATTGTGACGCCTTCAAAATTATCACAAACGATAATATGTCATCCATTAAACCCACAAAGAGATGAGAGCTATAACCAGGGAGCAGAACAGAAGTTGGTTCGAAAACCAGGAACGTTGTTTATTGAAAGGTTGTTTCGTGAAGTCTTCCCCAATGGTACTCAGGTATTAAAGAAAACCAGGAGTACATCAACAAACAGCCTCATAAAATACTACACATTATGTGGTTTATTTTCGCTGATTTTTGTTTCCCTGGTATTGTATCTGTTTTTTGCTTTTGAAGAAACACAAAATTTATATGGCAAAATTCATGAGAATGTTTCATTGATTTCTGCCCAAAGGGATAACCTGATGGATGCCTATATACAGATGCAAAATATATCTGAGATGGTTGAACGATTCAGGACATTTCACCAGAAGGGTGTGCCTTTGTCGTATGGAATCGGACTTGTAAAAACAGAGAGAACCTATGATAAGCTGAAAAGGATCTACTTTCAGCAGGCATATAATCTTTTAAGTGTTCCTCTGGCGGCATACCTTGAGACTGGTATTAAAAATATCAGTGCGACCGGTTACAATCTGACATTTGAAAATTACTTGTCTTTATACAGGTATTTGAAAACCTATTTGTCTATTTCGGAAGAAGTTGCTGTAAACCGGAGTAGAATAGATACAATGATTATTCGTGAAACTATAGAAAATGACTTTTACCCAGGTATGCTGAATCTTCAAAAGGCAAAAAAGTTTCCGATGAATCTTGAAACAATTCTGAAAACGAATATTGGATTGTACTCTTATTTTCTAAAAAACGGTGAAATGCCTTTAATTCAGCAGAATCCGTTTTTAGTGAAACAGGCAAGGAGTCGTCTTGCTCAAATTCCAGATGCAAAAATAATCTACGAATCCATTGCCAACCGATTACAGAATACAGCTCCATCGATTTCGAATCCAGGTCTTTCGGGAAACGGAGTGATCCTAAGTAAAAAAAGTATCAATACCTTTTATACGCAGGAAGGGTGGGACAGGTATGTAAAGAATGAGATAGAAATGGCAATTAAGAATCCTGTAATAATTGACTGGGTCACAGGAGAGGATGGTATCAGAAATGTGGTTACGAATGAAAAAAAGTTAAAATCAGATCTGGTTTCCATATATATCGATGATATATGCAGGCAATGGTTATTGTTTTTGGAATCAATCTATTATCAGAGACCGGAAGGCATTTCTGGTACGGTTCGATTTTTAAGAAAACTTTCAGTCGAAAGTTCCGATATCTCTGTTTTTCTGGATAATGTTTTAGAATTAACTAAGGTAAACACATTGTCTAAAGAAATGATCGCTATTAATGCGGTGAGTAACCATGCAACCAAAAAATTATCTTCTATAAAAAAAAATATTCCTGTGGCCAAAGATGACATATTGAAAAAGGATACTTTGAGCAAGATTGATCAGTTTTTTAAACCATTGGTGACTCTTGTCAGATCACAGGAAGGGTCAGGTGGATTATCAGCTTATAAGGAAAAGCTAAATTTGATTTCTGAGGAACTGGCAAGATGTGCGGAAAGCAAAAAATTTATAAAAGTTTTCAATGGCACAGATCAAGATCCATTGTTGAGTGCATGGCTGGAAACTGAAAAGCTGATAATGTCGTTGCCTGAATATTTGCATCCTGCCATGGCTTCTGTTATCCAAACGCCTGTAAAAATAGCAGCAGAAGCGGTTCTGAATTTGATTTCGGAGGAGATCGAAGAGGTCTGGCTTAGAAATGTTTACAGCTTCTATAGTAGTAAATTATCCGGGAAATACCCCTTTCATAAGTCAAAAGAGGATGCATCGGTGGATGCTGCAATGGAGTTTCTACGTCCTAATACTGGTTTAATTTACGGGTTTATTTTAAATAACCTGTCTTCTTATCTGGTTAGAGATGGCAACAAATGGAAGTCAAGATCTGTGGGGTGTATTAATCTGGAATTTAATGAGAATTTTATTGAGCTGTTAGGTAAAGCGGACAAGATAAGCAGTTCTATATTTAACCATGATGGTTCCAGGAAAATTCAGACAGTATGTTTTATACCTTTGCCGGGTAATAAAATTACAGGTGCACTGAATATTGGTAAGCAGGAATATAAAATTGTTGATGATAAGCTCAATTTGTGTCTGCGGTGGCCGGATGAAATGCAGAGTCATGGGGTTACCATGAGATTATATATTCAGCAAAATTATACTGATGAGCTTAAGTTTAAAGGAGAATGGGCTCTTTTGCGACTGATCGAATCTGCGCAGATTAGTATTCAGAACAATACTTCAATGATTGCCAGATGGGAAAGAAATATTCAGAATATGATAATATTGCCTTATGGGGTGAAGGTTAAGTTTTCTGAAACAGTGTTACCATTTGGTGAAAAGGAATTTTTCTGGCTTAAGTGTCCGGAGAGAATATTGAAAAGAGAGACTGGGAAGAGGAGGATTGCGCATTCTGGAGATTGAAAGAGGAAATTTGTTTTAGGTGTTTTTTGGGGTATGTGGATTTTATGAGGAGGGAAATTGACTGAAGAATTTCCTAAATAGTGACGGAGGAAAGTTTGGTATTTTCTTATTTCTGTTCTATTCAAATTTCAGAAGCATTCTTGTAGAAGGTTATATTAAGAGTTGATTGGACTGGTATTTTCAGGGACGGTATTTAAAGGTAATTAAGAATTCAGAGCAATACAAAAGAAATGGTGGAAACTGAGAAGAAACTATGCAGGTAATGGACTGGGACGGAGAAAAATAATTGATTTTAAAAGTTACTCTTTTGCCCAATTCAGAAAAGGTGACGGAGGAAAAATATTAACTATTCAGCCATAAATTTCCTCTATGTGGCTGAATCGGAAAAGAAAAGTAATTTTAAAGCCACAGGAATTATTGCAAATAAGATTAAGGCTAAAGCTTAGTTTATAGGATGTGATAGTGGTTGAAAAATACCAAAGCGTGGAGTCTTGGATATCACGTTTTAATCACCCTGAAAAAGGCATTAGCAGCATAATGCAATTAATTCTATAAGCGGATTATAATTTTCTTACAAATAGGAACAATCCAAATCATGCTTTCTGAAGAAAAATATCTTTAGTGGACAGGAAGCTCTATTCCCTTAATTTTTGAAATTTTTTCCCCTCGTTTCGCCATTCTACACACCGCAGTACTGGTAACGTTCAGTCTTTCCGCAGTACTTAGAGTTGTCATCTCCAGTACTGTAACCGCAAAATAGCAGTAGAGCTTGCGGGCATCTGAGAGTACATTATTCCTCCCTCTTCTTTTTATATCATTCAGTGAAACCGGCATTCTGGAAAAAACAAACTCTGCCAGTTTGTCATGATTCCAATTAGTTCTCACGTAGTTGGCCATGCAGATTCTTTTCTCTTTGTCCTGTTTTAGTGCATCTTTTATAAATTTGGGACTCCCGATAATCCAATAACCAGAATTATACATGCTCTGTTTGTCTTCTTTGGAAGCTTTTAGCATTTCGAGAAAATCCTGGAAAGAGTCGCATTTTTCCATCATCTGCTTTATAGTCTTGCTGTAGATGACTTTAGGATCCACATTTCCATCGCTGGAGTAAAGCTTAAATATCTGATCTATTTTTAGATTTGGGAAATGACTGTTTCCCATTACTGCAGAATGGGTGCAGTCTTTGTAATTATCCAATTCTTCAATAGTTTTGTATATTCCTGCTCTGGTAGGCCCGGTGTGAAGATAAGCGATGAGCAGTTGTGCATAGGGACCATCCTCAACCGGTATAGATTTAGGCCTTCCCTGAAAAAGATAACCTTCAAAACTATGTTTTTTATTATAGTAGCGCGCATAAGCGCTGTGAAATCTCTGAAAGAGGTCTTTCATTGGACGATCATTTAAGCGTAGGGCCATTTCATAATGTTGTGGATAGAAAACTATTCCTAAGAGGTCAAATCCGGTTTCAGCCAGGTATTTGTTAAGGAGGTCGATAAATTTATCTTTATCGGCGGAATCACGGAAAAGGACCCGGGAATCTATGACTTCGGATGTAACATGGTGGATGACATCTGAA
>JAAYPC010000240.1 GCA_012519985.1 Fibrobacter sp.
CCATTAAAACGTCTCATTTGAGTGTGGGTAGCTTGAATGGATTTACCGAAATCGACTCCCGCATCTTTGCTGACATTATCATAAGAAAAAGAAAAATTATTGCACTTGGGGTCTGATCGTCCAAATAACACTTTCGCCGGCAAATTTGAAACCCCTAAAGGAGTAACCAGTTTGTCATTCAGAAAACTTGTCAACGAGCTGCTGAGTGTGGCATTTCCATTATTACCCAGCACGACAAACACTCCCCTTATCTTTTCTTTTAAAGGAACCTTATTGGCATTGATAAAACCCGGTATGCCTGCAGGCATAAGATTATTTGCATTGCGCCATCCACCGATAATGAAGTGTTCATAGTCATTTATGTCAGGAGTAGTCTGTGCGATATCTACCACATCAGCAATGCCCCCCAAACCCTCATTAATATAGTTTGCATACTCTCTTGTGCTTCCGCACTGAGAACCATACAGAACTACCCATTTCTTCTTTTCTGAAGCCTTAAGAGAATACTCCATTGCCTGTATCGTTCCGGAAAGAGCCAGAGCCCCGATTCCGGCAAAACCAGTTTTACAAAACGCTCTTCTTTCCATAACAGTCGTTTCCTTTTCCTGTTTTGTTTGGGATAATTATTTCTGCACCTTAAAGATCATCAGATTGGAATTGTTTCTCAGATAACCGTAGGAGATACCTGGTTTTAAACCATAGTTACACTGATAAGATTTTTCGTATTACAGTATAATAATATAATGATACTAAACCCTGAAAGCTTCTTGATTCTTCTACGTTTGTTTTGCTTTTTTTTATCCTCCAAAATGGTCTAACAGCCAATTAGACGGTTCAGGTTAAATATTTTTTGCATCAACCACCCGGTTAGATGATTATATTACAGATTCTCAGATGAAAGGAACCGGCAATGAATATTTTATTTATCGGTGGAACAGGGAACATCTCCACAGAAGTAGCTGAAAGGGCTTATAATCAGGGGCATAAAATTACTGTTGCCAGTACCGGCAGGCATCCGGTTCCATCCTCATACCACCATATACAACTGGATCGAACTGTCCAGGAACAATGCAAAGAGAAGCTCTCCAATCTTGATGTGGACATCATAATTGATTTTTTCGCATTTGTACCAGACCATGTCAAAACGCTCTACAGTATATTCAAAGGAAAAATCCGACAGTATATTTTTATAAGCAGTGCCACTGTATATGACAAGCCTCATAAAAGAATTCCGATCACAGAAGATGTCCCTCGCAATAACCCGTTCTGGCCTTATGCACGGGACAAGATTGCCTGTGAAGAATTTCTGGAAAATGTACACAGCCCGGAATTTCCGGTAACCATCGTCAGACCATCTCACACATTTGGCAAAACCTGGATTCCATCGGTATTAAATGGTAACGACTTTACCATCTGCTCCCGAATTATCCAGGGCAAGCCGATTTTCCTTCACGACAAAGGGGAGTCACTGTGGACTCTTACCGCATCATCCGATTTTGCAGTCGGGTTGTGCGGACTTATTGGAAATGAAAATGCACTTGGTGAAGCATTTCATATTACAAGCAATGAAGCACTCTCCTGGAATAAGATTTATGAAATTCTGGGAGAAACTCTGGGTAAGGCGCCAATCATTACCTATATACCAACCGATTTTATAAATAAAGTATATCCAGAATCCATTGGACCATTAAAGGGTGATAAGGCAGAACACGGCGTTTTTGATAATTCTAAAATTAGAAAAGCAGTTCCTGGCTTTCAATGTAAAAAAACATTCAGAATTGCGATCCGGGAATCGGTAGAGTGGTTCAAAGAAGATCCTTCCCGCATGGTTGTGGATAATAAACAGAATGAATTTATTGATTGGCTGATAAAACAACGGTAAAAACAAATTCCAAATTCTGAACAGAAATCGGAATAGGAAAATTCGAAATTCGAAATACGAAACAGGATAGGAAACTCCATTCTTCGAAAGCAAAATCGTTCGCATTCTGACTTCCTGACTGTAGAGCTAGCTGTAACTATTAAGGGCGCCCTCCTTCGTCCACCCTTGTAGATACTTCGAACGGGTAGCAGGCTACTACGGGGGACTGAGCATGCCTTACCAGAAAAAGATTCCGAATGTACATCCGGAATGAGAGATTGTTGCCTTTTCCAGGAAGACTGGAGAAAACCGCTTAATGGACAATTGGGATTTAATTAACCTGGCACTACTAATCTGATTATATAAATGGCTCCAGTATTTACTAATACTTTATCACAAATCCGTTTTCATTTTCCAATAAAGGTAATTCAGTTACATCGGTGCTTTCCACACGGGAGAGCTGAGGGCCTTTGCGTACCTGCTCCAGAAAAAGATCCAGTTTGTCTTCAGTTCCCTGTGCTTCGATCTCCACATCTCCATTAGAGAGATTACGCACCCATCCATTTACCCCGATTTTCATGGCTGCTTCTCTGGTAAAATAGCGGAAATAAACACCCTGAACCAGACCCTTAACGATTATCAATATTCTTTTTCTGCTCTCCATGTAAATATCTCCATCCAATCTGCATCTATTTCCGCGCGAAAAAGTTGAGAATAAGGGTTAGAATCAGGCTCAGCAGTATGGAAGTAGCAATGGGGATGAAAATTTTCACTCTCCCGCTTCCAATCTGAATATCCCCAGGCAACCTTCCAAGAGGAATTTTATCCGAAAGCAGAAAGATTACACCTATTACCAGAATAACAGTCCCTGCAACAACCAGAAATCTACCTACTTCAATCCAGTTCATCTGTTCTCCTATTTTTTTTATTTTTTAGTTTCATCAGAGGGCCGGAAAAATTCACTTTCTGCCTTACATTCTTTATTAAAAAGAATAGATGTTGCAGCCATGAAGATTTTGAACCTGAAAAAGATGTAACTTTCCGTTTTTGCTAAATGGTCAGGAGTCAATTTTTTGAAAGAGGTCCTGTTGATTATCCAGATATGAGGGCGGCCGCAATCCGAAGTACTTATATGTTTTCATAGTTACTTCCCTCCCTCTTGGAGTTCTCTTGAGAAAACCAGATTGAATCAGAAACGGTTCGTATACCTCTTCGATAGTATCAGGTTCCTCTCCTACTACTACGGCGATGGTGTTGAGTCCCACCGGTCCTCCGCCATAATGCTCAATTATAGATAAAAGTACAGAACGATCCATCTCATCCAGGCCACAGCCATCCACCCCCAGCATATCAAGGGTTTTGTCGACAATTGCTCTGGTGATCTTTCCTTCACCTTTTACTTCCGCCACATCCCGGCATCGTCGAAGAAGCCGGTTAGCGATTCTGGGGGTCCCCCGAGCTCGTTTTCCCAGTTCCAATGCAGCATCACTATCACAATGGATTCCCAGAATACCGGCAGAGCGTAATATGACAATCTTAAGCTGCTCCGGGGTATAATAATTCAAGCGACACACATAACCAAAACGTGCATGCATGGGAGAGGTAAGCATTCCAGCTCTGGTAGTAGCACCAACCAGGGTAAATGGTTTAAGATCCAGTCTGATAGAACGGGCAGCCGGTCCCTCACCAATCATGATATCAAAAACGAAGTCCTCCATAGCTGGATACAGAGCTTCTTCCACAACCCTGTTTAACCTGTGAATCTCATCAATAAACAGAATTTCACGTTCAGCAAGATTGGTCAGGTTGCCTGCAAGGTCCCCTTTTTTCTCCAGCACCGGTCCGGATGTAGTCTGAATACCCACTCCCAGTTCCTGCGCCAGAATTCTTGACAGAGTCGTTTTCCCCAATCCCGGAGGCCCACAGAAGAGGATATGATCCAGGGCTTCTCCCCTTTTCTTTGCAGCCTCCACAAAGATAGAGAGATTTTCCTTAATTGAATCCTGCCCCACAAAATCCCCGAATCTCTCTGGGCGCAGCTTTGCATCCATCTGTTCATCATCACCCTGATGCTGAGCACCGGAAATTATTCGATCATCACTCATTTTTAATCCTGCTTAATGAAGGCCTGATGCGCCCTGAAAATCGACTGTCTTATTATTACTGCGAATGACAGCACCACCAAGGGATGCCTGCCTGAATTGCACATCAGAAAAAGAGTATTCTGACCATTGTGATCCCTCCAGGAAAGCCTGCCCGAAATTAACCTTGACAAATTTACAATTTAAAAAGGCAGACTCCTGTGCGCTGGATCTGGAAAAATCACAATCGCTGAACCTGCACTGGCGAAATTTTACTCTTGTCAGAAACGCATCCTTAAAGCTGCAGTGATTGAACTCACAGTTTACAAATTCAGAACCGGTAAGATCGGACGCATTGAAAAGATTGTGCTGGAAATTACACCTGAAAACTGATAATTCGTTAGCAAAGATTTCCGAAAAATCACATCGCTGCATCTCTGTATTGTTAAATTTAGCTTTACTGAAACTAGTTCGTCCGAATTCGGTTTCCTTTATCTGAGCATACTCAAAATGGCAATTTTGAAGATCAGCATCAACAAAATCAGCCTTTTCGATTCTGGCGCGAGAGAAATCGGAATCCTTCATACTGGACAAGCGGAAATTTGTGTGATTCACATTGCCCAGAGGAACTCCACTGATTTTAGCAATAATCATGGTAGCGCCGGCAATAACACTGTGGGAGAAATCGGATTCCCGCAAATCACAACCCTGAAAAGCGGAACCGCTCAAGTTAGCAAAGCAGAATCTGGAACGAGAAAGATCACTGTCTTTGAAATCTGCACCCGCCAGATTCAAATGGGAAAAATCTGCGCCCTGCAATCTGATACCACAACAAGGTGAGCCGCTCATGATCTTCTGGATTAATTCCTGAATGTTCATATAATCTGCAACGCCTTTCGGATCCATTCCTCTACAGGAGCATTCGCTGAAACAGCCTGTTCAACCCGGGCAAAAGCTTTTTGAACCTGTTTATCATTATACCCTAAAGAAACCATGGCTGCAAATGCTTCATCACGAATTTTTAGATTGCCAGAATTCACTGCCAAAGCGCCCTCAGAAATACCGCTCACCAAAGAGGAACCGACCTTTCCCTTCAATTCTATCAACAGACGCTGAGCCGTTTTCTGCCCCACCCCTGGAATCTTCTCCAGACGTCTGGAATCACCACTGTTTATGCAGTTCACCAGGTCGTCAACTGTAATACCGGAGAGAACACTCAAGGCAACCTTAGGGCCGATTTTAGTGATACCTATCAGATGGCGAAACATCTCTCTTTCTGTTTTGCTTAAAAAACCATAGAGTTTGTGAGCATCCTCCCGAACCAGATAATGGATATGCAAAAGCAGATTAGTTCCAGTCTCCGGAAGTTTCTCATAGGTGGAAAGGGGAATACTGATGTTGTAGCCTACCCCATGTGCTTCAATAGCTACCCTGGTGACTTCTTTTTCGGTTAGAGTTCCTTTAATGTATTCGATCATTCGATTCTCACTTTAAGTAAACCTTTTTCAGGCCATCAGTTTTGGCCATATGAAAATCACCGACAGCTATGGCCAAAGCATCATAGGCGTCGAGATGAGAATACTCAACCGGAGGCGATAAAATCATCCGCACCATATAGGCGATCTGATCTTTAGTGGCATTTCCATTTCCGGTGATAGCCTTTTTGACCTCACGAGGAGAATACTCCACGATTTGGGCACCAGTTTTTTGTGCAGCAAGCATTGCTACACCTCTGGCATGCCCCAGAACCAGAGTGGTATGAACATTTTTTCCATAAAAAGCCTCTTCGATACAAACCCGTTGAGGCTTGTGCTGTCTGATTTTTTCGAAAAGTCGATCGTAAATCATTTCCAGACGCACAGGAAGTTTTTCAGCAGTATCAGTGGTAATAACACCAGAATCGACCCAGCTTACCGAGTTATTAGTGGTTTTAATTACCCCATAGCCGGTAACAGCAGTCCCCGGATCGATTCCAAAGATAATCATGAATTAAGCTTCTCCATATCTTCATCAGAGATATCGAAATTTGCATACACATGCTGAGTGTCATCCAGATCATCGATAGCTTCCATGAGCTTGAGGATTCTGGATGAATTATCTCCTTCAACCTTTACACTGTTTTCGGGGATTTTAGTTAACTCAGCACTGGCTGGTTTAATGTTGAACTTTTCCAGCGCCTCGCGTACCGAATCGAATGTCTCTGGAGAAGTAATGATTTCAAACTCTTCCCCATCGAGGCTCATATCATCTGCTCCGGCTTCAAGAACAACTTCCATCAGTTCATCCTCAGCCATACTATCTTTGGTAACCCTGATTATTCCCTTGGATTTAAACATCCATGACACAGAATTGGTCTGCCCAAGGTTTCCGCCATACTTGGTCAGTACATGCCTGACTTCTGCAACGGTTCGATTGCGATTATCGGTCATGCATTCGATCATAATAGCAACCCCTCCGGGTCCATACCCTTCAAAGGTAATCTCTTCATAGGAAACACCTTCCATCTGTCCGCTGCCTTTAAGAACAGCAGACTCTATGTTTTTATTGGGCATGTTTGCAGCACGTGCTGCAGAAATAGCAGTTCTCAGCCTGGGATTGGATTCTGGATCACTGCCTCCGATTCTGGCTGCAATAGTTAATTCACGGATAAGACGGTTGAACAGTTTACCTCTGGCAGCATCTGCCTTTCCTTTCTGCCGCTTAATGGTGGCCCATTTGGAATGACCTGACATAATTCTCTCCTTTATTTCAGTTTTTGTTTTTTTCCTACACCGGGAAAAAAGCTTCTTTCAGATATCCAGGGTGACTCTCTGAAATGATTTTAATTTACGTCCCAGAAACAGTTCAGCCTGTATCCCGGTATCCTCAGTAATATCTGTAAGCAAGAAACTGCTCTTCTCGAAACCATCATCTTTTAGTGAAGTTATGCAATTCAGAGCGGTTAATATGTCCTGAACCTCTTTTGCGGTCCATAAAGCACTGTCAAGCAGTTGAATTCTGGTGCCCACAGTCCCCTGGATTACTTCCAGAAGCAAAGGGTAATGTGTACAACCAAGAATGATGCAGTCCACCCCCAGATCAATCATCTCATAAAGATAATGTTGTGCAGTAAGGCGGCTGATATCATGATCATACAATCCTGCCTCCACAATAGGAACAAAAAGCGGACAGGCTCTGCCATATACTCTGATATTGGGATCAAGGTTATTTATAGCCCTGAAATAGGCTTGCGCATTAACCGTTGCCGGTGTTCCTATCACCCCAATTTTGTATTCAGCAGTTCTTAAGACAGCCGCACGTGCCCCAGGTAAAACAACTCCAATTACAGGAATGTCTTTGATTTTTTTTTCGATCAGTTCCAACGCTACAGAAGAAACAGTGTTACATGCAACTACCAGCATTTTAATGTCATGCTTCAAGAAGTGATTTGCACATTGCAGCCCAAAGGACTTGATAGTTTCCTCGGATCGCACACCATAGGGACTTCTTGCGGTATCACCCAAATATATGATTCGCTCATGAGGCATCAATCTGAGAATTTCCCGGACGACTGTTAGTCCTCCAAGCCCGGAATCGAATATTCCTATAGGTCTGCAATCACTCATAGTTCGCCCTCGTAACCCTTTTTGAATTTGATGATGGCATCATAAATGGACGATGCAATATATTTCTGAAAAGATTTGTCTGCAAGAAGCTTCTCCTCAGTGGCATTCGACAAGAAGCCCACCTCAATAAGAACAGAGGGCATATAGGCTCCATTGAGAACCCAGAAATTTGCCTGTCCTACTCCCAGATGCAGCTTGGGAATCTTTTTTTTCAAACCTGTTTCAAACTTCTGATCTATAAGGATGCAAAGCTCCTGACTTTCCTTAAGATATTCATTACCAGCCAGATCAATAAGCAGATTCTGAAGATTGTTGTAGTTCTGAGGTCGCTCTTCAAGCTTGATTACCGCATTCTCACGCATGGCAACCAACTTATCCTCTTCATTTTTTGCATGCGAAAGAAAATAAGCTTTGTAGCCTCTGGTGATTTTTTTACGTTGAGCACTTCCGGAGATTGCATCTGCATGAATACTGATAAAGAGATCCGCTTTTTTATCATTGGCAAACTTTGTACGATCCTGTAATGGAACGAAAATATCTTTTTCTCTGGTGAGATGAACCGTTATACCATCGGTTTTTTTAAGCATTTCTTTTAGTTTTAAAGCAATATTGAGAACCACATCTTTCTCTTTTACTCCCCCCACCCCGATTGCTCCAGGATCCTTTCCCCCATGCCCCGGATCAATTACTACAGTTTTCAGTGATTCGACCTGGAGGGTATTTGATGGTTTAAAAAGAGCCCCTTTATCCATCTTTTTTTCAGGCCGTAAACTCAGCATCAGTCTTCTTGTATCCTGAACATAATCATATACCGGCTCTTCGATTTTGCTATTCAAGAGCACAGAAACCTGGGCAGACTCTTTAAACTGAACAGCAGAAACCGATTTTATGACCCCGCAGGGCTCTTTGCTGCGAATCTTCTGGGTATCAACTGTCCCTTTGAAAAAATTAACCGTAAGATTTGGATAAAAATAGGTGATATCAAATAAAAGCGAATCACCAAGGTCAATAGTGAGAAGAGTCCCGTTCTGTTTTTTTTCACAAAATACCGACTTTATGGAATACTTGGATTCGACCACCTGAACCTGGCGGGATGAAGCATTCCATTGCAATTCTCCACCTTCTGGTTTGAAAGCTTCTATCAAATCGGTTATAGTAAGAAAAAGCTGCGATCCAAAGCGCAATGGAGCCAGGGACAATTTAGCCGTAACCCCGTTTCGCATTATAAATGTGTTATCCTGAACAAAAGAAATAGAATCGTTGTTTTTCCTACAAGTCAGTCGCTGTGAGAAACGGTCCCACTGGCAGCTATAATTCAATGCCTCAGCAAAAGAAGAGATGGAAATCAGTTCATGATTATCGTGAACAAAAGACTCTACACTGCTTTTTTTTCCTGTCTGCTTAAACTGTACTGAAATCTGTGCAATCGAACTGATATGGAAAATTAAAAGAATTGAGGCCGATATAAGGCAATTGAAGGCAGGGAAGTATAAGCGCTTAAAAATGTTTTGAATAGAGTAACCATTTCTGCAGTGATCCGGTATAACTCTTAAGGAAAACATAACTAACGACGCCTTCCAAAAAGCTGAGAGATTCGCCTCTTTGATTCCTCTTCCGCTATTTTGTGACGTTTATCAAAACTTTTACGACCTCTGCAAAGACCTATTTCCACTTTAACCCATTGTTTTTTAAAATATATCGCCAGAGGAATCAAAGTCAGATGCTTTCTTTCTACTTCATTGCATAACCGAATTATCTGATTTTTTTGCAGCAAAAGCTTCCTTTTACGATAAGGATCAGGCGAATAGAATCCTCCCCGCTCATAAGCGCTGATATGAAGACTGTTGACAAAGATCTCCCCATCGGTACATTGAGCATAACTGTCGGATAAATTAACCCTACCCGCACGGATAGATTTAACCTCGGAACCTGTTAATGCAATACCAGCTTCAACCTTTTCCAGAATTTCATAATTATGATATGCTTTTCGGTTTTGTGCTATACTCTTCATCGTTCTCAAAAATAGTTACTTTCTTGATCATCTGGCAATTAAAGCAGTATTTAAAGTTTTATTTTCAATCTGCTTTAAATTATTTTTGAGACCACAAATTTAAAATCTTAAATCCGAAATTTAAAATCTTAAATCCTATTGGTGGTGTTATGGATGATTGCGTATTCTGCAAAATAATCCGCAATGAAATCCCCTCAAAAAAAATTTATGAGGATGAATCCGCGATTGTAATCTCTGATCTCAACCCACAGGCGCCACACCATTTTCTGGCAATACCCCGCAAACACTTTGCCGGAATTCATGAGGTGCCAGGAGAAGAAGAAACTCTATTTGAAACCCTGTTCAGGGCGATCTCCGAAACGGTTAAAAGAGAGAAATTAAATGAAAAAGGTTACAGGTTAGTAATTAATTACGGAGAGAAAGCCGGCCAGACCGTCCACCATATACATGTACATATATTAAGTGGAAGAGAATTTCATTGGCCACCGGGATGATTGCTGATTTAACAGGCTGCTAGTGCTTTTGCCAGAAAATCGCACATTTTAGATTCCATACTACAGACACAATCTCTGGTTCATCTGCAAAGATGGCACATTTCACCAGCGTATTTTTTATTTTTATTTCTTATTTTCAGTAGCTGAAATCACATGTGTGCTCTGGTCTTCGGTGTTATACCAGAAAAAGACCTGATTTTCATGCCTTGTAAAACAATCACTTAATTGTTGCTTATGAGCACATGGATAAATTTTATTATGTTTCTTGGCAGCTTTACGTATCATCTGCCGCTCCAGGTCATTCATACTTTCTAAGAGTCCTTTTTTAAAATATTCATCCGGAGGAAAAAATAAACTCCTCCGGAAAGATTAAATCATTTTTTTTTACTGCATCTGCTTTCTTAAAAATGTAGGAACATCCATATCGTCCTCATACTGGGTAATTACACTTCCTTTAGAGACATAAACCCGTTCCTTCCGGATTACATCTTTTTTTAGAAAAGGAAGACACTCAATAGAGGTACCCGCATTATTTACCACAGGCATGCCATGATTTTCCTTTTGTATAGCAGGCTTATCCTGAACTGCATTGGTCCCGTCCTGATTTTCAGGCTCAATTTCAGAATCGTTCTGCTTTGGAGGTACATTCAGAGAAATTGACATTTGCTCGACAGTATCTTTTTTCTGTCCGGGAAGTGTCAGCATCATTCTCTGCGCAGCCGAATCACGGTTTTTCTCGATGGATCCCTCATTAAAGCCGGTAGCAATAACGGTAACCCTGATTTTTCCACTCATGCTGGGATCGGTAACTGCTCCGAAAATAATATTGGTCTCAGCATCTTCGCCGACTGCATCGTAAACAGTCTGAGTTGCATCGCTGACATCATAGAGAGTCATCTCTTCACCACCGGTAATATTAATCAGAATTCCTTTAGCTCCCACTATAGAGATGTCATCCAGCAATGGGCTGTGAATAGCATTGTCTGCCGCAATTGCAGCACGGTTATCACCTTCTGCATATCCTGTACCCATCAGGGCATCACCCATACCTTTCATGATGGTTTTGACATCAGCAAAATCCAGGTTTACAAGTCCATTCACCATAATGAGGTCGGATATACCTCTTGTAGCCTGCAGAAGAACATCATCTGCTGTTTTAAAAGCATCGATCAAAGAGGTATTGCGCTCTACTATAGAAAGCAGTTTCTGATTGGGGATACAGATAATAGTATCTACCGACTGACGTAAGCCATCGATTCCCTTGCGGGCATTTCTATCACGTACTTTTCCTTCGAAAAGGAAAGGACGGGTAACCACAGCCACAGTCAGAATTCCCATTTCCTGAGCAATTTCAGCAACGACCGGTGCACCACCTGTTCCAGTTCCACCACCCATACCGGCGGTGATGAAAACCATATCCGCACCTTCCATAATCGCCGCAATCTGGTCTCTGTCTTCCTCCATAGCCAGACGTCCTACTTCCGGGTTTGCACCTGCACCCAAACCTTTTGTAATCTTGGCACCAATCTGCAGTTTATTGGGTGCTTTATTATTAGCCAAGGCCATAGCATCGGTATTAACCGCTATAAATTCTACACCGGTAAGACCGGCAGCTATCATTCTGTTGACAGCATTACCACCTGCCCCGCCAACACCTATTACCTTCATTTTCGCAACAGTGTCAAATTTTTCATCTAATGTGATTTTCATAGTGCTCCTCCTCGTCTGTGATTTTATTCCCGGTTAATTAAATTCCTGTCTTGATTTTTTAATTCCTGGGCCTCTGTCTTTAGAAAAATTCCTTTACCCAGGATTTCATTCTATCAAAAATTTTTCTGAAACTATCCTCACCACCGAAAGCTCTTCTGTTACGCCGGCTTTTCATCTGTTCCATTCCGTACATGCACAATCCGATGCCGGTTGCATGAACAGGTGATTTTGCTGCCTCGGTCAAACCTCCAAACCCATAGGGAATACCCAGTTTAACAGGCATTTCAAAGACCCGTTCCGCCAGTTCCTGAATTCCATCCATAAGCGATCCTCCTCCGGTAAGGACTACACCAGCACCCAGCATATCTGCATACTCTGTTCTCTTGATTTCTCTTAAGGCAAGTGAAAGAATTTCCTCCAGCCGTGGTTCGATTATGGAGGCAAGTACACCTCTTGACACTTCCCTCTGCTCCCGTCCTCCAACTCCAGGGACACTGAGATACTCGTTTCCTTTCACCAGAGAAGAACAGGCGCATCCAAACTGCTTTTTTATCTCTTCAGCTCTCTCAATAGGAGTACTTATTCCTATAGCGATATCGCTAGTAACATTTTTTCCACCAAGTCCGACAACGGCAGTATGGCGAATGCTTTCATCAAAGTAAATGGATATATCGGTTGTCCCACCTCCCATATCAATCAGAGCTACTCCAAGTTCCTTTTCATCCTTTTCCAGAACCGCATAACAGGATGCTAACGGCTCCAGAACAAGATCGATTACTTTAAGTCCGGCCTTATCAACACTTCTATAAATATTCTGGGCACTGGTTACTGCACCGGTAACTATATGCACCTGAGTTTCCAGACGCACACCGCACATACCTATCGGATCTTTGATACCATTCTGGTCATCAACAACGTATTCCTGTGGTATCACATGTAAGATTTCTCTGTCCATGGGAATAGAAACGGCCTTTGCAGCATCGATCGCCCTGACTACATCCAGATCGGTAATTTCATTATCTTCACGGGAAATAGCTACCACACCCCTGCTGTTAATGGCTCTGATATGGTCACCTGCAATGCCCACATAGACCGAATCAACATCCACTCCAGCCATTAGCTCTGCTTCTTCGACAGCTTTCTGAATCGATCTGACAGTTTTGTCGATATTGACTACAACCCCTTTACGGAGACCATCAGATGGACTTACTCCTACTCCCACAATCTTCAATTCGCCATTAGGATCGAGTTCCGAAATGATGCAAGCGATTTTAGTCGTTCCTATATCCAGTCCTACAAAAACATTGTCTTCCATATAAACCTCCTGTGAACTGCACAAAAAAAAATTAATCTGTAACTGCCTGTATCACTTCGGTTTTAACAGAAACCGGTTGAGTTACAAAAGCCAGATTCTGATAACAGAGATTGATCCTGGCAGGCAGTTGAGCCATATCAACAATCACCTCCTGAAGTCTTTTGAGGTGATTAAGTCGCAAGGCAAGAGACTCGGTTTCCAGTTCAAACAATGTTGGACTGGATTGGAAAGTAATTCTTACCTTATTCTCATCCGAAAAATCCACCTGTGATATCCTGTTCATCATACCATCATCCACATCTCTTACCTGACGATAAAAGGTTTTTAACCGTTTCAAATGATCAGCCTTTATTACCTGTCTGCCCAGACAATCCACCGTATCCTTTAAGCCGCTTACCAGCGGAAGAGATACATTCATACCATCGGTTAAAGGCAGCACAATCCCTTGTATATCAACCTGGTAAATATTGCCCAGATTGACTATAGCAACCGGCTTCCTTTCTTTGATCTCCAGGCTTATGAACCCACTCAGATTCCTGACCAGTTTAACACTTTCCACCCAGGGATTACTGCTTAACAAAGTATCCACTTTCCTGCCATTGATCTGGAAAATTTTCATTCCCGGTTTCAGGCCACTCAATGCCAGCACCTTGTCTTCCGGAACATTTTTGGCACCCCTGACCATTATTTCCTTTACGCTCAACAATGCTGAGTCTTCAAATCTTTTTTTCAGCTCTATAATCCTGTCATGTCCAAAATAAATCGCAGCATAACCCAGCCCGGCTATCAGCACAAACACCATTAACCTTGCCATCAGCTTCCGGATTGTATGTTTCCTTTTGCTTCTTAAGGTAGCCTTTTTCTTGCGGCTGTTAGCTCCGACCCTTTTAGGCATCTGTCAGTTCCCTGGCTAATTTTACAGCACAATCCCTGATATCTCCTGCACCCATCATAATGACTGCATCACCTTCCTTTAACAAGCCTTTCAGAGATGTGATTACATCATTTTTGCAGGCAATATGACTGGCTTTTCCATATCCGCACTCAATCATCTTCTCCACAATAGTTGCAGAAGAAACCCCGGCAATTGGCTCCTCTCTGGCTTTGTAGATATCGGTGACAAACACCACATCAGCCTTCATCAGACTTTTAACAAACTGATCCAGCAGATCTCTTGTTCTGCTGTAAAGATGTGGCTGAAATACTGCAACAATTCTTTTGTAACCACAACTTCTGGCTGCATCAATAGTGGCACTTATTTCTGCAGGATGATGTGCATAATCATCTATGACAGTTATTCCACCAATCTCAGCAATAATCTCAAATCTCCTTCGCACCCCCTGGAAAGCAGACAGAGTGGAGGCAATTGAGTCAAACTCAATTCCCATCTCTGTAGCAGCAGCTATAACTGCCAATGAATTAAGCACATTATGAATGCCCGGAAGATTAAGATTAACCACACCGCAGATCTCACCTCTTCGCTTTACCGTAAAAGATGAACGGTTCCGGTTGAAACTGATACCCTCAGCGATGTAATCTGCAGGATTGTTTAAGCCGTATGTAATAACCGTTCTATGCAGCAATGGCAGAATTTCTCTTACTCCGCAATCATCACTGCAGGCAATTACAGCCCCATAAAACGGAATTCTTTCGGTAAAGCCAACAAAAGCCTCTTTTATACTTTGAAAAGAACCGTAACAATCAAGGTGGTCAGCCTCGATATTGGTGATAATAGCCATTGAAGGATACATAGCCAGAAATGAACGGTCATATTCATCTGCTTCAGCAATCATAATACTGCCTTTCCCCACGACAGCATGAGAATCTGCACTCCTTATCATTCCTCCGACAAGCACCGTGGGTTCAAGTCCGGCATTACTAAAGACCTCACCTACCAAAGAGGTGGTTGTTGTCTTTCCATGAGTTCCGGAGATACAAACTGTGAAATGAGCCCTCATCAGTTCACCAAGCACCTCCGCACGTCTCATTTCCTGAATTCCATGGTCTCTGGCATATACCCTCTCCGGATTATCTTTTCTTACTGCACTTGAATAAACCAGTAAGTCTGCATTTTTAATAAGATCCGGTGTATGATTCAACTGAATTCTAATACCCAGAGATTCCAGCCTGGAAGTTGCAGGTGAACTGAGTATGTCACTTCCGGTTATTATATGGCCATGTGTCTGTAAAACTTCAGCCAGAGGACACATACCTGCCCCGCCGATACCGACCATGTGAATTTTTTTTGCAAACTGTTTCATATATATTGATTCAAACCTCAGCCAACCTTGCAAATCTTCTGTTTTTCTGTGTGGCCAAACCATACCTGGCTTGACTGGAAATGTTAAGCAGTATTCCCATACTGCTCATCATAAATATCAGGCTCATCCCCCCATAGCTAAGAAAAGGCAGAGGGATACCGGTTGTAGGCATCATTGCCGTCCCCACAAAAATGTGAGTGAGAGTGTAGGATGCCACAACAAAAGTAAATCCGAAAGCCATCATCTGACCCAGCTTGTCAGGAGCATGTAATGATATTTTTAATCCCCGGTACACTATAAACACAAACATAGCCAGAAGAATCATTAAACCTATAAATCCGATCTCTTCTCCGATTATAGAAATGGCAAAATCGGTATGAGGTTCCGGTAAATAGAAAAACTTCTGTGCACCTTTGCCAATTCCTACTCCAAAAAGCCCTCCGTTGCCTAATCCTATCACCGATTGAGTTGCCTGATAGCTCAAGCCATTCTGCTCGCTTGACATTTTCATAAAACCCTGTATACGTGCCAAACGATAAGGTTCTTTTAAAATCAGCAGGATAGCAATCGGAATCAAGGAAGCTATGACTCCAGCAAGATGCAAAATGTTTGCTCCCGAAAGAAAGAGAATGGCCAATGCTGTTATTCCCAGTAAAAACGAGGTTGAATAGTTTGGCTCTTTCAGAATCAGAGCACACATGATCCCTGTTAACACCAGACACCTCGATAACACAGGCCATTTCTTTATCTCAGGACCTGCCTTTTCACAGTTTCTGGCAAGTACCATTATAAGAGCCATTCTAGCCAGTTCAGAAACCTGAAATCTAACCGGTCCAATCGAAATCCATCGCCTTGCTCCGTTTATTTCTTCACCTATCGATGGTATCAGAACCGCAATCAGAAGTATGACAGAGAAGAAATAGATAGCGTTACCCAGTTTACCCCAGATATGATAATCCACATTTATGAAAAACATAAAGCTGGCCAAAGCAAGAATTGCTCTTATGGCCTGCTGGGAAAGATAGACGTCAGAACCTCCAAAACGCAATTTGGAAAGGGCAAAAGATGAGCTGTAGACTATGACGATGCCAAATCCCAGCATCAGTAAAACCACGCAAAAAAGCCCAAAATCCATTCGAGCCATTCTGTTGCTCATAATCCAACCCTTTCATTGCCCAGTTCCATCACTAATTGCCTGAAAATCGCTCCACGCTCTTCATAACTGGAAAACATATCAAAACTGGAACATCCAGGCGAGAATACAACATAATCTCCTGGTTCACTCTTTAATGCCGCCATATCAACAGCATCTTTGAGTGTTTTGCAACGATAAACAGGTGCCAGATCTTTCCACTGTTTCTCAATACGTTCTGCAGCTTCACCTATCAGTATTATATCCTTGACACTGGCAGCGATTGTATTCTTCACAGCCGCAAAATCGCATCCCTTGTCCTTTCCTCCTGCAATCAGATGCACTCCCTTGGGAAAGGCAGCTACTGCGACTGCTACCGACTCAGCAGTAGTTGATTTTGAATCATTGTACCAGCTTACTCCATCTATCGACTGTATAAACTCTAGCCGGTGAGGTAATCCTTTAAATGAGCAGATCCCTTCCTTTATTAATTTGTCATCGATTCCAACGACTTTTGCCAGAGCCGATGCAGCACAGGCATTTTCGTGGTTATGCCTGCCTTTGATAGACATATCGCTGAAATTAAGAATATTCCCCGTACTGCCTTCAAACCTGTAGCAGAGCTTATCCTGCTCACACCAGAATGAGTCATATCCGGTTATGTTTTCCCCAAAGAAAATGATGTTTGTTTTATGTACCATTTCCTTTGACCAGGCCATCAGTTTGGGGTCTTTGGCATTCAAGATTAAATAATTATCTTTATTAAAATTGCGGGCTATCTGCTTTTTAGCATTGTAATAATCATCTTCAGATAAATACCTGTCGAGATGATTTTTCATAAGATTGAGTATCACCGCAGCTTTAGGTCTGAAACAATCGATATTCTCCAATTGAAAACTTGACACCTCAGCCACCACATAGCCCTCAGCAGAAAGAGATGGCACGATGCTTATCACCGGAATACCTATATTACCGGCGACAGCCGATTCTTTACCCGCAGCCTTTAAAGCTTCTCCTGCAAGTGAAGCTGTAGTACTCTTTCCTGTTGATCCGGTTACTGCCAGGAATGTTGCTTTTGACATCTGATATCCCAGTTCCATCTCAGACCACACAGGAATACCTGCTTTCTGTGCCAGTTTTATGATCGGTAATTTGGAAGGTACCCCGGGAGAAAGAATTAATACTTCACAATCAAGAACACGGTCAGTATGACCACCTGACTCATGTTCAAGTCCGGAAAGTCCCTTTGTCTCAAGTGAAGCCATAAGTTTTTGTTCGGTACAGTTGTCACTTACAAATACCTTACTGCCTCTTTCCACAAAAAATGATGCAGCAGCCAGTCCGCTGCGTGCTGCTCCAATTATGGATACCTTTGATGGAAAATTATTATTCATATCAGATAACATTTTATCCTGTTTTTTAAGTATACCTAAAACTTTTCAAAGAGTGTTTCCAGATGTACTCCTCTGGACCCTTTCAGCAAAACCATGTCTCCATCCAAAATCTCATTCTGTGCTATTTGCACAGCCTGCTCCGAATTTTCTGCAGTAAAGACTCTCTTACTGGAGATACCCGCCTCCACAGCAGCACCAGCCACATCTGATGCATACTCACCTACAGCAATTATCTTCTTCACACCTGCTTTTACCAGATCCTTCCCCAGCTCCCGGTGCAAACGTTTGGAATAACTCCCCAGTTCCAGCATATCTCCGACAACTGCTACCCGCTTTGATGTCTCTGCCATATCTGCCAGATATGCTATAGCGCTTTTCATTGAAGAAGGATTGGCATTATAACAATCGACAATGAATGATACGCCGTTTTTCACCTGCACTGTTCCTCTCATGGAGAGCGGTTTTTGAGATGCAAGGGTTTCGGCAATAATTTCATCTGGAATACCGCAACGCCGTCCAATACAGATTGCCGGCAGCGCACTATATATAAAGTGTCTGCCAGGCATGGAAAGGTGGAACACTGTACCGTTCAGTCTGAAGTAAACCTTTTTTTCATTATCAATACCCACAGAATCCGGTCTTATCTGACAGTTGGATGACATTCCATAAAAGATGGTTTTCAGGCCCCGTTCTTTAGCAGCTTTTACCAAACGGGGATCATCTCCATTCAGCAACATGAAACCATCCGAAGAAAGCCCGTCAGCTATTTCAAATTTTGCCCTGGTTGTATTGGCAAGCGATCCGAACAAACCTACATGACCATATCCGATATTGGTAATCACTGCGATATCAGGCCTGACGATTCTGGAGAGTTCATGTATTTCACGCTCATGATTCGCTCCCATCTCTATAATACCAGCCCACTCATCCCCCTTAAACCGGAGAATACTCAGTGGAACGCCTATATGGTTATTGAAATTTCCATAAGTCTCACCAATATCAAATTCCTGTCTAAGTACAGAAGAGATAAATGTTCTGGTGGTGGTTTTCCCATTTGATCCGGTAATACCCACAAACAGGATTCCCATTTCTTTTCGATAACGAGCTGCAGCCTTTTGAACAGCTTTCAATGGATCACTTACTTTAATCAGTCTTTTACGGTAAGCAGCAGAACAGACCACATCCTTTTTCTTTTTTACAATAGCCGCCAAGGCTCCAGCTTTGAATGCTGCTTCTACATAAGCGTGACCATCATCCCGATCTGAACCCATTGCGACAAATACACTCCCAGGTTGCACTTTTCTGGAATCATGCCAGAGCCCCTGAACACTTTTCTTCCGCAGAGCTTCGGATAATTCACTCTCCCCCCCGCACCAGTCGATAAGAGATCCAAGGGTCAACCTGATTGTTTTATTGCATGAGCAGGACCCGGAGTGTATATGTTTCATCAACTATTCCTCATACTGTTAAATAATTCTGTAACTACTTCTTTATCATTAAAATGATGCCTTACCCCATTGACTTCCTGATAATCCTCATGACCTTTACCGGCAATTACTATGCAATCGCCTTTTTCAGCCCTGTTCAGAGCTGCTTCTATTGCTTCACGACGATCAGCTATGCAGATATGAGGGAAGTCCAGAGGTATACCAGTAACTATATCGTCGATTATCTTTTGAGGTCTTTCCGAACGCGGATTATCTGATGTAACTATTGCCTGGTCAGCGTATTCTGCAACAGCACTTCCCATAATCGGGCGTTTACTTTTATCACGATCACCTCCGCATCCGAATACACAGATCAGGCTGCCTTCAGTAAGCGGACGGGCAGTACTTAATATGTTTTTCAGTGCATCCGGAGTATGGGCATAATCTACAATCACTGTAAATGGTGCATCGAGAGATACTCTTTCCATTCTTCCTGGCACTGTCGTTATACCAAGAAGTGCATCTGAAATCTGATCCAGTGTATAACCAAGTCCAATGCCCCCGGCGATCATGGCAGACATGTTATACACATTGAAAAAACCTCTCAGGCATGATTCAAAAGTCCGGCACCAGCCATCACATAAGATTTCCACTCTGGAACCGTTCCAATCACAATGCCATGATTTTATCCTGACCTGCGCATCTTCAGATTGTCCAAAAGTTATACATCGCCCAGGTCTTATCTCATCTGCCAGCCTTTTGCCAAAAGAATCATCAATGTTTATCACCGAACAGCCATCTGGTTTGATGTATTCTGTAAACAGTCGCTTCTTTGCCTGGTAATAGGATTCCATATCATTATGGAAATCAAGATGATCCTGAGTAAGATTAGTCCACACTGCACAATCGTAACAGAGACCTGCGATTCTGTCCAGAGCCAGAGAATGAGATGACACCTCCATCACAAGTCCATCAGGTGCACTTGAAGAATTGCCAATAAAACGGAATATATCGAGAGCTTCCGGAGTGGTATGATCTGCAGAGTGACACTGACCATTAATGTGATAATCTATAGTCCCAAACATCCAGACTTTACTACTCTGAAAACGCTGCTGAAGCAGCTTTTCAAAAAGATGGGCGGTGGTGGTTTTCCCGTTTGTCCCAGTGATTCCTATGACACTGGTTTTATTAAGATCAACATTCCATAGCGCTGCACCAAGTTTTCCTGGAGCAAGCCTTGGATTTTTCACCTGAATCCAGGGAACCGAAAGCTTTGTCTGTGGATTTTGAGAGATTACTGCCAATGCCCCTCTGGAAAGGGCCTCATTGATGAAGCTGTCGCCATGAACCTTGGTTCCAGGTATGGCAATATAAAGAGATCCCTCACTGACTTTCCGGGAATCATAACAAATATCAGTGATAAAAGGATCACCACTGCCCCCGCGTGTCAGTATCTCAAGACCTGCTTTTTCAAGAATTCTGTTCAACATAATTTTTCACATCCTGAAATGAAATGAGTTCGTTACAGATTGAAACTTATTCCACCTCCTGAGTAATTTTCTTTGAGAATCATCCATCAAATGAGCAGTACAAAGTACAAGCTTTCACCGCTTCTATTGCTGCTCCGGCAGGTGGACTCTGCCTGCGAACCATTCCGGCCCCTACCGCATAAGGTTTGATTCCGTTAAAATTTATCATGTTAATAGCATCACGTAAATCTCTTCCGACACAGTAAGGGATCTCTTTTTTTAATAATCCCTGCTCACTGTTATCAAGATAAAGGGCTAATACTGGTTCCTTTCCTCCATCATTGAAAAGCAAGGATTGATAAGTTATTGTTTCTCCGTTTCCAAAGAAACGGTACTTTATTTTACCGGAATTGAGAACCCTAACTGCACTGTCTTTTGGCAAACCACACATTTGCGGTATTCTTAAAGTGTTTTCCTGAAAAGGAGCTGTATTTTTACGCAGCACTTTCTCGGTATACTCCAGTTCCGGGTGACTGATAATCTGAGTAATAATTTTTTTAAATGCAGGAGCTGCAGCCACCCCTCCCGTCTCTCCACGTAAAGGTTCATCAATCATGACAGCACAAACCAGAGCTGGTTGTTCTACTGGAACAAATCCTATGAAAGAAGACCATGATCTTGTCTTTGAGTAAGTACCACTGTCAGGTTTCTGACTGGTGCCTGTTTTTCCGGCAACCGAAACCCCTTCAATGGCAGCATTTTTTCCGGTACCACTATCCACCACTTTTTTCATCATGGATTTAAGGCGTTGTGCAACATCTTCAGACAACACCCGCCTCACCGGTCTGTATTTGAAACTTTTAACAACTTCGTTATCAGTGTTTACAATTTTTTCACAGATTTCCGGACTCACCAAAACCCCGCCATTGGCCACTGCTGCAAAAGGTAATATCATTTGCAGCAAAGTAACTGAAATCTCCTGGCCCATAGCCATTGTCACCCTGGTACGTCCGGACCAGGACTTTACCGGATGAAGTATTCCGGCTTCTTCTCCCGGCAGCTCAACTCCACATTTCTCTCCAAAACCAAAATCTCTGGTAAAACGATATAAACGCTCATTACCGACATCATTGGAGATCTTTGCAAAACATACATTGCTGGAATATGCAAGAGCATTTTCAAATGTCAGATACCCGTAAGGGCTGTGATCCCTTATCACCTGATGATAAATTTCGAATACTCCTTTATTTCCATATATTAAGTCCTGTTCCTTCATGATATTATCTTGTAAAGCAGCAGCAGCAGTTATAATTTTAAAGGTGGAACCTGGCTCATAGACATTACTGATACATTTGTTCTGCCTGCTGATCATTGAATAATTGGAAGGGAAATTGGGATTGAAGGATGGCTCATTAACCATGGCCAGAATTTTGCCATTTGAGGGGTCCATCACTATGCACATTCCGCCTTTGGCTTTCAGAGCCTGAACCGTCTGACGGATAACCGTCTGTGCTATTTTCTGAATGTTATTATCTATGGTAAGATAAACGTCATGACCACTGCGAGGCTCTTTAAATGGCAAACCGATTTTGCGATATTTTTCGTTTCGTCCATCTTTTTGCAGGATGATCCATCCATCCTCACCACGCAGATACTTATCAAAGGAGAACTCAACCCCTCCCAATCCGTAACCATCCTTACCTACATAACCCAGAAGAGGTCCACCGATTTCTCCAAATGGATAAACCCGGCCTATTGCAGCAGGTTTGGAATTACCGGTTGAAGAGATATCCGGATTGACAGTTATGGCACTTTCCATGCTGGAAGCCAGAAGAGTGCCCTTGCGGTCGTAAATATTGCCCCTTTTTGCAGAAAGAATCCGTCGCTGCTGAGTCTGGTCACGGCTTCTGGTCGCATAACGCTGATTGTCCATTATTTGAATTGTAAAGAGCCTGATTATGATGGCAACAGTACCTGCCATCAGCAGCGCAACAATTAAAAATAACCTGGCTCTATACTGATTCATTAACCTCTATCTCCCGAGATAGTCTTTTTCAGGTATACCAGAAACTCTTTTGGGGCATCGGAGAGCTTCGGGTTGCTCTGCTTTTCCAACTGGATGATAACGATCTGACTGGAGACCGGATATTCGAGATTTAATTTTTCATGAGCAATCTTTTCGATTCTTTCGGTTGAGGCATAGCGCTCGCAAGTAAACTGAAGTGTCGCTATTTCTTTACGAAGTGATGAGAGCTTTTCGCTCGTTTTACTAAGTTCAATGGAGGTGTTATTGATAGAGACCTGCTTCCAGACAGCCAAGAGTGGTCCTGATATAAGAGCAACAATAGCAGCTACTCCAACGATCATAATCCTGACACGAACGATAGGGCTGGAAACGGATTTTTCACTATTTTTTCTCATTGATAACCTCTGTTCTTTCTGCGACTCTCAGACGTGCACTTCTGGAACGTGGATTACTTTTTACCTCAGCAGTTGAAGCCCGGACAGCCTTTCTGGTTATTCGCTTAAGCAATACCTGCTTTCCACAGGTGCAATACGGCAGATCAATAGGACACACACATCCCTGTTCCTGCTCACGGATAAACTCCTTTACCATCCGATCTTCCAGTGAGTGGTACGCAATCACTGCAAGCCTTCCACCACTAAGCAGATATCCAGTAATTTTACTTAAAAATCTTTTTAATTCTCCCAGTTCATCGTTAACTGCAATACGCAATGCCTGAAACACTTTCGCTATCACCTTTATCTGAAGATTCGGTCCATACTCTTCAGCTAAACAGCTTCGAAGATCTGCAGAGGTCTTTATACCTTTACAGGATTTAATAGCCCTGGCCATCCGGACCGAATTATGTACTTCCCCATACTCTGATAAAATTGAACTCAACTGCTCTTCTGAAGACTGTTCAAGCAACTCCCAGGCAGAAATTCCCTCTGAAGGATTCATTCTCATATCCAGAACACTGTCTTTCATATAGGTAAAACCACGTGATGCAGTATCGATCTGAAACGAGGAAACCCCCAGGTCAAGAAGCGCTCCATTGAGCCCGGTTATATTGTGTTTTTCCAAAACCTCATCAAACAGGGAAAACCGACTCTGTTCAATTATGATGGAAGGACCATCAGAAATAATCGCCTTTTTATTCCAGTTGATGGCATCCATATCTCTATCTATTCCAATAAGCACTGCATTGACAGACAATTTTTCGGCCAAAGCCCTGAAATGCCCACCCCCACCCAGAGTACAATCCAAATAACACCCCGATTTATCGGTAATTAAAAGATCACAAACTTCTTCTTTAAGTACCGGTTGATGGTAAAAGTTTTCTGCTATCATTTTTTGGGCAATCCGGTTTCGACAGACTGAAAGAAAACCTCATCAAAATCGTCTGCCTGATTTAAGTATCTCTCATAATTCTCAGTGCTCCAAATCTCCACATAATTAGCCTGTCCAATTATGGAAACCTCCTTAGTGATCTCCGCTATAGCCATTTGAGCCGATGTCAGGGTGATTCTTCCCTGCGCATCAAAAGTTGTGTCGGACAGGGTATTGTAAAGTAATCGCTTGTGACGCAGGGTATCGGGTGTTTCGGGTCGAGAAGCTAATTCGGTCTCATATTCGTTCCACATATCTTGAGGATATGCGCGAAGACACTTATTTGGCCCTCTGCAGATGATGAATGTCTCGTTAGCCTGTGGGTTGAGCACCTTACGAAACTTAGCAGGAAAATTCACTCTCCCTTTTGCATCTATGGAGTAATCGAATCTTCCATGAAACCATCCCATAACTTGCCCCACAATCTCCCACTTTTACCTACAATTACCCCTTAGAATACTTTATTAATAACAGCCAGTCAAGCATTTTTTCAGGATTTTATGAAATTGGCAGGAACTTAAAATGGGTGAAAATCTATAAATTGTGGAGTTTATAGATTAAATACAATTAGTGGTGGTATACCCTTTTTTGTAGTGTATACCCCTTGAGTGATCAACCCTTGAGAATCTTATTAAATCCAGATCTTCTCATTTGGGTACAAGCATCCAGTGCAGTTACCACAGGAGCTTCACCCATTTTTTTTTGGGGTACAACCTAAATCTGTGATGAAGAAAAAGTGATTCGTTGCTTATATATTTTAAATCCGATGAGTACTTAACCATTATTGAACTGAAATGGCTAATTTAAACATCTGGTTTTTATGTCCTCACTTACCAATATAGGCCGGCTCCTGGCCGTAATACATTATAATTTTAATACAACGCATGAAGTATATTAGCACGTTTATTCCCGATAGAACACCTAAATTACCTACAAGAAAGTGTTTCTACCGGGTGGATTTTCCCAACAACAAATTACAGGTATTTCTGTGGCAACCGATAAAATTCGCAATTTTTGTATTATAGCACATATCGATCATGGTAAATCAACTCTTGCAGACCGTTTTCTGGAAATCACCGGAACCGTAAGCAAATTGAAGATGCAATCGCAGGTTCTGGATGATATGGATCTGGAACGGGAACGTGGTATCACCATTAAATCTCATCCTATCAGAATGATGTACACTGCTTCTGATGGTGAAACTTACCAGTTTAATCTTATCGATACACCCGGACATGTCGATTTTTCCTACGAAGTATCCCGTTCTTTGGCTTCTTGTGAGGGTGCGATTCTGGTTGTAGATGCCACCCAGGGAATAGAAGCGCAGACACTTACCAACATTTTTCTAGCACTGGATAATGATTTGTCCATCATACCGGTGCTCAACAAAGTTGATCTTCCTTCTGCACACCCTGAAGAAATAAGAAAGCAGGTATCAGAACTTTTAGGTGTAGATCCTTCAACCATTCTGGCCTGCAGCGCAAAAACCGGTGAAGGAGTGGCTCCCATTCTCGAACGGGTTATTACCGATGTACCGCCACCTTCCGGCAGTGAATCGAGCCCGCTTAAAGCACTGGTTTTTGATTCTAAATTTGATGCATTCCGGGGAGCAATCGCTTATGTACGAGTTGTTGATGGAACGCTGAAAAAAGGTGATAAAATTCAGTTTCTTTCCACCGGCAGAGATTATGAAGTGGATGAGATTGGATATTTTCGCATGGGGCGAGTTTCAGTTGATGCTCTATATCCAGGTGAAGTAGGTTATGTGATTGCAAATATCCGCACTACATCTGATATCAAGACCGGTGATACAATCACCACCCGTGTCAATGGTGCAACCGAAGCGATTGCCGGTTTTAAAGAAGTCAAACCAATGGTATTCAGCGGTATTTATCCGGTCGACAAGGCAGATTACGAGGATCTCAGATCTGCGTTGGAGAAGCTGCAGCTCAATGATTCATCGCTCAGTTATGAACCGGAAACATCTGCAGCACTTGGTTTTGGATTCAGGGCAGGATTTCTGGGTCTTTTGCACATGGAAATCGTGCAGGAGCGTTTATTCCGTGAATTTAATGTTAATATTATTACTACCGTACCCAATGTAAGATATGTGGTCACTCTCAAAACCGGTGAAGAAGTAATAGTGGAAAGTCCGGCAAAAATGCCTTCTATTCAGGAGATAGACCATATCAAAGAACCGGTTTCCAAAATTCAGATTATCACTCCTACCGATTATGTGGGAGCGATTATGAAGCTGTGTGAAGAGAAACGGGGTAAGTTGACAACTATGGAATATCTGGAAACTACCAGAGTCTGTATTCACTATAGAGTTCCGCTCTCAGAAATGATCATTGATTTCTTTGACAGACTTAAGAGTATATCCAAAGGGTATGCATCGATGGATTATGAGCTGGAGGGATATATTCAGGATTCACTGGTCAAACTTGACATTCTTATCAACGGTTCCCCTGTGGATGCATTCTCCACGATTGTTCACAAGGATAATTCTTACCATTATGGAATGGCTATCACTTCAAAGCTGAAGGAGCTTATTCCCCGTCAGCAATATGAAGTAGCAATACAGGCTGCAGTAGGGACAAAAGTCATTGCCAGAACAACTGTCAAAGCATTTCGCAAGGATGTCACTGCAAAATGTTATGGTGGTGACATTACCAGAAAACGTAAGCTTCTGGAGAAACAGAAGGAAGGTAAGAAGCGGATGAAACAGATAGGGAATGTCGAAATTCCGCAAGAGGCATTTTTAGCTGTACTGAGCCGGGAGTAGTAATTCATGGATAAGAGCGGACACCAAAACCGACATTTTGATACTCAGGCATTTCTTTACCGTTCCATTATTCAGATATCTGTTATTCTGGGTTTAGGAATTCTGATAAAACTGGTATTTGTAGATGTAATCAGGATGTCAGGCAACCAAATGCATCCTACGGTTCTCTCTGGAGACAGACTCCTGGTTTTCCGCTCTCCCTATCTTCCCGTATTTAATAAAATGATAAAGCCCGGCTATAAAAAACCGGTACTTTTCAGGATGCCATCAGACAGGGAAAAGCTGGGATGCCTGAGAATTGCGGCTCTCTCAACCGATACAGTCAGTATTGACAGTGGCATGTTTATCAACCTCGGTAACCCAGCACTTACATTTCCATTCATCGGAAAAGACGACCAGATTCATCCTGAAAATTACTCACCCCGCGATTATTTCAAACTCTATCGTGTTCCGGCTGCAGGAGATATGATTCAACTGGATAGCCTTTGCTCACGTGATCTTTTCTTTGCAGTTTCTGTGATCAGACAGGAAAACCCTAAAGATCCTATTGGAATAAAGCCATTATTGTATATTGACGATTCGCTGGCCGAAGATTATCAGATATCAGGATTCACTCTTTACAGTGGTTCAATCGATTCTATTCCTTCTGAATTAAGCACAGACTGGTTTTTCTGGGTCAGACTGGAAAATTATCTCAAGCAGGTAATTCTGCCAAGAACAGTTTCTCTATCATTTGCGGTAAAATTTGACGGAACCCGGATTCATCAGTATATTGTAAAGAGTGATTTTGTGTTTTTACTGGCTGATAACTGGAATTCCGGGTTGGACTCCAGATATTTCGGTCCGGTAAAATCGACTAATATCATAGGAAGAGTATTCTCAGTGCTTTGGTCCCACGAACGGGAAAACGGTAAAAAAGGTCATTTTAGACTGAACAGGCTTGGCAAAATTATATCATGAAAAAACAGATAAGATCATCGCAAGGGTACTTTGGACGATTTGGAGGCCAATTCGCTCCTGAAGTACTGATGCCTGCACTCAAAGAGGTGGAAGAGGCTTTTTTATCTTTTATTAATGACCGGAAAGCAATGCAGGAGTATGATGAATTGCTCCGTAAATATGTAGGACGTGAAACGCCTCTTTATTATGCATCAAGGCTCACAGATAAACTGGGTGGAGCACGTATCTATCTCAAACGTGAAGATCTCAACCATACAGGCGCCCACAAGATCAATAATGCCCTCGGTCAGGCACTTCTTGCCCGCTATATGGGTAAAACCCGTATCATTGCAGAAACCGGAGCCGGACAACATGGAGTCGCTACGGCTACGGCTGCAGCACTGCTGGGGTTAGAGTGTGAGATTTATATGGGAACCATTGACATGGCTCGTCAGCGTCCCAATGTTTTCCGCATGAACATGCTTGGTACCAGGGTGGTTCCGGTTGACAGCGGTGGCAAGACTCTCAAGGATGCGGTAAACGAAGCTTACCGGGACTGGTCAAAAACTGTAAGAAACACTCACTATGTGTTAGGCAGCGCTCTCGGGCCTCATCCTTTTCCTTCCATAGTTCGGGAATTCCAGTCGGTTATCGGTAAAGAAGCCCGCAAGCAGATACTTCAAGCCGAGAAACGACTTCCTGATGAAGTTATTGCCTGCGTAGGAGGCGGTTCAAATGCCATTGGAATTTTCAGCAGTTTCCTTGATGATGACTCTGTAAAGTTAGTCGGTGTAGAGGCCGGTGGAATGGGAATCAAGGGGAAAAAGCATGCAACCCGATTGACTCCAACCAGCTACTCTCGTCCTGGAATACTTCATGGTTCCTTTTCTTTTGTTCTACAGGATAAAAACGGTCAGATACTCGATACCCATTCTGTTTCGGCAGGTCTTGATTATAGCGGTGTAGGTCCGGAACATTCATGGCTCTGCGAGTCAAAAAAAGTGAATTATACCTTTGCCACCGACAAGGAAGCGGTGCAGGCATTTACCATGCTTTGTGAATGCGAAGGTATAATTCCTGCCTTGGAGTCCTCACATGCGGTTGCCTATTGCATAAAACAGGCACCACAGCTACCCAGAGATGCCATCATGATTATCAATTTGTCCGGACGGGGTGACAAGGACATATACTCTGTTGCTGATTACCTTGGAAAAACGATATGAACAGATACCAAAAGACCTTTGAACAGTTAAAAAATAAAAACGAAGCTGCCTGTATTCCTTTTGCAGTTGCAGGCGATCCTGATATTGACAAAAGCCTGGATATTTTTAAAGCCTACATAGATGGTGGTGCTGACATTTTAGAAATAGGATACCCTTTTTCTGATCCTGTTGCCGACGGACCTGTCAATCAGCGGGCTTCACAGAGAGCAATTGCTTCCGGTCTTAACCATGCCAGGTTTTTCTCTTTAATAAAAAAGATCAGGAGCTACTCTGAAGTTCCTATAGGAATTCTTCTTTATACTAATTCCATCTATCATCTGGGTTATGAACAGTTCTGCAAAAAAGCTGCTGATGCCGGTATCGACAGTTTGCTGATTGCGGATATGCCACCAGAAGAATCTGCTGAGTTTGCTAAAGCTACAAAGTCCTGCGGAATAGGAAGAGTATATATAGTTTCTGAGCTGACTTCTGCTCAAAGAATTAAATATATATGCGATAATGTGGATTCTTTTGTCTATGTGGTCAGTCGTCTGGGAGCAACAGGCGTAGGAAAAGAACTCAGCAGTTCAGTTCCTCAAACTATCTCCAGAATCAGAAGTATCACTGACAAACCTCTGGCTGTGGGTTTTGGCATTTCTACGCCGGAGCATGTAGCAGAGGTGGTTAAAACCGGAGCAAACGGAGTAATTATCGGAAGTGCACTCGTATCGTTAATCGAAAACAACCTTACCAGGATTGATGGACTGCCATCTATTCTTAGAAAGAAAGTTGCATCCTTTAAAGCTGCAACCCGGTTTAAGGATTGAGGCACAGAAGGAAGATTCACTGTTCCATAATACTTATGATCTATACAAAAATCTTAGAATTACTAAATGAAGGTAAAAACCGATAATATGAATGAACTCAGCAGTCTGGAAAGTATTGCAGCACACCTTGAAGCACTGGAAGAAACCATTATCTCCAGGTTACTGGAAAGGGCACAGTTCTGCGAAAATCTGCGGGTTTATCAACCGGGACAGAGCGGCTTTTCCGGAGAATCAGACAGGTGTCTGTTTGATATCCGTCTGAGATACCAGGAAGAAATCGACAGCAAGTTCGGACGTTTCTGTGTTCCGGAAGAACGCCCTTTTAATAAGGATCTTCCGGTTACGCATCGTCAGGTTCTGTTCTCAAAAATGGATGTTGCCATTGATGATTACGAAAAAGTAAATCTTACAGATGCAATCCGGAGCAGCTATTTCGAGCTGATCCCCATACTCTGCAGACCTGGTGATGATGGACAGTATGGTTCTACTGTTGAATATGATGTCTCTGCTGTTCAGGCGATCTCCCGCCGTATCCATTTTGGATCTATGTATATTGCCGAAAGAAAATACAGAGAAAATCCGGCTGTTTTCCGCAAACTGGCTGAGTGTAATGATACCCAGGGTATTCTTGAGCGTATTACCAGAAAATCGGTAGAGGATCTGATTATTACCAGAATCAGGGGAAAAACCTATTCTACACAAGCTTGCATAAATCGTCTGATCAGACATTTTGTCGATCCCGAAATCATTGTCAATTTTTATCAGAATACAATCATACCACTCACCAAAAAAGGTGAAATTCTGTATATCCTAAACAGGTTGAAAGACTAATGGCATTCACACCCTCAATGATTACCATTTACAGCGTCGGACTGCTGGGAGGATCACTGGGATTAGCTCTGAAAAATTCCGGATTTACAGGTAAAATAGTCGGACTTTCCTCTGATAAAAATATTAAAACTGCCCTGGAACTGGGATGTATTGACGAAGGTTACCCATACAGAGAACTGGAAAAGGTTATAGTCAACACCGATCTGCTCATTCTTTGCTCCCCTATCAATGCAATCATAAGAACCATTGAAAATTTAAGCAAAATAAAACTCCCTGAAGGGCTGATAGTAACCGATGTAGGAAGTACAAAACATCAGATAATGACAACTGCAAAGAATCTTCCATCTCATGTGCAGTTTATCGGTGGACACCCAATGGCCGGCTCTGAAAAAAGCGGCCCTGATGCCTCCGATCCCTACCTGTTTCAGAATGCAATCTATGTACTTACACCTGCCAATGGAAACCCTTCTGAAAAGGAACACTCGTTGGCCGATTTTCTGGAAAAATATCTGGGTTGCCGCACTCTGTTTCTTGCTCCTGATACTCACGATAAAATTGCAGCCACGGTAAGTCATGTTCCTCACCTTCTCGCTGTTGCACTGGTGTGTCTTGCTCAAAAGATGGAGGCCTCGATACCGGGAACATTGACACTGGCAGCGGGTGGATTCAGAGATATGACCAGAATCGCATCTGCACCTTATGACATGTGGCATGACATTCTTGTTACCAATAAAACCGCTGTTCAAAACATACTGGATTCTTACATAGATACTCTGCAGCAAATAAAAGAAAGTCTTATCGATGATTCGCTGCGAAATTGTTTTGAACAAGCCGGAGCAATACGTGCCGGGATACCTTCTAACAGTAAAGGTTTCCTGAAAAAACTCAGCGAAGTGCTGGTTCTTGCCAAGGATCAGCCAGGTTTTATTGCAGAGCTCTCATCTGTTCTTGCCAGGAATAAAATTAATATTAAAGATATAGAGGTATTGAAGGTCCGTGAAGGAGAAGGCGGCACAATACGTCTGGCTTTTGAGAATCAGGATATTGCCAGAAAAGCGATTTCACTGCTTATCCAGAACGGATTTTCAGCAAGAGAAAGGGTGTAAACAGTAATGCTTACTGTTAATCCGGTCAAATCACTTCAGGGTAAATTCGATCTTCCATCAAGTCAGGACCTGTTTCTCCTTGCAGTTGTGACTGCTGTAGCTTCCAATCAACCAGTAGTAATTAAACCGATAAAAATATCTCCACTATTAAACCACTGGTGTGATGAATTCAGCAGACTGGCATCGTTTCAGTTTGACTCCGGCTCATGTACTGTCAAGCCAATCAGCAGCGAAGATGCTACTTCCTTTCTGATGCTTGATTATGATTATCTGCCCTATAAGGATCTGATAATTTTTATTCTTCTTGGTATAGGGAAAACAGTTGCATTCCGTTCTGTTTCTCAAAAGAGAATAGATGTTATTTGTGAAACGATACGCAGATACGGAGCTGATTGCGAAGTTAAGACCTTTGACGGGAATCCAGGAATTACCTTAAGCAAACCGCCATCAATCAGTGAAACATTCAAAGTGGAAGAAAGGGATATCTCTCCACTGATGGGCCTGTATTTGGGTACCCGGTCCGCATTTACACTACAGACCACATTCCCTTTCGCGAATCCATTACGTCATCTGGCACCGGTTTTCGGACACGAAATCAGCTTTAAAAGCGCAGTACCAAGAGAAAATGATCCATTTGCCAGGCGTTTAAAAATGCTTCAGTCCGCAACAAGCAACAACCAGGGACAAAAATTTAATCTTACCTGTGACTTCTCTCATCCTAAGACCTCAGAAGAACTCATTGAAATTTCACTTCCCGGGGATGAGATACTTAGCACTGTAATGCTAAGTGCAAAATGTCTTTTTCCAAAAGGATCATTTGTTATCAGTAACATGCCCCTGGAGACATGGGCTGCACCAGCACTGAGCTTTATACGTAAAATGGGTTGCAAAGTATCGGTTCAGGAGACCCATCGTACCTCTTTTGGATCTGCCGGAATGTTCAGCGTTCAGAAATGTGATCTTGTGGGAAGAAAAGTTGAATGCAATCCTTCTTCACTGTACAGTGTTCATTTACCTGCGATGACAGTGCTGGCAGCGTTTGCAAAGGGGCAGTCGGTCTTCCGCAATCTTCAGGACTTGCGCAATGATGAGCCTGACGGAATAGATCAGCTTGAAACCTGTATCCGTACACTTGGTGCCAGACATGGGGAAATGCCTGATGGAATTGTGATGGATGGCGGGAAGGATTTTGATGGCTTCGATCTGGCAGGTAATATTCCAGCACATATTGCTGCAAGCTTTGCTATTGCAGGTTTAAAGTGTATGGGTACCACTACAATCGAAGATGAAACTTTAAAGATGCGGTGGCCGGATTTTGAAAGTTACTTGTCACAGCTATACGATTTACGTTCCTGAAGCAAACCAGTCCGCAACCAGAAGGTATATCAAATCACAAATCACAAATCTCAAACAGAAGTGAGATGTTAAAAGTAGTTGAAATATTTCAAATTGGGCTTGTTTACCATCTATTGTCCCTGTTTGGTATTTGAA
>JAAYPC010000241.1 GCA_012519985.1 Fibrobacter sp.
CCCTTAACATGATCATTAACCATGCCCACTGCCTGCATGAACGAATAACAGATAACTGTGCCCACAAAATTAAATCCCCGTTTCTGAAGGTCCTTGCTCATCGCATCGGATTCCGGAGAGTGGGTAGGAATTTCACTGAGAGTGGTTGGGGGAGTTTTAGGGAACAGTGTTTTGTAGTTGGTGAATTGCCAGATATATTTGTCAAAAGAACCGAACTCTTTCTGAACTTCGATAAAATGTCTGGCATTGTTGATAGCAGATTCTACCTTACGGCGGTTGCGGATAATACCTGAATCGTTAAGAAGCCTGTTTACATCATCGGAGGTAAATGCAGCGATCTTTCTGACATCCCAGTTTGCAAACGCTTTGCGGAAGTTTTCTCTTTTTTTCAGTATGGTGATCCAGGAAAGCCCTGCCTGGAATCCTTCCAGAATAAGCATTTCCAAAAGCTTGCGGTCATCATGGACAGGTTCTCCCCATTCATGGTCGTGGTAGTGACAGTAATCGGGATCATTGCCCGCCCAGGGACATCTGTTGACTTCTTGCAATCAGAGCCTCCGCAATCTCCAGATCTGAAGGTGTGGTAATTTTAAAGTTTCTGGGATCACCCCATGCTATTCCCACCTTTACACCCATCTGCTGCATCAGAATTGCTTCATCGGTTGGTGGAGTCGGCAAGGATTTCGCCCGTATCAAACCCTGACACAACGTTTCTTTTCGAAACATCTGTGGGGTTCCCACCCTTACCAGCTTATCCCTGTCAACAGTCTCTCCTGCCTGATCACCCGAATACATGCGTATGGTATCGACTTCAGGAGTAACAGTGATAACACAATCATACTTGGGTTTCATTGCCAGCAGACGATCTATTACCATATTACTCACAAAGGGACGGGCTGCATCGTGAATCATAACCCACTCTGCATCAGAAATGTCAATGCCCCTGGAGACCGATTGCCATCTATGCTCACCACCGGTAGTGACTTTAACCCGTTTACCGGCATAATCTCTGTTTGCAGATTCATACATCGAATCCGGAACCACAAGAATAACTGAGTTTATTGCCTGATGAGAGAGGAATGTTTGCAGGGAGTAGGAGAGGATAGGTTTACCCATCAGTGGGACGAATGCCTTGGGAACAGACAGGCCAAGCCGGGTACCAGACCCGGCGGCAACTATTATAACATCAAGACTGCTCATTGAAGAATCAGCTCTTCTTTTTTTCCACAAGTCCGGCAACTTTCATGGGCAGACCGAAGATCTTGATAAAACCGGTTGCATCCTTCTGATCATACAGGGCTGTATCGGTAAAAGAAGCAAGGTCTTCGAGATACAGGGATTTTTCTGCTTTTGTTCCAGCAGGAATAACATTTCCTTTGTATAATTTCAGACGCACTGTGCCGGTCACATTCTGCTGTGTCACATCAACGAATGCATCCAATGCAGAGCGAAGTGTGCTGAACCACTGGCCGTTATAAACCAGCTCTGCATAACGGATAGCCAGGGCTTCTTTCTGATGGCTGGTATCCCGGTCCAGAACCAGTCTTTCCAGTTCCCTGTGTGCTGCGTATAAAAGAGTACCTCCCGGAGTTTCGTATACTCCTCTGGATTTGATACCCACAAGACGGTTCTCTACCATATCCACATGGCCTACTGCATGTATTGCTGCGATTCTGTTGAGTTCCTTAAGAAGCTCAACTGGCTTGAGGTTTTTGCCATTGACTGCGACAGGAGTACCTTTCTCGAAAGTAATCTCCACATGCTCTGCCTTGTCAGGGGCATTTTCCACTGTCGAGCTTAAGGTGTAAACATCATCGGGTGGTTCTGTAGCCGGATTCTCCAGAACACCACCTTCATGGCTGATATGCCAGATATTTCTGTCTTCAGAGTAGATACGTTTTTTTGATTGGCTAACAGGGATATTGTGTTTCTGGGCATAGGCGATACAATCTTCACGGGAATGAAGAGTCCAGAGAGGATCTTTCCATGGGGAGATGATCTTAAGAGTTGGATCCAGAGCCATAACCGACAGTTCGAATCTTACCTGATCATTGCCTTTTCCGGTAGCTCCGTGTGCTATTGCGGTAGCACCTTCCTTATGTGCAATTTCTACTGCTTTTTTGGCAATAAGCGGCCGTGCGAATGAAGTCCCCAGAAGATAGGAGCCTTCATAGATTGCACCAGCTTTGAGAGTGGGGTAGATGTAATCTACTATGAACTCTTCAGTAAGGTGTTCGATGTAAAGTTTGGATGCTCCGGTTTTGAGCGCTTTCTCCTCCAGACCGCTCAGTTCCTCTTCCTGTCCCAGATCTGCACAGAAAGCGATTACTTCACAATGGTAATTTTCTTTAAGCCAGTTAATCATTATCGAAGTATCAAGACCACCGGAGTACAGTAAAACAACCTTTTCCATAACTTGTCCTTATTTTATTGTGATTTATAATCAGAAATCTACGTTGAAAACGGACCTATGCGCCCGATGCCAAGACATTTTCCAGTATCGATACAGCCTTGTCGATCTCTTTTGTCTTTACAATCAGAGGCGGCAGCATCCGGATAGTATTATGTCCGGCTTTTACCACCAGAAGTCCCTTCTGTTTGCACTTGTTTATGAAAGGCAACGGATCTTCACTGAGCTGTATTCCGATAATCAAACCGCTGCCACGGATTTCCTGAATGATATCGAATTTTTCCTTTAAGGCATTCAGTTTCTTTTTCAGATATTCACCTTTGAGTTTAACCTCTTTGAGGAATGGTTTCTGGGAGATTATCTCCAGTACAGTCGAGCCCAGTGCACAGGCGACCGGATTTCCTCCGAAAGTGGTCCCATGATCTCCCGGAGAGAGCGCAAGTGCGATGTCTTCTTTACATATAACCACTCCCAGCGGAATGCCTCCGCCAACCGGCTTGGCAAGGGTCATCATATCGGGTATTACTTTATATTGCTCGTATGCCCATAATGTGCCGGTCCGTCCCATTCCACACTGAATTTCATCAAAGATAAGCGCAATGGAATTCTGTTGAGTGTATTCCCGCAGAAACTGGAGAAATTCTTTTGTGGCAGGAATTACACCTCCTTCACCCTGAATCGGCTCAACAATGACTGCTGCAAAAGAGTATTGATCAAGCAGCTTTTTCGTGTTTTCGATATCATTGAAGGTTGCGTAATGAAAACCCTCTAAAATGGGTTCAAAGCCTGCATGGAATTTCTCCTGTGCTGTGGCACTGAGTGCCCCATAGGTTCTTCCATGGAACCCATCGGTGAATGACAACACATGGTATTTGTCGGGTGAGATTTTCTTAGCCCATTTCCGGGAAAACTTAATGGCAGCCTCATTGGCTTCAGTTCCACTGTTACAGAAAAATACCCGATCACCAAAACTTTTCTTCAGCAGCTGTTTGGCGAGGGCAATCTGAGTTTGTGAGAAATAAAGATTTGAGGAGTGCAGCAGCATCTTGCCCTGCTCCCGGATTGTTTTAACCAGGGCAGGATGAGCATGGCCCAGAGCATTGACTGCTATTCCGGTTCCAAAATCCAGATACTTATTACCATCTGCATCATACAGGTAAACATCTTTACCTTCTGTCAGTGGCGCACCGTCCCGTTTATAGGTAGGGACAAAGAGTTTATTATAATCTTTTTTATTCATTTTGTTTTCACTTTGCAGGATGTGAATTTGGAATTGTTAATGTCCGTAATTTTTCAGGCTTGTTTAAAGATGACAGTGCCCTCGGAATCTGAGCTTGTCAGCTCTTTACGCAGGGTTTCACTGTCTTTCCAGCCGCAGATATGAACTCTGCCGACTCCACGGTGAACTGCATCTGCTGCGGACCTGAGTTTCGGAACCATCCCTCCGGTAATATAACCTTGACTTATAAGGTCTTCAATTTCCGAAGTAGGAATCTCTTTTCTGACAGTGTCATTGATAAGCACACCGGGAACATCGGAAACAAAGACCAGATCATCAGCTTTCAGGGCCATGGCAAGTTCACTGGCAGCAAGGTCTGCGTTAACATTGTATATGTTTCCTTCATTATCGCGGCTTATAGGGGAGATTACCGGAATAAGCTCATGATTTTTGCACATCTCGATAATGGAGGTGTTTACTTTTTCGATTTTTCCCACGTAACCGATATCCTGACCTCTTAAAAGCATTCTGGAAGCCACAAAAAGGTTGTTATCCACACCACTGAAACCGAAAGCCCTTACATTTTCCTGCTGCAGGGCATTGACTATACGCTTATTGACATCACCCGAGAGAACCATCTGTACTATTTTAACCATTTCACTGTCAGTGACTCGCATTCCTTCAATGAATGTAAACTCTTTGTTGAGCAAAGAAAGCTGTTTGGCGATGTCTTTACCTCCCCCGTGTACTACGACCGGAAAGGAATCTGGCAGAAGCTTATGAATACTCTGCCCTAGCTCGCGAAGCAAACCCTCTGCATCGACAGTTGCACCACCGATTTTGATCACAACCGTTTTCATGACTTTTATGCAACCTCCTCAACGCCACAATGTGGCAATTTCAAGAAAAAAGTTATATAAAATAATATCCGCACCCCAAAAATTTATCATTCATTAAGAACCAGATTCCCTCTGCGTTAACCCGACTGGCTGGTTCTGGAAAATCTCTCTATCTTCTCCAGCCATGAAGGGGCGCCCTAGGTTAGCACAGGGCAACGCCCTGTGTGGTTTGGATGCGGGATACGAACGGGATACGGATATGGGATACGGATATGGGATACGGATACGGGATACGGAAATGGGATGACGAATGTGGGACAATGATTCGGAATTCGTGATATGCGATAATGATTACGGCATTATGCCCGAATGGAATCGATAATTAGGTATTATTTTTAAGGTTCTGACAATTGAACATTAACCGGATTTTACCCTAAAAAATTAAGGAACACAGAATCATGAAAGATCAGAGAGGGCGTTATATACTGGAATTTGCTGAGATGGATGTCCAGCATGAATATCTCTACAGATTGTTTGATTCAATTGAACAATCGACAGAAGTAACCGATGTCTCTTTTATGAAAACGGTTCTTCAGGAGATCGAAAGATATCTGAATTTCCATTTTACCAGTGAAGAGCATCTGATAAGGAGCTATGAGGTACCTGGCTTTGCTGAGCACCAATCGGATCATGAAAATATGGCTTCCCAGTTTATCCGGTATATTAATGACTTTGATGCCGGGCAGCTAAATCCGGCAGCACTGAGGATTTTTCTGACCGGATGGCTGATGGAGCACAGTGAACAAAGCGATTCTCAATATGTGAGCTATATTAAAGAGGTTCGCAGTAAAAATGGCTTCATCTGATTAAAAACAAAAAAAACCAGGCGATAATCTTTCTTCTTTATTATTATTTTTCATTCAAAGTTTATAAACTTTAGAAGAAGAGAGATTATGAAACTATCAACAAAAGCTCGTTACGGACTTCGGGCTATTACCGAAATTGCTAAATTTTATGGTGGTGCTCCTGCAAAGAGAAAAGATATTGCCGAGAAACAGGGGCTTTCTGATTCATATCTGGAAAATCTTCTGATTGTTTTGAAAAACATCCGGATTATTGAGACTACCAGAGGAATTAATGGGGGATATGTTTTATGCAGACCACCTTCAGAGATCTCGGTATTGGAAATCGTAGAAGCTTTAGAGGGGCCGCTTGATCTGGTAGAGTGTGTTTCTTCCAGTAAAAGCTGTGAAAAATCGGACCGGTGTTCGGCCAGGACGGTCTGGTGCGAGATGTCGGAAATATGGCGGAAAACCTTATCTGCCAAGACATTACAGGATCTGCTCGATCAGGAGAATTCGATACAATATCTTGATTACTGCATCTAATGGAACAGATAAAGGAAATAACTTTATTCGTAATCGCTGTTTTGAGAATGTATTTTAACCATCTTTCACACTAAAATAGTGAAGTGTTTGAAGTGATATCATTTGTTTCTAAAGGGGTTTTGTTAAAATGACCATAGTTCTTCCCCAGGATTATCATGCGAAAGCTGCACTCGAGAAAAGCAGAGTTATCTGCATTTCTACTGAAGAAGCTCTCCGGGAGGATATTCGGGCACTTCGGATTGGGATTTTAAATATTATGCCAAAGGTGGAGACCTACGAATTCAGCCTTCTTCATCCTTTGGGACGCTCAATCATGCAGATCGAACCGGTTTGGATCAAACTTAAAACACATAAATATCAAAGCAGTGATCAATCACACCTGGAAAAAATGTATGTCCCTTTTGAAGAAGCGGTTGGGAAAAATCATCTGGACGGATTGATTCTTACTGGTGCTCCTGTTGAAGAGATTCCATTTGAGCAGGTCTCCTATTGGGAGGAAATAACTCGTATTCTGAAGTATGCCCGGCATAATATCGCCTCTACTTTGGGGATCTGCTGGGGAGGACTGGCACTGGCCAAATTTTTAGGAATAGACAAGGTGGTTTATCCTGAGAAGGTTTTTGGAGTGTTTGAGACCAGAAATCTGGACAGAACTCATCCGATTACTGGAGAAATGGATGATGTTTTCTGGTGCGCTCAAAGCAGGCATGCGGGTATTCCTGATGAGGTGCTGGAACTGGAGAGGGACAAAGGTAATGTTCATCTTTTAGCTCATGCCAAAGATGCAGGATATATGATTTTTGAGAGCACCGATCAGCGTTTCCTGATTCATTTGGGGCATCCCGAATACGAGCCGCATCGTCTGGTAGAAGAATATCTTAGGGACAAGAACAAAGGCAGAAGTGATGTGAAAACCCCGCGAAATCTGGATATCAGCAATCCGATTAACACATGGAGATCACACAGAACCGAATTTTTCTCCCAATGGATCAAGTATATCCATGAAACAACCACTTACTGATTGCGCGGAAAACATGATGACAAATCTTACGGAATGGATGAATACGGAGCTTCCGGAAGTTGTAAACAGGATGGAAAAAAACATCCTTTTGTCCAACACACTTCAGCAAAATGACGGGTTGGATCTGGCCGGCAGAAACGAGATCTACGAAATTCTCGATGACCTTCTTGCAGCCCTGTTTCCCGGTTGCTACAGCAGAGAAAAAATAAAAACTCATGAAATAAATTTTTTTCTTTCTGATATACTTCGCCATATCAGCTTCAAACTGGTAAAACATATACGTGAAGTTTACAAATATCGGTGCAGGAAGGATAACTGCACAACCTGCAATTGTGATGAACGGGCCATAAAAGCACTGACCAGTCTGATAGAATCTCTGGTATCTATAAGGGAAACACTGATGGAGGATCTTCAGGCCGCTTACGATGGTGATCCGGCTGCACGTTACATAGATGAAATAATACTCAGTTATCCTTTTGTAGAGGCTATTGCCACTCACCGGATCGCTCATCAATTGTACAAACTTGATGTGCCAATCATACCCAGAATTATGTCTGAGAGGGCTCATTCCAGAACCGGTATTGATATCCACCCTGGTGCTCAGATCGGTCCCCGTTTTTTTATCGATCATGGAACAGGTGTTGTCATTGGAGAGACCTGCAGAATCGGCCGTAATGTCAAGATCTACCAGGGAGTCACTCTAGGTGCAATGTCTGTAGTCGACAAAGAGGGGAATCTGCTTAAAGAGAAAAAACGTCATCCTGATATCGAAGATGACGTGGTAATCTATGCCAATGCCACCATCCTTGGCGGAAACACGGTGATCGGCAAAGGAGCTGTTATTGGAGGTAATACCTGGATAACCCGATCTGTGCCTCCTGGGGCAAAGATTTATAATAAAGCTGGAAACGGGAATTCAAAAACGTTTGCAGTCGGAGATATGTAGCATCATGAATGTTAATATCAGGGTGAATGGAAAAGTAGAATCGGTCAATTCCCCCAAAACATTATACGATCTGCTCAATGACAAGGCGCTGAATCCTGAGCGGGTCGTGGTAGAAGTGAATAATAGCATAATAAAAAGAGATCAATTCAAAGAATATACTCTGCAAGACGGTGATTCGCTTGAGATACTCCGTTTTGTAGGTGGGGGGTGAAAAATGGATGATCAACTGATTATTGGAGGGAAAGTAATACGTTCCCGTCTGATAACAGGATCCGGAAAATACAGAGATGACAGTATAATCAGGAACGTGCTTGAGGCTGCAGGCTGTGATGTAATTACTGTTGCTCTGAGAAGAATAGATTTTGACAGACCAGATGAGAGTATCCTCAATTACATACCGGAAGGCAAGATACTGCTTCCCAACACTTCCGGAGCCCGCAATGCTCAGGAAGCAGTCAGGATCGCCCGTCTTGCACAGGCCATGGGATGTGGTAACTGGATAAAAATTGAGGTAATAAATGACTCTAAATACCTTCTTCCTGACAACTCAGAAACGGTAATTGCTACCGAGATTCTGGCAAAGGAAGGATTTGTGGTACTGCCTTATATGTGTCCGGATCTGGCCAGTGCAAGAAGAATGGTAGATGCCGGAGCCGCAGCGGTAATGCCTCTTGGGGCACCTATCGGTTCCAACAGAGGTTTGCAAACCAGAGAACTGCTGGAAATTCTGATCGATGAAATCGATGTCCCGGTGATAGTGGATGCCGGTATCGGTTGTCCATCTCATGCGGCAATGGCCATGGAAATGGGTGCCGATGCGGTTCTATTAAATACAGCGATTGCTGCCAGTGATGATCCGGTTTCCATGGCACGGGCGTTCAAACTGGCTATAGAGGCAGGCAGGCTGGCATTCCTGGCAGGAATGGCAGGACAATCCAGAGTAGCCGTTGCATCTTCGCCGTTGACTGGTTTTCTTGAAAGCTGAAGGTTAATATGAGTTTTTATGATCTGATACAATCCTGCAAAGATTTCGATATCGAGCAGTTTTGTGCTGAAGTCACTCCTCAGAAGGTTCAGTCTATCCTTGCAAAAAATAATCTCACCGAATATGATTTTCTCGCATTACTATCTGATGCTGCTGATCCGTTTTTGGAAGAGATTGCACAGAAAGCGGCGGTGCAAACCCGAAAATATTTCGGTAAAACAGTGAAGATTTTCACGCCGCTCTATATTTCCAATTATTGTCAGAATAAGTGTGCCTACTGTTCTTTTGCCAGTCAGCATCATATAAACCGCAGGCACCTGAATCTTGATGAAATCAGGGCTGAAGCGGAGAAAATAAGCAGTACTGGAATTCGCCACATTCTTTTACTTACCGGTGAAGCACCTTCTCTGGTTACTCTTCAATACATTAAGGATGCGGTGAAGATTCTGCGGGAGTATTTTTCTTCTGTCGCAATTGAAATTTATCCACTGACATCTGAAGGTTATGCAGAACTTATCAAAGAGGGAATTGATGGTCTGACAATTTACCAGGAAACCTATAATCAGTCTTTATATAAAAAGCTGCATACAGGTGGTCCAAAGGAAAATTACCGTTTCAGACTTGAAGCTCCTGAGCGTGCATCTGCACAGAATATAAGAGTTGTCACAATAGGTGCTCTTTTTGGTTTGTACAACTGGCGCTATGAAGCTTTCTTTACAGCACTGCATGCTTCATTTCTTCAGAAGAATTATCCTTCAGTGGAGTTGTGTCTGTCCTTTCCCCGTCTGAGGCCTCTGGCAGGAGAATTCAATACTTCTTACCTGGTAAGTGATCGTCAGTTTGTGCGCATGATGGTCGCTGCACGTCTTTTCTTACCATTTGCGGGTATATGCGTTTCCACCAGAGAATCAGAAAAATTTCGCAGAGCAATCATCCCTATGGGGGTTACCAAGATCTCAGCAGGAGTCTCTACCGCAGTGGGCGGCCATATTGGAGATGGATCCACATCACAGTTTGAGATTGCAGATCCCAGAACTCTGGAGCAGGTAAAAGAAGATCTGCACAAAATGGGTTATCAGCCGGTGATGCACGATTGGAGCAACAGATTTGAGATTTAGAGTATTTGATTTTAAATTTTGGAAAAAGGAAATAGGATTTCGGATACAGAATTTCAATAATTCGTCGGGGCAACCCTTGTGGTTGCCCTTGTGTTTTATCCAATAATTAGGTGAAAAATGAACAGAACAGAAAATGCAGTTAGCAAATTCAAAGAAGGTTTTAATTGTGCACAATCGGTACTGTATTCATATGCCGATGAATTGGGTTTGTCAAAAGATCTGGCCACCAGAATCGCGACCGGTTTTGGTGGCGGAATGGGAAGAAAGCAGGAAGTCTGTGGTGCAGTTACCGGAGCCTTGATGGTTATTGGATTGATGTACGGAAGAGGAGACGGAGAAGGGAAAGAGAAACAGGAAATCACATACTCAAAAGTCCAGTTCTTCATTGACTCTTTTACAAATGAATTCGGAACAGTTAACTGCAAAGGCCTTTTGAATGGATGTCGCTTGCTTGATCCGGAAGGTCAAAAGGCTTTTAAGGAGAATAAGCTTATCCTACGGTGTCACGAATATGTAAGGGCTTCATGCAGAATTCTTGACCAGATCAGAGATGCTGACAATGATGGCAGAATTTCTTAATCTTTATTGTAATAAAAACATTAGATCTCATTCCCTGATTTCACGCCCTTAAAGGGGCGCTCAACTAATGCCCACCGCTGTGCAGGTGGATGTTTCGGCTTTCTTTCTCTTCGATATTCGATATTCGTTATATTTTCCCTTTCCTGAAATCATATTGGCTTTAAGAACGATATACTGAAAAAAAACGTGACCACTTGATTGATAAGAGGGCATAATGGATCAACCTTTGATACACAATCCTCACGATAAGTTTTTCAAGGAAGCATTCAGCCACATTGATGTGGTAAGGAGTTTTGTCGAAACATATCTTCAGTCTCGTGTCCATTTTCGGATCAACCTGAATAATTTTCAGTTGTATCAGAACGATTCGGTTGACAGCTCTTTAAAGGAAGCTTTTTCTGATCTCATCTATAAAACCGAAACTATTCCGGAAAAGGTACCAGTATACCTGCTCTTTGAACACAAGAGAACACTCGATCCTCATGCAGATACACAAATAAAAAATTATGAGCTCATGTTAAGGCAAAACCTGCTCAGATCTCATTCTGTTGACTCTGCTTATATCATTCCCATAATTATCTATAATGGTGAAAGAAACTGTAATCTTTCCTGTGACAATAAATTAATCAGTTATACCAAATATTCAAGGGATTTTAGTTGTGAATTTTTTGATGTTTCTCATATGCCAGATGATCAGATCAGAGGATCTGCTTTTTTAAGAATAGTTTTTCTTGCCCTGAAATATGTTCCTGGTGAGCAGATACTGAATAAACTGGATGATTTTGCCGTACTTTTCAAGGAGATGCCTGAGGGTATAATAGAAATCTATCTGAATACGTTTTCGCATTATGTAGAAAGTGCTGCACCTAAGAATATAAGGCAACAATTGGTAGAGAGGATAAGGAGTTGGGAAAGGAGGATGGATATGCCGGAAGTTTCAGAACTTTTCCAGAGGTTAAAAAATGAAGGTCGGGAAGAGGGCGTTAAAGAAGGTATAAAAAAGGGAATAGAGAAGGGGAAGATAGAAGGCAAAAATGAAGGTAAGATAGAAGGTAAGATAGAGGGTAAGATAGAGGGTAAGATAGAGGATGCTCTTCGTATGCTTCAGAAAGGTATGAGCAAGGAACTCATTCAGGAGATAACCGGATTACCCGCTGAAAAGATAGATGAACTGGAAGAGATATGGAAATGAATCCTGGTGAATAGCCAGTGAAAATAGAAAGAAGAAAAGAAAACCTATTTTGAATTTAGGAATTATCTAAGCGCTTTATTTAAAGGTACAACTGGCTGATTATCTGAAATTACTGCAGTTGATGGAGGTCCGACTGTATAGTCCAACCACAGTATGACTGTTAATCGTCAGATTTCAGGAATCAGAGCCAAAATCTGGATTCTCTTTAATGTTATTGTAAAAAGGAGCATTTTAATTTAAATTTTATGTCTGAGAATCTGCAGAATGAATTTGAGCAACCGGATATTTTCAGAGGAATACTATTTTTCAGGAGATTACATGAGCAGAAGAACAGCAGTATTTTTTGTTTTCACTTTTGCTTCCTTGATATTGCATAGCTGTTCTGAAAATCCAGTTGATGAAGGCAAGTTAAAAGTATTCACTTTGGATGAGAACACTCTTGCCCTTTATCATTTTAATGAAGATAGTGGCTCGATTCTGTTGGATGAAACAGGCCGTGGGAATGGTACGCTTGATAGCTGTGTAAGATCAACAACTGGTTTTGCTGGCAAATGCTTATCCCTTTCTACTGGCAAGTTTTCAACGTTCGGTACGATTATTCCAGATAATACCCCCAATGGGACCATTGAACTGTATTTTTCCTTTGACCCCGATAGTGTTAACACTGGTAACCACATTTTAATTGGCAATGATGGAGCAAGGTGTAATATTCTGTATAAAGGAGATACATTGTATTTTTTGAAAAATCATTCCAATATTACTAAATATGTAAAAGCCTTGGCATCTGTTCAAAAGGGTAAATGGCACCATGTTGCCGGAACATGGGGATCAAAAGGAATGCGACTGTTTCTTAACGGTGTATGCATCAATTCCAATCAGGATACTTCATCATATCAAATGTCCCCTCGATCAACAGCTGAGAATGTTTTCTTTATCGGGAAAAAATCAAGAGTTGGTTTGAACGAAATAGGTATTAATCAGAGCATGCATTTTAACGGAAAAATCGATGAGATTAGAATCTCGGACATTGAAAGATATTGATCTGATTCTGATTTGATATGCTATTATTATTTTGTAGATAGATTTCAGAGAAATCAGGCAGAAAGATCCTGCGATTTAAACAGAAAGACACTGCCACCCGAAAAGCTTTTAAAACTACCACCCAAAAGTCGGATCCAATTGATGAACAGGGCGTCTGGTTTTTACCACCAGTTTAGCTTCCGATTCATATCCGGATGGATTTGACAAGGTGAGATTGAATTCAAGAAGAATAGATACAGATGCATTATAGGGATCGTCATTTAAATTTTTGATTTCAAAGTTCTTCACATGTGCTTTTCTGGCAAGAATAGTCAATGGAACCTTGTTTTTGTATAGTGTGTCTTCGGAAAATGAGTACGAGATGGTGTCTTCATCTGCTTCTCCCAGAAAAGTGATCGATTTCTGGTCGTAATGCAACACGGAGGAGGCTCTGCGAACAGAAGTGGTAATCAGATGAATCAATCGGTCTGTTTCCTTTTGCAAAGATGCATTTTCTGAGTGGACTAAAACGTGTTTGTCCATGTATCTCCAGAAGAAATAAACATTTGAGATTACGATTGAAACCAGTACCATTGCTATGACCAGTTCCATTAGCGAATAGCCGTTTCTGTCCTGATATCTGATCACCATGAATAACCCTGCAGTGTTCTGAACCGGTACGCTTGCTGATTGGCTTTTCCGGTCTTTATGTTCAACTCAATTTCCAGTAAAGATGGTTTCTCAGAGATACCGAATTTAACGGAATCTGGCAGAAGTACTTTGCGTTCAATCTGGTATTCCCTTGCACCGGATATCATTACCCATGTACAATCTTCGATTTCTTCTGAGAAGGAGGCTTTTTGACGGATGTGTTCGAACTCGTTTTCAGCTATTCTGCTTACGTTCATCACTACCGATGCACGGGAGTGTATTCTGTCGGCTGTGCCCATTGCTCTGAGAATGGCGGCAGTAATACAACTGAAAATAAACAGGGCTACTATCGATTCAAGAATAGTATAACCTGCCTGAGAGCCTTTTATCGATAGTTGTTTCATTTTTCAGTATTCTTTCCAATCGATAATCGAGGGAACCCCTGTGAAAAAAGGCATAGGGTAATCAATGATATTGGCCAGTGGAGAGAGCTCTCCGGGCACTGCTGATTTATAAACAATTTTTCCGCCTGAACTGTCTTTGGGAGTCGTGCCTAAAGGGGTGAGCTGGCCTGGATCATCACAATCTATCACTCTCCGGGCATTGATCAGGCCCTGCATACGTCCTTTGTGACAAACAATGTTTCTTGCCCAGAGAATTCCTGTAATTACAGTGTTATGTTCCGTCTTGATACTTCCTGGAGTTCGTAAAGCCATGCAGGTGGCATCAACAGTAGCATTATCTGCAATAATTATTGAGTATTTCATCGAGTCGCTGCTGGAGGAAGAGGTTGCGGATGAATTACCGGAAACCACTATTGTGCTTTTATCTTTTACAGTCGCGTTTCCATAGATGGAAATGCTGTGACAGGCAAGGGCATCTCCATTATAACTGGCATAATCTCCTATGAAGATGCGACTGCTTGAAAAAAGACTCACATTCCTCAATTGACACTGGTCGAAAAGCTTTATCTCTCCTCCGGCAATCAGTGACAGGCCATCGAGTGAAACTTCACCGGTGATCTGAATGTCGCCCAAAACCGTAATGGTTCGATTTCCTTTCAAAGAAATCTCAAAATGGGAGCCATCGATGATCAGATGTCCATTAATGGTATCTTTTATCTTATCCATTTCCCGCTGTGACTGGATTGTCAGAGGTTGATCAAACATGACTGAATCATCAACCAATAGTTTTTCCTGATAATCAGAAAGCATTCTGGAGAGAAGTGAAGTAGCAGAATCGGATGGCGGGGTTGGCAGTATTGCAATTTCCCCATCGGGTTTGTTCCCTTCCCATGGTGAGTTTTCATAGTAAAGCAGTACTGTATCAGGCAGGGCTGGAATTTTACTTCCCAGTTTTGCGGTAACCTGTCGCTGTGCTTTATTGAATTGGCCAATCGAGTTAAGGATAAAGAAAGAACCCTGGGTGATCATGGATACTTCGCAGGTGCCAAAAGAGTCACTGGAAAAGAGGTTTATTGGTTCTGGATCCGGACCGAAAATATTATCAGTTGTATCAGTTATCTCGATAAGATCACTGCCAAAGAGTGAATCGAGAGTTGAGATAGTTTCCAGAGTATCAATAATATCGGTATGAGAAGTATCAGTCATCTTTTGGTAAGCTTTATAAATACCGGACCTGGCATTTAGAAGTGCCTGTATAGAGGAAGGTGATTTTAGGGCTGGTTTTGCCAGGGATGTCTGACTGAGAAGATACGTTAGAACAGTGATCATGGCGACTGCAGAGAAAAGCAGTACTACCGGCAGGGAGCTTCCTCTGATATTTTCAATTTTCTTCAACCGCAAGCTCATAGGTTCCCTTGCGATCACGAAGTACAACCTTATCTGCATTTATTGAGACTATCTGCTGATCCAACACCGTTTCTCCGATTCCCCTTATATAAGTCTGTCCACCTTTATCTTCAATTATTGCAAGACTTTTTTCTTTTAATAATACACCTTTTAACATAAGATCTGGTCTGTTGGGTATGACCTCCTGTGAAGATTTGACTGTCTGTGCCTGAGTACGTGGGGCTCCGTATTTGCGAAACGGGCTTTCGAATTCGTTGGTATAGGTGAAAAAATCGTAATGCGGGGACAGGGACAGGACTTTGTTTATACTGGCAATATTATTGTCAATTATGGACTTACTGGTTCGCTTTCTATAGGTGTTCTGAACCAGCAGGTCCGGTATTTCCATTAAAAGAAATATTCCTGCCGACAGGCATACAATTGATACCAGTATTAGAAGTGTGCTGTTTGACTCATTCTTCATAATTAACCTTTAATAGGGATGAGGCAGGTGATCAATATTTTACCATCAATAGATGATTCAGAGAGTGCTTCCAGAGCCAGCCGATCAACTCTGAACATATAAGGAAGTTTTTCCAGTGATGATAGGAACTGACCGAGAGCATGGTAAGTAGTAGTGACTTCCAGTAGCACCGGGAAGAATTGAAAGTCTTCGTTTCTGGTTTCTGGTTGTGGCTGCATCTTAACGAAGCGGATATCGGATGCTCTGGCTTTACTTATCAAAAGTTCGAGAAATGAGGACAAATCACGTGACTCATTGGAAGTTCCGGCTATTGTATCCACCCGATTTTGCAGAAGTCGGGTTTTTTCCATGATTTCATTCTTAATGGTCTGATAACCATTTTCCGATGAAATCATGTTGAGATAGTCATTTAATTCAACACGACCTGCCTTAAGTTCCAGGTATGTTGGAATAATCAGATACCTCAAGGCTGTTGCGGTCAGGAAAACAGCAATACTAAGTACAATAAGGGCAATAGCCTCTCTTTTCAACTTTTTGATAATGTCAGAATGCATAGTATTTTAAACCGGCAATAATCTTTTTGTTTGCTGTCCCTTTCCATTGATGACAAGGAAATATGAGACAGCAGTTTTGATGCGTTGAGGTTTTTTATCAGTTCGGTTACAGTGCTTTCATTATCAGCCCAGCCGCTAAGTGCAATTTTTACTTTTCCTTCACCCGGAATAGGTTCTGAACCCAGACGTTCGAAAAACAACCGTGGCGGTTTCTGCTGACCTAATTGATGAAGGAAACGGCTCCAGCAGGTTACATTTGAGGAGAGGTTTATTATTCGGTTCAGTTTGGTAGCCAGTGCTTCTCCCTGGGAAAACAGATCTCTTATTTCCTTGTTATCTGTCAGAATACGGTTATATTCGGATTGACAGACCCGGATTCTGGACTGGTTATGAGTATTCATCAGAAACAGTGTTCCGAAAGAAAGAAGAGAAAGAATTATCAGTGCGGCAGAAAAAAAGTAAATCATTGACCGCTGCCTTCTGAATCTGCTGGCTTCAGTAGCTCCGGTAAATTGTGGGGTATCGCTATCGATTGTACAAAATGCGATACCTGCAGCTTTTAAAACACTATGATCTTTGATGGATGTTTTCACCCTGAGCATATTGTATTGATCGCCTGGGTCAAGTTTCTGATCATCAAAAATATAGACTGTTTTAGGGAAATCTTTTTCCGATTTTAAGGTTGACCAATATCGTTCAAGACGGGATATGCAGTACTGCAGGTTAGAAGTCTGTATTATAGGAAAGGAAAATACTGAGACAAGTTTTCTTTCGATAACCACAGCAATTTTCCAGCAAAGCTCTTCCTGGTAGATAGAGATAAATGATTCTCTGGGGTTTTTCTGCATATATAAAGGTATAGTGCAGAGGTATAAATCATCGGGGTGGGTTCCAAGAAGATTATATTGAAAAGAATCGATATACAGTTGCAGTTGAAATGGTTGAAGACAGGCCACAAAAGGTCCACTGTTTTCAGTGGAAATGTACTTTTCTTTATCCAGATAATCCGTTTTTATCCAATGGCATTCTGTACCAAGGTGAATGCCATTATGGAAAAGAAAATGTCTTTTATATGCTTTATTGATATTCCAGGTTTCTGAATTATACAATCGCCAACCGGAAGTATCATTTACAATCGTTGCCTGTGTATAGCTGCCATCCTTTGTGGCTATGATCCCATGTATTTTTTTCATTTTTTCAATTGATTGCCAGTGGAATCTGGTTTAATCTGTTTAATCTGCTTTGTTTCCGCATGATTCTTTCTTTGTCTATCTACTGAATCAGAGAATCCAGGTTCAGGCATTGGATTTCTTCTGTCAGCTCTTCTTACAGGTTTGTGTACGGAACTGTCAGAAGGTTCGGGTTTGGGTTGGGGTCTGGAAACAACAGTTACTGAAGTATCTTTCGGAAGTTTTACCACTTGTGCTTTTTCTGAAGATGAATCAGGTTGTTGCGACATTGCACTGTCTTTTTCTTCAGCTCTTGACTGCAATTTCTTTTTTACCGAATAGAATCCGCGCTCTATGAAACTCTTGTCATTCAGATCGTATTTTTCAAGTTCTTTTTCCAGCACGATATTTTCATTCTCAGTTATGATATGCGGAGTGATAAATACTACCAGATTTGATTTCTGCCGCATTTTTCCGGACTGTCTGAAAAAAGCGCCAATGATGGGAATACTTCCCAGAAATGGTACTTTATAGCTGTACTCAGATTCCTGATTTTTGATAAGGCCGCCCAGAGCCAGTGTTTGTCCATCGTTAAGTCTGACAGTAGTGGTGATGGATCTGCTGGAAACATTAGGGTAGCCGTCTTCATTTGTCTTATCAGAATTAGAGACATTGGGAGTAATTTCTGCAGTTATTTGTCCACTCTGGGAAATCCATGGGACAATATCCAAAGTGATACCAAATTTAATGGGCTGAAACCGTGAAGTCTGGTGTTCTCCAACTCCTGTGACTATGGTGAAATACTGGGTTTCACTTACATCTATGGAGGCTTTGTTTCCGTTAAGTGTCAGTATAGATGGTTGTGCCAGGATCTTTGCCTTATTCTCGACTTCCATCATACGCAGTACTGCAAAGAGGTCATCCGGAATTTGTTTTATCACAGGCAGATTTAATTCTTTAAGGAAATTTTTGAGATCTTTTCCGCTTACTCCCAGTTCAAAACCTTGTGAAGCGGTTGTGTTATATTTATGCTGAGGGAAGGGGGTGATATTATAGGAGCTGTCCTGGAGTCCCCTGTTTCTTCCTGCCCTGAAAGCGGAGCCCTTATCGATATTATCTTTAAATTCAACTATAACCGCATCTATTCGCACCTGTGGGGTGGGGATATCGATAGTATTTAGAAACTCTTTTGCAGTAACGATATCTTCGGAAGTGCCGGAAATAAGGAGGGCATTCTGTTCTTTAATCACCCTTACATTGGTGGGGGGAATGTCCTTAGGCAAAATTGAGGGAAGATTATCCGCTTTAATATGTTTAAGATGTATCAGTTCTGACTTGGAAAGGGTTTGTCCGGATGGAGTTGCTGTGTTTCTGTCACCTATAAGGATGACATTGTCCTTTTGTACAAAGGTAAATCTGGTTCCACCAAGAAGCAACGCAAGAGCTTCGGTGAGTGGAATGTCTTTCAATTTCGCGTTTATCTCGGTTTTAATGCTTCCATAAGTGATAATTTCTATATCACTCTGTTCTGAGATTGCTCTTATTATTTCTTCCAGATCCCCATTGTTTACTTCCAGGGAGATCAGACCCTTGTTGTATTCCACAAAGAAGTTAGTTTTGGAGGAAGGGGTACTGGTTTTACCAGGAAAAGATGGCTGAGAGCCGGATTTCTCCTGAGCACTTGTTATCTGGTAAATATTTTTCCTTTTAATAACCTTGAATCCGTTTCCTTCAAGTAAAACCCTGAGACCATCATCCAGGTCAACCTGATAAAGCTTGCCGGTAATGTTTCCTTCCACCTTTGCATCCGGAACGATACTGATTGCAGCTTTTGAAGAGAGCTCTTTGAGAAACGTTTTTACTTCGATATTCTGAACATCGATAGTCAATTTACCATTCACATAACGGATGAGAGATTTCTGTTCTTCGGTGGCTTTCTTGATTTTATAAACCATTCCCTCTTTGATTACTTCCAGACCATTGGATTGCGCTATACTGTGCAATGCCTCCATTATGGGTACGTCTACCAGATGTAATGTAATTTTTCCTGATACATCATTATCCAGAAGGATGTTTATATCATACCCTTTGGAGATCATTCTAATCACATCGCGCAGATCAGTATCTTTTACATCAATTGACATTTTCTGTTCTTCAGGATATTTGGTGGTATCCTGAGAAAAAACAGCAGGACAAAGGCATATAATTGACAGAAAAAACAGCGCTCTGATATTCATGGGGCACCTGTATGAGATTTTACAAATTGAAAAATGTTTAATCTGAAACAGACGATTTTTACAGGGCTACATTTGTAAGTTTTGAAAAACATCCTGCCCGCTAATCTAAAGTGTACTGTTACATTGAACACAAAAGAATCGACTGATTCAGTTTTTATTTTATTCATTATAATTCAGATCTTCTACCAGAACAACCCTGAGAAGCTCTTCTGGTGTTGTGACTCCCTGCTCCACTTTTGAAATACCATCCTGTAGGATGGTTTTGAATCCATCATCTCGTAACTTCTTTCTCAATGATGTTTCGGAAATGTTATCTGAGATCATACTACGGATCTTTTCATTTACCGAAACAATTTCAAAAATACCTGCCCGGCCTTTATAGCCGGTAAAGTTACATGCCTCACAGCCAGGTGCAGAAAATGTCCTTGGGATAGAGTCGGTCCCCAGAAGCGATGTCCATCTTTTCTTAAGATCATCGGACATTTCTGTTTCTCTTTTGCAGTTAACACACAATACTCGGACCAGACGCTGTGCAATAATTGCCAGCAGGGATGAAGAGATAAGAAATTCAGGGATACCAAGATCTTTAAGACGAGTAATTGCCGAGATAGCATCATTAGTATGAAGAGTTGAAAAGACCAGGTGGCCAGTCTGAGATGCCTGTACGGCAATCTGCGCGGTTTCACTATCCCTTATTTCTCCTACCAGGATTACGTCCGGGTCCTGCCTTAGAATAGAGCGCAGTGCGGCTGCGAAGCTTACTCCTGCTTTTTCATTTATCTGTACCTGATTAACTCCTTCAAGTTTGTATTCGATGGGGTTTTCGATGGTTGTGATATTGATGGCCTTGTGTTTTATTCGATTAAGGCAGGCAAAAAGAGTAGAGCTCTTACCGCTTCCAGTTGGTCCGGTAACAAAGATCATTCCCTGTGGCTTTTCCACCAGCTCGTAAATTTTTTCCAGTTCTGAATGTGAAATACCAAGATTTTTCAGATCAAGAAGAGATTTATCATGCTTTAGAATTCGAATTACAGTTTTTTCACCGAAATGGGTAGGCAGGGTTGAAACTCGGAAATCGAAAGCCTGACCATTTTGAACATAGCGTATTCTGCCGTCCTGAGGTACCCTTTTCTCGGCAATGTCCAGATCTGCCAAAATTTTTATTCTGGAGGTCAGAGGTGTAAACATCCATTTGGTGAGTTCGGTGTATTGGCGCAGCATTCCATCTATACGAAACCGTACAACTGCATCATTTTCGGATGGTTCGATGTGGATGTCTGAAACGTTTAATTTCACTGCCTCATCAAAGATCAAAGACACCATTCTTACCACTGGCTCCGATTCTGTTCTCTGCCTTATCTCCTCCAGCGTAAGGGACTCATCAGCTTGCATTTGCTTCTCATATTCTTTGCTGATTTTTCCAGCAGACTGCTTGAAAAGGGTGTTACCCTCAAAGAGCCGATTGGAGACTTTTTCCATTTCGGATGGTGTACTGAGTACAGTATGTACTAATAGATCGCTGTAAAGCTCTGCCAGTTGAACTATTTCAACATCCAGTGGGTCACCAACTACAATTTTCAGAACTGTTTCGTTGCTTCCCAGAGGAAAACAACGTCCTTCCCTGAAAAGCTCAGTCGGAAGTTCCCTGAGAAGCTCCATATCGATGTGGTTTTCAATTTTACAGAGAAATTCCATTGAATACTGTTCAGCCAGAGTCTGGAAAAGTAATTCTTCAGGGATTGTATTGTTTTCAACGAGCACTTCACCGATTCTCTTCCCTTTTTCTTTGGCTTTTAAAGCTGCATTATCCAGAACCGAATCTTGCAGATGCAGTTTCTTTTTTAAAGCGTCTCCAATTCTTAGATGCATCAAATCCTCGAATTTAAAGGGATAAATGAATACTAAATCTGGAATTGTATTTCGGGCTAACTCAAAATAACATTTTGTTATGAATGTTACCTAATATTTGGACAGCTTAAGAGAGGAAACTTTAGCGCTTTCCTTGCGATTTTTTTGGCTGAAAAGATTCATTAAAATAGATGCTGGCAAACAAACCCAGAGAGCGGGCAAATTCTCTGCTAACGGTTATTTCTGAATGGTTTTTCTCTTTCTTGGAGATTTCCTGCTGCCATAATCCGATCTGATGAATAAGCTCTTTGGTGGCGATACGCAATTTTACGATGTAGTCGTTAGTAGTTTTCCATTTATAAAGCCTCATATCGGATTTGTCCGAATTGAGAGAAATGTCATAGAGCGAATCAGCTACATTTACGCTCTCCGGCAGGACATCGGTGGTATTCATTGCAAGGCAAAAAAGGTGGTAATAGCCTTTTAGAAATCTGGGTAGATAAGAATCCAGATAAAGACATTTGCCCCATCTGTTGCTTTGTAGATCCTTTTCGAACTCTTCCAGTGTTTCTAACAATGTTTTGCTTACCAATTTAAGGTGTTTTAGTTCAAAGTCGCTGATTTTATAGGAGTAGTTAATGTCTTCCCGGTAGATGGTTTTTTCGGTTCCATGGCGTGTAAATCTTAGAAAGATATCATCTGTTGCAGTAATGATCACCTGATCTTTCGAATCGGGATATGTGATTCTGACTTTTTCACATTCGCCACTTTTCTGATTAATAGTAGCAGAAAGATTGGCTAACTGAATCTCAAATGGATACCGGGGCAGTTTTTTTATAGAATGGTTATCATCTGCAATAATTAAAACAGACCATAGAGTCAGGATAAAGAGGCAAAAAGCTGTTTTCATCGATATCCTTTCCGGACGTTGCCGCTGGATACCTCTGAATTTTGATTTCAGGGAAAGGTTGCAAGTACAGGATCAACTGTACTTGCAGAATTTTATCAAGCTTCCTCTGCTATCAGAAGGATTTGAGGATCCAGTTTTAGATGCAAATCTTCAGAAAGAGTAGATTCATGATCTTTCACCAGTTTCAGACGAATATGACCTTCTCTGGGTTCCAGCATGATAATGATAGCCAATTGGTTGATCACAGGGGTCAGAATCGAGGGGATGCCATTAACAAAAGAACTGTCTCTGTGCAAAGTTGCACTGAACCAGATCTCTATTCCCAGCTCTTCTGCCAGTTTTTTGTAACTGGAAAACTCTTCAGCGGAAATACTGGAGAAATCGTAACCATCGACTACAACCAGGTCAGCAGAAAAGTTTCCCTCCTTGATCATGGAACGTATACCTTTTTGTACTTGTTCTGACTGAACACCATCCTGACGAAAATTCATGATTACTCTGCGTTTGATTATATCATCATGAACATCCATCGTGCAATCAAGTTTATGACGACGGGAGATTTCCTCAAAAATATGCTCATACCATGATACGATATGATTAGTGTTTTGGGCAAAGGAAACATGAATGACATGCTTGCCCTGAAATAGTTGGTCTGTAGCGATATGTACAAGGCAGGCGGTTTTACCCACACCTTTGCGAGCAGCTATAACACCGATATTGCCTTTCCCGACTCCACCATTGGTTGACTTCTCCAGGATACGTAGTGGGCTCCTGGATATAAGCTCTTTTTTAACCATTAGCTGCCTCCTTATTTACCCTTCTTGCCATCGGTTTTTTTATCTTCCTGAAACTGTTTTTTCAATTGTTCTGCGATAGAAGCCGGTACTTTTCCATATTTAAGGAATTCCATGGTAAATTCGGCTTTCCCTTGAGTAAGAGAACGTAACACTGTAGAATAGCCAAACATCTCACTCAAAGGTACTTCAGCTTCTATTCTGGTAAAATTACTCTCCTCGGTTGTGCTTACAATCATTCCTCTGCGCTGATTAATACTTCCCAGGATATTTCCCTGGAATTCGCTTGGACCTTCTACCGATACTTTCATAACCGGTTCCAGAATCTCTGGTTTGGCTTTTTCAAAGGCCTGCCAGAACCCGCCGATTGCTGCTTGCTGAAAAGCGATGTCAGATGAGTCCACCGGGTGAAAATTACCATCATTAATGGTAAGTTTTACTCCCACGATTGGAAACCCTATAATTTTACCTTTAGACAGACATTGTTTAAAGCCTTTATCACATGATGGAATATACTCATTTGGAATCACACCGCCCTTAATTGAATCCACAAACTCATAATCTTTATCAGTTACAGGCTCCATAATTCCGGCAACTCGTCCATATTGGCCGGCTCCACCAGTCTGTTTTTTATGAGTGTAGTCAAAAGTAGCTGCCTGGGTAATAGTTTCCCTGTAAGCCACCTGAGGCATTCCGGTTTCAATCTCCGCCTTGTACTCACGCCTCATTCTTTCAATATATATATCGAGATGTAATTCTCCCATACCTCTGATGATGGTTTCATTGGATTCGGGGTCTACAAAACTTTTAAATGTAGGATCTTCTTTGCAAAACCTGTTGAGTGCCTTGGACATATTATCCGCGGACTTTTTATCTTTAGGTTTAATTGCCAGAGAGATAACTGGTTCTGGAACAAACATGGAAGTCATGCTTACATTAAGACCTTCTGCGCAGAAGGTGTCTCCAGAAGCACAATCGATTCCAAACAGAGCAACTATGTCTCCGGCACCCGCTTCGTTTATGTCTTCCATTGAATTAGAGTGCATCCTGATGAGTCGACCGACTTTGAATCTCTTGCCGGTTCTGCTGTTTATTAGCTCTGTGCCTTTACGGATCATGCCCTGATAAATTCTGATATAAGTAAGCTGTCCGTATTGCCCATCTTCGAGCTTAAAAGCCAGGACAATCGGTGGAGCATCATTGTCTGCTTTGATGGGGAATTCTTCTCCATCTTTGTTCATATCTATCGCCCGATAGTCGATCTCTGAAGGATTGGGCAGATAATTCACGACACCATCGAGCAGGAGCTGAATGCCTTTGTTTTTATAGGCTGATCCACAGAAAACCGGTGTGAGATCCAGTGATAAAGTACCGATTCTGATCGCTTTTCGAATTTGCTCTTCAGTTTCGGTTCCTTCAAGATAAGCTTCTGCAAGCTCATCAGAATACATAGATAGAGCATCCAGCATTATCTCACGATATTTTTGGGCCTGCTCTTCCAGATGAGCAGGAATTTTATCTTCACGGATAATGTTACCGTCTTTTCCTTCAAAGTAGTTGGCTTTCATGGTTACCAGATCGACAACACCCTCCAGTTTTTCCTCCAATCCAATTGGTATCTGCACCATTACTGCGTTGTGACCCAGCTTTTCACGAAGCTGATCTTTAACTCTGAATGGATTGGCTCCGGAACGGTCACACTTGTTAACGAAAGCGAGACGGGGTACTTTATACCTTTTGAGCTGTCGATCAACTGTGATCGATTGAGACTGCACACCACCCACCGAACAAAGTACCAGGATTGCTCCGTCCAGAACCCGTAATGAACGTTCAACCTCGATAGTGAAATCAACGTGTCCCGGAGTATCTATAACATTAATCTGATGATTTTTCCACTCAACATTGGTTGCAGCAGATGAAATGGTAATTCCTCGTTCACGTTCAAGGTCCATTGAATCCATGGTGGCTCCAACACCGTCTTTGCCTTTTACTTCATGGATAGCATGAATTTTTTGACAGTAGAATAATATTCGTTCTGTCAGTGTTGTTTTTCCTGAATCGATATGTGCGCTGATTCCAATATTGCGCATCGTAAGGATGTTGTTGGCCATAACTTAAAACCTCTCATTGAAAATATAGCGTTCTGTGCAAAAAAACGAGCGTTTTGTCTTCAAACCGGTTACAATAGTCACCTTTATATACTGATTACCCAGATAAATCACCTTTTGAAAACAATTTATCAGAAACTGTGTTTTGTTGAATACAATAAACTGTTTCGGGGGCTGTAATGCCAGATCCAAGGAGATTATTACTGTGGCAAAGTTTTAATCTTCAACGGGCGAAAAATATAATAAATGTAGTTTTGGATGCCTAATAGAAAATTTATCGACAGTTTGAGACCGCTCCGAATGCCTATTTTGTATTTTTCTGATGGAATAATTCTAAAACACCCGGAAAAACAGGACAATTTCTGCACTTATTACGATAAAAAGGGGAGGATGTTGTGCATATAGCATATTTTATTACTTCGCACGGATATGGACATGGTGTCCGGACAACAGCTATTGCCAACTGCTTTTCAGCCGATGTTAAAATAACCTTCAGAACACTGCTTCCAGAGCGATTCTTTTCTGAAGAACTTAACAGACAATATTCAGTGCAGGAAGCCCGCTACGATTGTGGTTGTCTGCAATCAGATGGTGTAACCGTTGATATCAATGCTACGCTGGATTGCTACAGAAAAATAGCCCATAATAATCGTGAAAATCTGAAAAAAGAGATCAGATGGTGTGCTGAACAGAAGGTGGATTTGATTGTCAGTGATATTACCCCTTTCGCCTTTGAAATCGCAAAACACAGTAATATCCCCTCTGTAGCAGTCACAAACTTTACCTGGTATGATATATATGCCCAATACCTCAGCAGTTCTCCCTCTTTTAAACCATATCTTGAGGAAATCCTTGAACAGTATTCTTATGCAGATCTTTGCATCGCTTTGCAACCATCAATGGAGATGAACTTTTTCCGCAAAAAAACAGAGGTACCGGTAACAGGGCGAATCGGGCGTAACAGAAGAGATGATGTGCTGTCTCATTATAAAATCGATAATAATAAGAAACTGGGGCTTATCTATACTGGTGATTTCGGCATGAACAGCGCAAACTGGCAGAAACTAAACTGTTTTTCCGATTGGGAATTCCTTGGGCTTTACCAGCTACCCACTAATCCATCTAATTTTCACCTTTTGGATAAGAAGAATTTTCCTTATCAGGACCTGGTTTCTTCGGTAGATTGTGTTATCAGCAAAATCGGTTACGGGGTAGTTTCAGAGTGCTTTCTAAACGGGACCCCTCTTATTTATCTGCCCAGGAAACATTTTGCAGAATATCCGGTTCTGGAAAAAGCGGTACAGAAATGGGGAATGGGCTACTGTCTGTCTCAGGAGCAGTATTACAGCTTGCAATGGATTGATGCTCTCAATTACGTTACGCAAAAGGGGAAATGCACTCCTATGACCTGTTCAGGTGCACCGGTGGCAGCTAAACTGATTCAATCTATAGTCTGAAATTAAGTAATACCTGCTGATTATCATCGATGGTTTCAAATGGTTTTATGCCCATAGATGATAAAAACAGTACTCATCTCCTATAAATATGACTCTGAAACTTATCTGCCATTTTGTATCTTTATATAAATTCTGAATCAGCATAATTCTCCCGGATAAACTATCGAAAGGATACTTCATATGAATCGAGTTGAACTCGCATTCCGGACCTTCTTTTGGATTTTTTTCAAGAAATCATTTGCAGAAAAAATCGAGACTTTCTTTGAAGCACCGCCTCAGGAAACTTTACTGGAGCACAAAGAACCACAGAAAGTGGAAGAGAAAAAAGCTCGAAATGATGCTATTCAAATTCTGGCTCTTCTGCAGCGTGAAGGTCGTTTGATCGACTTCTTAAAGGAACCAATCGACAGTTACAGTGATGCTCAGATTGGAGCCGCGGTTCGTGATGTCCATCGGGATTGCGCAGCCGTTCTGGAAAGGGTCTTTGATATCCAGCCTCTTGTAGATAATGATGAAGGGTCTTGCCTGACAGTGGTATCCGGTTTTGATCCGGAGCAGTTCCGGCTTACCGGTAATGTTACCGGAGAACCTCCCTATGAAGGTACGGTTCGTCATCATGGATGGCGGGCCTCAAAAATCGAACTGCCGCTATGGAACGGTAACGAAGAATCCGCAGATATTATTGCTCCTGTAGAGGTTGAATTACCTTAATCGGGCAACAATATCAAATTTAGAAGTCCATTTCTGGTATTCTGAATCCATCTCTATCTCTTTTTATTTCACTGGAGCAGACTTCTGCTTAGAAAACAACCGGGAAATATTTCGAAAATCTGTTAAAAAAGGAGCTTTAAGCTATGGCGGCTGCATATTCCATAGGAATTGATCTGGGCACCACCAATAGTGTTGTCGCATACATAAAACTGCAGGACGAAAATGCCAGAATCGAGCTGCTGAATATCCAGCAACTCACTGGTCCTGCTACCATAGAAAACCGTCTTTCTCTACCCTCCTTCTGTTATCTGGCTACCGATGCGGAAAAAGAGAAGCGCAGTTATGATCTGCCATGGGAAAAGGGTAGAGATTTTGCAATAGGTGAAATTGCCAGAAAGCAGGCCGCAGAAGTTCCCACACGAACGATTGCTGCTGCAAAATCCTGGCTGGCTCATTCAAAAGTTGATCGTCATGAGAATATTCTTCCATGGAATGCACCTTCGGATGTAAAAAAAATCTCTCCTGTTGAAGCATCACGGCGATACCTGGAACATATCGTGACTGTCTGGAACTCTCAGTTTCCAGATGCACCGATAGCCCAACAACAAGTTGTTTTGACAGTTCCTGCATCCTTTGATGTCAGTGCACGTGAACTCACTATGGAAGCTGCTGCAAAAGCAGGTCTTCCAGACAGTCTGCTGCTTCTGGAGGAGCCTCAGGCTGCGGTTTATGCCTGGCTTGCTGATTCAGGCGAGGGATGGAGAAAGAGACTTTCTGTTGGTGATACTCTCCTGGTTTGTGATATTGGAGGTGGTACGACCGATTTTACCCTTATCGGTGTAGGCGAGGAAGAGGGAGATCTGATTTTAAAAAGAATCGCAGTGGGAAATCATATACTGGTGGGTGGAGATAACATGGATCTCACTCTCGCGCATTTTGCCCGCAATCTCTTTTCTGAAAAAGGGACTGCTTTGGATGCCTGGCAGGCAGTTTCCTTATGGCATTCCTGCAGAATCGCCAAAGAACAACTACTCTCGGAAAAACCACCGAAAAGTCATCCGGTAACTATTCTTGGAAGAGGTTCAAAGCTTATTGGGGGGACTATCTCTGCAGACCTTGAATCTGCTGCAATTTCTTCACTTCTTCTGGATGGATTTTTCCCTTCATGTTCCCCAGATGCTTCACCTTCAAGAAAACCAGCCTCCGGTTTTAAAGAACTGGGTCTTCTCTTTGAACATGATACAGCTATTACCAGACATCTGGTTCAATTCCTTAGGGCTCATAATGAAAACAAATCGGTTCCTCTGCAACCCTCACATGTGCTATTTAACGGAGGAGTCTTTAAAGCTGCCCAGTTTCGCAAAAGGCTACTGGAAGTCTTGCAAAGCTGGTTCAATAAGAGCTCTATCTCTCCTCTGGAAGCTACACCGGATTACGATTTTGCTGTAGCCAAAGGTGCTGCTTATTACTCCTTTATCAAGCAAGGCCATGGAATTCGTATCCGTGGAGGAACCGGACGCTCTTACTATGTGGGGATTGAGACCTCAGGACCGGCAGTTCCGGGAATCGAGCGTCCTTTAAATGCCCTGTGTGTAGTGCCATTCGGCATGGAGGAAGGAAGCGAAATCGAGGTACCAAGTGATGAGATCGGGTTGGTGGTAGGTGAATCGGTCAAATTCCGTTTTTTCAGCTCTTCGGTGAGAAAAAAAGACAAACCCGGTGATCTGCTAACTCACTGGAGTGAAAACGAACTTGAGGAAACCGATTCGCTCGAGTCTCAACTTCCCGCCGATGAACGTTTCGTGGAAGGATATGTACCAGTACACTTCCTTTCTAAAATAACCGAGCTGGGAGTTTTTGAACTGTGGTGCAAAAGTGCCATTTCTGAAGACTCTTGGAAACTGGAATTCAGTGTACGTGAAAAGAAAGATTGAGTGTAACGATTTTGGAAAAAAACGATATGGAAGAACAACAGGAACTGGCCCGTTTTATTATAGGTATAGATCTGGGGACCACTAATTCTGCGGTCTCATTTGTGGATACTTCTCATAAACCTTTTAAAGTAGAGGATTTTCCAGTTTTACAACTGATAGCTCCGGATGAGACTGCGGCTCTGCCGGTTTTCCCATCCTTTCATTATGAAGCAGCGGAATCGGAATTCAGGAGCGGTTCTTTGAATATGCCCTGGGATAGTACCGAGAAGAAGATCGTGTGCGGTAGTTTTGCTCGTGATCACGGGGCTCAGGTTTCTGCCCGACTGGTGGCATCGGTTAAATCCTGGTTGAGTCATTCCGGTGTCGATCGTACTGCGGCTCTGCTTCCGTGGCATGGTGCAGTGGATGTAGAAAAAATATCACCCGTTGAGGCTACTGCGCGCTATCTCTCCCACATCAGACATGCCTGGAACTACTCTCACCCTGATGACCCGTTTGAATCGCAGGATGTAGTCATAACAGTACCTGCTTCATTCGATGAAATTGCACGCGAACTCACAGTCACAGCAGCAGCACAAGCTGGTATTCCCAGGATAGTGTTGCTTGAAGAACCTCAGGCAGCCTTTTATGCCTGGATCTATCAACATTCAAAGAACTGGCAACACCAGGTAAGCCCCGGACAGAAGATTCTGATCTGTGATATTGGTGGTGGTACAACCGATTTTACACTGATTCAGGTTCGGCCTGCTCAAGCTGCAGGTTCGGTTCAATTCCATCGTGTGGCAGTTGGGGACCATCTTATTCTTGGAGGGGATAATCTGGATCTCGCTTTGGCATATTATATCGAATCTGAACATCTGGGTGGCAAAAAACTCGTACCACGTCAATTCGGTTCCCTCTTGAGAAACTGCCAACGGGCAAAGGAGTCGTTTCTGGGAGATAATCCTCCTCAAAAAATGAGCATTACCATTCAAAGCTCCGGCTCATCACTTATCGGAGGTAGTATACAGACAGAAATAACTCTGGACAAAGTCAAACAGATTCTTCTGGAAGGTTTTTTCCCTTTCACAGATCTGACAGAAAAACCGAAAACCCGTCAATCCGGTTTTCAGGAATTTGGATTACCCTATGCATCTGAACCTGCTGTTACCCGACATCTGGCTGCATTCCTTACCGCACATCGCAATGATAAAGCACAATCTGTCAAAGAATCTGAAACAGATCCGGCCAGACCGGATATAGTTCTTTTTAATGGCGGTGTTCTGGCTTCTGCTGCAATTCGTCAAAGGATAATTGATGTATTAAAAAGATGGTTCAGCACTGCAGAAAATCCCTGGGAACCAGTCTTGTTTGAGAACGAGCATCCTGAACTCGCAGTTTCCAGAGGTGCTTCTTATTTTGGCATGGTTCGTCGCGGACTGGGAGTAAGGATAACTGCAGGGCTAGCCCGTTCCTATTATATAGGAGTGCAAAGCGGTGAGGAAACTATGGCATTGTGTCTGGCTCCTGCAGGTCTTCAGGAAGGGAAGAGTGTAGACCTCAGTAACCGTACATTTGATTTACTGATTCGTCAACCGGTGGAGTTTCCGCTTTTTGTATCCAGTTTCAGGACAACCGATAAACCCGGAGACCTGGTGATTATTGATCCTCTGGAGATGACTGCACTTCCACCGATAAGCACAGTGCTTCGGTCAGGTCGCAGGATGGAAGCTGATACTGTCAAGGTAATGCTTCACACCCGTCTTACCGAAATCGGGACCCTTGACCTTTGGTGTACAGAAGTTTCCGGAAATCGCAGTTGGAAACTACAGTTTGATGTGCGCTCGGCAACCAGGACCGATGTCCCGGTTCATAAAGGCATTGGGGAACAGATGGGGTTTGTTGATTCCACAATACTTTCAGAATGCAGGGACATCATAATAGATACCTTTCGTTCCAAACAGGGAAAGACTGCCGATCCTTCACAGTTGATGAAAAACATAGAACAGAAAATTGGCATGGACCGTAATGGCTGGCCGCCATCGCTTTTGCGCTCTTTCTGGGAAATACTGCTGGAAGTCGAAGCTGGTCGTTCCATAGATCCGCTGCATGAGCAACGATGGCTCAATTTCATGGGGTTTTCCTTGAGGCCGGGATATGGGTATGCGGTGGATGACTGGAGGGTAAAGCAAACCTGGTATATTTTTCAAAAAGGGGTCATTCACTCCAGAAACCAGGCCTGCAGGTCTGAGTGGTGGATTTTCTGGAGACGGATCGCCGGAGGATTGACTCCGGGGCAGCAACGTACACTGGCTCAGAATCTATTAGCCAACCTGCGGGCCCAATTTACCGATTCTAAAAAGAAAGTGAAATCCGAAAAGTATGGTGTGCATGAGTTGGCTGAAATCTGGCGATTGCTTGCATCTTTGGAATATCTTCAGGTTTCGCTTAAAGAGGAGATTGCCGGTATAGCATTAAATATGATAGCCAACCGGTCTGATTCCCTGGTCGATGCAGGTGTGTGGGCTATCGGAAGACTTGGCACAAGGGTACCGGTTTACGGTCCTCTCAATGAGCTTGTTTCTGCAGAAACTGCGGCATCATGGGCTCAACAGATTATTTCCTCCTTAAAGCCCACTGCTTCGGTTATGCTTTCTTTGATGCAATTGTGCAGGAAAACAAATGACCGCTATCGTGATATAGATGAAGAGAGCAGAAGCAGGGTTTTAGCTTATATGCAGAAGTATAACGCCGGAGAGCATTTCATCGAACTGGTAGAAAGCGGCGGTTCTCTCGATGAAGAGGATCAGAGCAGGATTTTCGGTGAACAGCTTCCCAAAGGACTGAGAATAATTTGAGATTTACAATTTAAGATTTTAGATTTCGGAGAAATCAGAATCGGATTTGTAATTTGTGATGATAATGGCATATTCTGCGCAAATAGGGCAGGTTTATCTTAAGAGTATCAAAAAAGAACACCTGAAAAGGCCAGCTTTTACTGCCCGAATGTTAAAATCGCTTTGCAATAGGAATAAAAACCTTTACAAAACCGGTCATTCCTTTACATAATTAATATTTTATTTTTATAAAAAATAGGAAAATTCCTTGTTGAAAAAGGATCATTCTATTCCGGATAAAGACTGATGCTAAAAAAAGAAGGAAATTTCTTTGCAAATAATCAAGTTGTCTTTACCAAATGGTAAAAAAACCATATAAAATATGTGACATACGATAAAATTCATAAAACGTCCTATAAAAAAAACAGGTTGAACCTGTTTCAACAAGGAAATTTGTTTGTTGAAAAAGGATCGTTGTTTGTTGAAAGATGAATTTCGTTTGTTGAAAGATGAATTTTGTTTGTTGAAAGATGAATTTTGTTTGTTGAATTAGCGTCGTTGTTTATTGAACTAACATCGATGTCTGTTTAAAGATGAATTGTGTTTATTGAATTAACATTGTTGTTTGTTTAAAGATGAATTGTGTTTATTGAACTAACATTGTTGTTTGTTTAA
>JAAYPC010000242.1 GCA_012519985.1 Fibrobacter sp.
AATCATCAGAAGCGCTCCACAAAGTTTGGGACAATATTCATTGGGTCGATAGACCATTAATGCTGGCGGATGATATCGGAATTACCGGACCAATTCCTCGGGTAACTGATTTTGAGGATACCGGGGGTAATTTCTTTAATGACCTTGAAGGGGTAAAACCTGATCCAGTCAGCGATGATCTTGCGGTATGGGTACAAACATCAAGGGGATTATGTGTACTTACCGGGTGTTGTCATTCTGGGCTGGTTAACACTCTCCAGTATATTTCATCACTGACCGGCCAAACTCCTGTTCATTCTATTATTGGAGGATTTCATCTGCTTAATGCTTCATCTGAGCGAATGGAAAACACCTGTGCATATTTACATGATCGCAATGTAAATCGGATCGTTCCCTGTCATTGTACTGGAGAGAAAGCGGTGGAATATCTTCGATCGCGATTCAATGACAGGGTTCAAATTGGTAGGGTGGGAAGTAACGTTATTTTAGGGTAGGGGGGCGGACCATCTTAAACCAAGGCTAATGCCGTTTTAATCGTTAATTTTCAACTGCCTAATCTATTATTTTAATGAATTCAAACTAATTTGTCTCCTCCGATCAGCACAATACCTAAAGAAGGTAACTCTATGAAACGATCCATGTCTATATTTATCACCCTGATAGTTGTGTACTGCATTTCAGCGGATATTTTAACTTCTGACCGTATAACAGTCTGGGATCCAGGGGTGCCAGGAGGAATAACGGTTCCATCTGATGACATAATCAATGTAATCGATTTCGGAGCTGATTCTTCAGGGAAAGCTGACTGTAAAGATGCAATAACCCGGGCAATAGAGGCGGTTCCTTCAGGAGGAGGGGTTGTTTATTTTCCTGCCGGCAGCTATTATTTCTGCGGCACGATCACTATCGGCAAAGATAACGTAGTGATACGGGGGGATGGGTACGATAAAACGAAACTGCTTCATGATAGCAGCGGATTGTGTTTCGATGTAATAACCTACAAAAGAGGTCAGTGGCAGAATCTTCTGGGCGGGTATACAAAGGGCTCAAAGACGGTTACTGTAGAGGATGGAAGTAAATTTACGGTTGGTGCTTTTGCAGAGATTCAGCAGACAAACGATTCTGCTTTGATGTACACTGATCCGAACTGGATACAATCATGGGCTGAAAACGCTGTAGGTCAGCTCTTTGAAGTAGTTGGAGTGGATCGTAACAGTGTGACATTTCGCACTCCACTGCATTTTGATGTCATATCCAACCTGAATCCACAGATCCGACCACAGGGTTTTGTAAGAGGGGTGGGGTTTGAGAATTTTTATATCGAAAGACTTCAGGGCGGAAACAATACTTTTCAGTTCAAAAACGCGGCCTATTGCTGGATAAGAAATATCGAAAGCTATCATACGCAAAAATCGCATATAACAAATAATACGACTATTGGATGTGAATTCAGAGACAGCTATTTTCACCGCTCCTTTTCTTATGGAGATGGTGGAGCAGGTTATGGAGTTGAGTTCGGTTTTCACTCAACAGACGGGCTTTGTGAAAACAGTATCTTTGATTCTCTGAGACATGCGATGTTAGTGCAGGCTGGAGCAATCGGATGTGTATTCGGGTATAACTACTCGATTAATCCGGTTCAGGGTGAGGGAGAAACCAATCTCAACGAAGGGTGGGATCCACCCGACATCTCTCTTCACGGTCATTATGCACGGATGAACCTTTTTGAGGGAAATGTGGTCACGGAGATTGGTATCGGAGACTACTGGGGACCGATGGGGCCGGGGAACACTTTTCTGAGAAATGTTGTAAAGGGGCCGGGAGTGTATCTTTACGACCACTCCCATTTCCAGAATCTGGTGGGGAATACGATTACAAATTGGATTGATGACGGCAGTTCAGCAGGCACAGTAAGACATGGTGAAAAAGTAAATGGAGAAATGGTCTGGAATGATGGTATCGAGGACCATGTTTTACCTGTTTCCTATTACCTCCATAATAAACCTGCTTTTTACGGCAGTCTTCAATGGCCATCAACAGGATCGGACATTGAGAACGGTAAAAATCCAGCACAGTTAAGGTGGGAATCGGTAAACCTGGTGACTGGAGTCGGAAAGAGGTCACAGGGAAGACCTGTGATAGTCTCAAGAAAAAGAGAAGACTTACCAAAGATTTTCGATTTCAGGGGAAGAGTAATTGGTTTTACTGAAGCTTCATCTATGTCAAATTCGAAGGTCTCCTCAGGAATCTATTTACAGACAAACGGGAAGCACAGAATAATACGATTGCAGCTAAGATGATTTATACTGATTAGTACGATTCAGGTTAAACGAAGACCGTCAGGGTATTCAGGAGCTGCTGTCCAAAGCCCGGCTCAATTCTCAGTTATCGTTAGGAATATTCCTTCCTATTATCCTGTAACAATTTTCTCTAACAGCATCCATATAATCTTGGCAATTGTATTTCGGAGTAAGAAGAAGCCTGTAATTTTGAGGAGTTGTCATTTGAACAGCCTCTTGCATGATTTTAGGATCATAGCCACCTTCTCTAGTTCGATATGTATTCAAAAGAGAAGGTTTATCTGCTCGTACGTTATTATCATTAAAGAAACCGATATTTGTTCCATCAGGAAAAAAGAGCTGTTCGTGTGATACTTCTGTATTGAAAAAGTTATCTATTGGATTATCTGAAGCAAATCCCAACCATGGTTTGTCTTCTAATGGTCGTTTTGCAATATATGCTTCACCACTTACTCTACACAACCCGCTCGGATTCACAAACACCACCGGATTACTTCCCGCATAAGAATAAAGTGTCAAATCTCCACCACCAGGGCCCAATGGATCTTCGGAGAGAAAGCGTCCGATTGCAGGATCGTAATACCTGGCGTTCATGTAATATAATCCATTGGGTTCCGTCAGAACTCCGAATGCTCCGGCAAAACCGATCGGAATATTGCAGGCGGGCCGCCGGGCAATCACTCTGTCGATCACTTCCCCAAATGGCGTGTATGAGAATTTCGCGGCAACTGCTCCGGTGTCGTCTGTAATAAATGCCATGTTTCCGGACAGACAGATCGTGAAGACAGGTGAAATACCCGGTACCAGGCACATAAAATCCGATAAGTCCGTGGCCATAAATATAAATGAATGGTCTTGGTATCAATATCCATATTCAGACCATGAACCTGCAGACTATCGATTCCAACGGCAACAGATCGCCTATTGTCTCGGTGCTTGTCTCCATATATTGGCTGAATTTGCACGGCTTGAACGAGAAACGCTTATCACCCGTATAAAGAGTGGGCTTGAGAAGGCAAAAAAGAACGGGGTCACATTAGGAAGAAAGAAAGGAAGTGTGATTAGTAATGATATGCTGCTTAAAAAATACAGGGGTGTAGTGAAAGATCTTGAGCATAATATCTCTTTGAGAAAGATTGCAAGGATTCACTCGGTGTCGCTTTGCACCATTTTGAAAGTGAAGAAGGCGATGGGGGTGTGAGAATATTATTTCATTTTGCAGTTCTAATACACCTAATTGAGATATTAATTTTTCGAGTTCATTCGCATCTTCTTCAGAAATTTCAAAATAACATGCCCTTAATTATTCCATCGTAGACATATAATATTACTCAACCCACGTAAATTTAGCAGTTTTGCCTGTAAATCTGATAAATGCATTTAATTCCGACTTATTTGCATTCATTAAATATGAATATGCTTGTTCAGGAATTTGTAACCCTACACTATCACAAAAGAGAGTAAAATCTCGTAATAACTCAATTTCAGAAAGAATAAAAGGTTCCAATCTGATCCCATAGGGCGAAACTAATCCGAACCTTTCACGAACATCATTCCTAAAAATTGTAGGGACAAGTTGCCAATTTTCTATTGCATGTCCCCTAAAAACCCATGCATGCGTATGGTATGAAGCCCAATATTCATGTGATGGTTGAAATACTCTAAATACGTCCTCTAATGTTTCAAGCACAATTTCACATTGAGGTATCAATTTCTCTTCAATCATATTAATTTGTCCACTTGAAATTCAAATGAATATTCATTTTTAAGTTTTTTGTACTTCCTTCAACCTGCTGTAAACTTCCTTCATAACCCAATTAAAAATCACATCTGCAACTTCTCCACCTGCAATCATTCGGTTACAGATCTCAGTATTCTGTTCCATTCGGTCGATTACTTTATCCTGATATACGTCTTTAAACGGGAATTTAAAGTTCTCAAAACTATTGGCTTGTGCCTGCTGTTTTAACTGTTCATCAGCAACACAATCTTCAACGACCTGTTCAAAGACAAGGCGATCTGCTTCTTCGAAGTCGGTTCCTAATCGATCATTGATCAGTTTTATGATTTCAGATAAAGGGGCTTTATCTTCTTCTGTTTTTCTCTTTATACCTGCTTCTGTAATGCCTGCAAGTTCAGAATCTTCTTTTACGAGAGATAGATCTTTCTGACCTAATTTCTCGATTCTGTAATACTCGAGGGTGACCTTATCGTCTAATATAAGACGTGGATCAATGGTACCCTTGGGCAATTTACTCAAGAATAAACGAAGATACGGGTAAAGCTTTTCAAGTTCTGAATCATAGAATGGCATTATCTGTGTGAGATAGCCGTAAAGACGGGTGAATGATACCATTGCACCACGGATATCTTCTTGAGATAATTCACCTTCACTCTTTTCTTTTGGTAATTGAAGAAATCTCTCTAATGCTGGATCTATATAGGCATAAAGTTTTGACTGATTTTTCGGATTGTAATTTTGCTGAAAAAACACTTTTGCAAAATTATCAACTTCAGTCTGCCATATTACCTGTGATTTTTCTATAATAGCACGTAGATCATAAAGATGGTTCGGATCTGTCTCTTTTTCAAGAATTGTTTTTTGGAAATAATCCTGAAACGCTTCAATAATGGTTTCTTCTTCATTAACAAAATCGAGAATAAATGTATCTTCTTTCCCTGCACAGATACGATTTAAACGTGATAATGTCTGAACAGCTTTAATACCTGATAATACTTTATCTACATACATAGTATGAAGCAGGGGCTGATCATATCCAGTCTGATATTTATCAGCAACTAAAAGGAGGTGGTATTCATCAGTATCGAATTTCTTGGGAAGTTCTTTTTCTCCAAAACCGTTCATGATTGATTCTTTGTATTCTGAACCATCGTCTTTTACTACACCTGAAAAAGCAACGAGAGTGCGTATATCTGAATAACCCTTCTCTTTTATGTAACGGTCAAATTCGAGTTTATACCGTACTGCATGGAGTCGGGAACCTGTAACAACCATTGCTTTTGCACGACCACCAATTTTTCTTTTTACAACCTGCCTGAAATGCTCCACCATGATTTCAGTTTTTTGGCTGATATTATGGGGGTGAAAGGAAAGATATCTGCTAATGGCGATTTTCGCTTTTTTCTTGTTTAAATTAGGGTCATCTTCGATTGCTTTGTTGAGTTTGAAGAAAGTTTTATAGGTGGTGTAATTTTTAAGAACGTCAAGAATGAAGTTTTCTTCAATTGCCTGTCTCATAGAATACAGGTGAAATGGCTCGAATTTACCTTGAGAATTTTGTATCCCGAATACTTCAAGAGTCTTTGGTTTCGGTGTAGCAGTAAATGCGAAAAATGAAAGATTCTCGTGGTGCCCACGTGCTAACATTGATTTTCTAATCTGATCTTCGTAATCTTCTGTTTCTTCTTCAGATTCAAGTTCTATAGCTTCTTCAAGATTTTTTGCTGCGAGTACTTCTCTAAGCTTTTTTGCAGCTTCACCACCTTGTGAACTATGTGCTTCATCAACGATAACAGCATATTTCTTTTTACTCCGATCCCCTTTAGCTTTTTCCATTTCAGCAATTTTTTCAAGAACAAAGGGGAATTTCTGCAGGGTGGAGATTATAATATTTGATCCCTGATAAATGGCTTCTGCTAACTGTTGTGAATCTTTATCAATTTTTTTTACAACACCTGCCTTATGTTCAAATTGATATATTGTATTCTGAAGCTGTGAATCGAGAACACGTCTATCTGTAATAACGACTATAGAGTCAAAAACCCGTTCATCAGCTTTATTGTGAAGACTTGAAAGCCTATAGGCGAGCCATGCAATTGAATTGGATTTTCCTGAACCTGCAGAATGCTGAATGAGATAGTTTTTTCCAACACCGTATTCTTTCGCATGTGCTGAAATCTTACGAACGCAGGTGAGCTGATGATAACGGGGGAAAATTAACTGTTCTTTATTAATTATCTTACCATCTGTTTTAATCTCTTCAGTCTGAAGATGAAGATATCTTCCTATAATATCGAGCCAGGAATCTTTTGACCATATCTCTTTCCAAAGGTATTCTGTCCGGTACCCATCAGAATTCGGTGGATTACCTTTTCCATTATCGAAACCCTTATTAAATGGAAGAAAACGGGTCTTTTCGCCATTCAAAAGTGTTGTCATGAATACTTCATCAGGATCAACTGCGAAATGGACGAGTGTTCGTTTTTTAAAACGGAAAATGAGTTCTGTGGGATCTCTATCTGCCATGTACTGCTTTTTAGCATGTTCAACATTTTGCCCTGTGAATGGATTCTTCAGTTCTGCAGTGGCAACAGGGATTCCATTAATTCCCAATACCAAATCAAGAGAGTTTTCATTTTTTTTGGAATAATGTACTTGGCGATAAACGGTCAGAATGTTTGAGTCATAAAGAAATTGAGAATCGGGATTGAGTCCAGATTCGGGCTTGAAATATGCCATGTCAAAATGGACACCGTAATCAGTGAATCCATGTCGGAGTACATCGAGACTTCCCCGAAGATCTAACTCTTTTGTGAGGCGAGCTATGATCTTATTGTCTATATCGTAGCCATGGATATCTGAGAGTTTATTCCACTCTTTATTCTGTGATTTTCTCAGGAATTGGATGATAGTGCCCGTTATCACTCAAAATGACCGATAATTCTCATCGAAAATGACCGGTTATTCTCAACCAAAATGACCGATGATTCTCATTGAAAATGACCGACTTTTCTCACTCAAAATGACCGTTTAAAGAT
>JAAYPC010000243.1 GCA_012519985.1 Fibrobacter sp.
AATGTTTCCCAGTATCAGCATATCTACTCCCACTATTGAGCTGATTCTGGCAATACATGAATCGGTGAAGCAGTTCAGTAGTCCTTCCAGTCTTTCAGCCTTCAGCAGATTTCGAATATCATCGAGATAAAGTACTCTGGCATTACTGCTTCTCTGGTAATTTTCTGCGACTATATCAGAAATTTTTTCTACATTGCCATCATTTTTTTTTGTGGATTGAATGGATAGAATGGCAATTGTTGGTCCTTTGGTTGTAGCTTTATCCGGCTTAATTATCTCGGTTGCACTGGTTATTTCCACAACGGGACGATTGGAATGTATTGTTGCCCTGCTTCCTTCAAATACCAATGATTTTACCTCTGCAGAGGTATGTTTCAGGCGTGCTTCGCCTCTGAACACCTGCAAAGTGGTAGTATTGCGGTCAACAATGATCTCTGCATCAGTGTTATTCATATTAATGGATGCAGAAGGGGTTTCAAGAGAAAAGAGCATTGTATTTGAAGCAAGAGACTGCATCCGGAGGGAAGTTGTGCCGGTTTGTAAAGTGAAAGACATGCGGATGATATTCTTGTCCGGTTGTTTTATCAGGTTATTGATTGTTAAAATGCTATTATTCTTAATTGTTAGAAAAATTGCTGGTTCAAAAGTAATCTGAAGCTCAGAGTGTTCCCTTACTGCAATTGTTGACCCGATCCCCAGTTTTGAGAAATCCTTTAGCTGAGTCCATTGTTTGGATTCTATAGACCAGATTTCGATGGTCCCTTTGTGATTAGATAATGAAAACTGCTGAAGCATCTGATTTGGTGCAGATGATAAAGCTGAGACACTGAATAATACGATAGATTGAAGAATAAGCAATTGTTTCATTGGTTGTCCAGAATCAATGTACATTACAATATTATACGATTTTTTGAATTTGAATTCAATCAAGTAGAGATGAATGGGGAAGGGGAGGACGGAGACACGATGATACGATTGCATTATTTGGGATACATAAACAATATCTAATCAGAAGTAATCTGAATAGAATTTTTAAACGAAGAACCGGAAATGTTAAAACTGACTAAAAGGGCTTATCTGCCTTAAGGTTTCAATAACCGAGTAGTAACAAAGATTTTTGGACCTGATAAGCAAATAGGGTTGAGAAAAGTCGTTTTGTAAGAATTATAATGGATTGCTGTTGGAATAAAGGTGTACCAGCAAGTCAGAAAGTTTTAAGATTCTCCGAAGTTATTTGGAATTCGGCGTTCCTCCGTCCCCAGAATCCTCAACGGTTTGTTTTGGACTGACATTAACAGTTACCTTCACACTTCTTTGGTTTTCATCTGAAGGAAGTATGCCATAAGGAGGTATGACCCGAAGGCGTACTATAGTACTCTGTGAGATCTGATCGAGGTCCAACGTTTCTGTTGGAACTTCGGCAAAACTTCCCTTTTTTGATTGAGGTATCAGTAGTTGAATAGCACCGGGTGTTGTTTTAATTTCATCCAATTGTAGTGTTTTGGATAGTTTTCCTCTGGTTTTTACTTTTATTGGTACATCAATTAATTCTGTCCTTGAGGCGTGGAAGGAAAATTCTTTTGGCGATACAGAGTTTACACTAAGGCCTTTTGGAATGTTAATATTTTTTTCGGTGATAGGAATTGATTGACTTCCTAAATGGATTGTACCTAAATCCAGTGATGCTACCAGGATTGAGTTATCAAAAGCAAAAAGGCGTTCAGGACCTGAGAGTGTAACCTTAACATCCTGAGGTTGTGGATCTTCCAGAACAACACCTTGAGGGACATTGCGATATTCGATGGGAACGGTATAGGTACGGTTAACAGTTTCGACTCTGTAACCAACCAGTGAGTACAAAATGATGGAACAAATTAGCGCAGTAATCTTTAAGCCGTAGTTTTTAGTGATCCTGGAAAAGTGATTTGATTTGGCTGGAGGTGGAAATAGCCTGTTATAAAATTCATTAAGTCTGTTTCGAAGCATTTCTTGAGAAACAGTTTCCAAGTGGCCATTTTCAGCTACACTTTTGGTTCCACGTTCTTCAGACACCACCAGAACCAATGCATCAGATCGCTCGGCTAACCCTAAGGCCGCACTATGTCGGGTACCTGTATCTCTTGTTTCTACCAGATTATGAGTAAGAGGAAGTCTAACCCCGAATTTATCGATCCTATCACCTTCAATGATAACTGCTCCATCATGATTTGGGGTTTCGGGATGAAAAATACTATAAAGAAGCGGAATACTGATTCGTCCATTCAAAGGAATACCACCCGTCAAATGACGATCGAGGCTTTCTTCTCCCTTTATAACAATGAGAGCTCCTATTTTGTCGGTTGCTAATTTACATACAGCATCAACTATGGCGTCGACAGTCTTATTGGACGCTAACAAACGCCGTTTGAAACGGAAATTGCCAATGGTGGCAAGCTTCTCCATAGCCATTCGGATATCTTCCTGAAATATTATCACCAAGGCAACTAAAGCAGCGGTTAATCCTGCCTGAAAGACCTGGGAGGTCATATACATATTCATCATGCGGGCTGTAACATAGAGGGATAGAACGCTTCCTATCCCTAATACTATTGATCGGGAAGCTTTGCGTCTTAACCAACTAAATATAAAGTACAGAAATACCGAAACGACTAGAATATCCAGTAAATCGGCAAATCGGAAATTAGCAGCTATCTGTTTAAAGGAGATTATCACGAGAGACTCACATTTTTAATTAATCCAAAAATAATGAAATACGGTTCTGATTTCCAAAAAGTTAGAAATGATTTCTTAACGTGCTTACTTTTTGCAAAAATCTTTCAAATTCAGCATTAAAAGAAGCTATTTTTATTTCAACCTGAATCGTCCGAACTATGTTCAATTTTTAATTCAAAGTTGATCAATACCAGCTTTTTGGACAGTTCTCAACTGCCTTATTAATTCTATAAAAGGTGTGATGATTTGAAAAGAAGCAAAATGGTAAAAAAATTCTTAACAAAGATCCATCATCAGATTTTAGAGGGTACACTCTATGCTATTGAGAATGATAATGGGTTTCAGATCGAAGCATTCAGGTTTAATGATAACAGTGGAGATCATCAGTGCTCTGAGAGCAGGTTGGAATCCTATAAAAGGGTGATACTTGATTATCTTGATGGAAGGAAGGTGGATTTTTCTTTCTTTCCTCTCAATTTTAGTTGTTTAACACCTTTTCAACAGAAGGTTCTTACCGTTGCACAAGAAATTCCTCGCGGGGTTACAATCTCTTATGAAGAGCTCGCGGTAAAAGCCGGCTTTCCTGGAGCTGCCAGAGCTGTCGGTTCAGTTATGAGAAAAAACCGATTTCCCATAATTATTCCTTGTCACAGAGTTATCTCGAAGTCCGGAAAGATCGGGGGGTATAGTGGGATGCAAATAGGGGCAATGATCGAGCTTAAAAGAAAATTATTGAGTCTGGAAGGGTGTGTCATATAATCTAGTTTTAAACGTATTATATTCTGCAACATTTTCTAAAACCGAACAATCTGAGCCCTTTGAAGGAGCTGTTTATTTTAATGAAAAATTATATCCTTGACACAAACGTTCTCTTATACGATGCCCAAGCCCTTTTCAAGTTTGGTGAGAACAACATAATAATTCCGATTCCTGTTATTGAGGAAATCGATCATTTTAAAAAAGAGGGCACAGAAACCGGTCGTAATGCACGTCAAGCCTCCCGCTATCTGGATGATCTCAGGCAAAGGGCATCTGTTACTTCAGGAATCAAACTGGATAATGGAGGCTTACTTTTTGTTAAAATGAGTACGGGCTCGGTGATGCAAAGACTTCCTGAAGAATTACAGGACCGCAATAATGACAATCTTATTCTGGCTATTGCACTTGAGGTGAAAGAACGCTCAGGTAATATTTCCACTGTTTTTGTAAGTAAAGATATAAATCTTCGCATCAAGGCTGATGCTCTGGGGCTGGATGTGGAGGATTATGAATCAGATAAAGTGGATATAGAAGAGCTTTATTCAGGACATTGCGAAATAGTGGCAGATACAGAGATGTTGTCAAGATTTCGAGAGAATGGATCAATAATGGTCGATCAGAAGTTTTATCCGCATCAGTATGTTACTCTGATAAACCAAGACAGGAATGAAACTCTTCTGGGTAGATATGATGCCAGCAGAAATAAGATTGTTAAGGTAGCTACTGAAGAGCGTCCTGGTATTTGGCGGATCAGTCCCCGTAACCGGGAGCAGGTTTTTGCCATGGACGCATTATTAAATGATGACATTCAACTGGTGACCCTGGTAGGTAAAGCTGGTACCGGAAAAACATTGCTGGCGGTAGCAGCAAGTCTTTATAAAACTGTGGATGAAAATATTTACAGCAGAGTTCTGGTTTCCCGTCCTACCTTGCCAATGGGGAAAGATATCGGTTTTTTACCAGGCACTGTTGAGGAAAAACTTACCCCGTGGATGTATCCCATCGTAGACAATGTCGAGTTGATTATGCGAAAAGACAGTCGAAGCAGCCGTCATTTGCGTGGATATCGGGAACTTGTAGAGATGGGAATACTTGTAATTGAACCACTTACTTATATCAGAGGGCGTTCTATTCACAGCCAATATTTAATTATCGATGAGGCTCAGAATTTGACTCCTCATGAAATAAAAACCATCGTGACCAGAGTAGGTGAGGGGACAAAAATAGTGGTGACCGGGGATCCGTATCAGATCGATAATCCTTATATCGATTCTTCCAGCAATGGATTAACTTATGTGGTCGAGAAATTTAAAAATCAGGAGATTTCGGCGCACATCACTTTTTCAAAAGGTGAAAGATCCAGACTTTCTGAGCTTGCAGCAAATCTTCTTTGATTAAAAAGCCTTCCTATAAATTACGACTAAGTATAGAAGACTTTTTTAAGGTTATTCCTTAATAATTGCTTCGTAGATTCTTTGCACAGCCTGTTCCATTTTTTGTGGATTTGCCTTTAAGACAAACTGAAGAATTTCTCCTGGAAGTACATCTCCACCGGAAGCCTCCAGTTCCTGGTCCATAGCCTTTATGGCCTGCTTACCTCCCATCCAGGCAAATGGAAGCATCATTGTGACAAAGCTGAGGACCTTCTTATTTTTAATACGATTAAGTTGGGAAAGATAAGACATTATTACAGGTGATGCTTTGAAGGCCCACACAGGTCCTCCAAAAAGAATCGCATCATATTGCTCCACTTCTGGATTATTCTTTATAGTAAATTTTCTGGATCCAGGTGAGACCTGACCACTGGTACGGAGCATTTCTATTTCGGCTTCGTGACCGTTACTGTTGAATTTTGCAGCTATTGCTCTCGCAAATTGAGCTGTGTGGCCTGATTGAGTGTGGATTATGATTCCTATTTTCATAAGAGCGTTTCCTTTCATTTCATGGTAAAGCTGCAATTGAATCGACCGGTATTGTTTTAACTTCCATTTTAGAGAGGGAGAATCCGTTTGTTTCCTGCTTCAAGAGTGCATCGGTATCACCAACGACTGTGTAGGTGAAATTGTCTGGGGTGAGATATTGCTTTGCCACTCTGAGGAGATCCTCGCGGGTTACTTTTCGCAGTTTTTCTTCATAAACTTTGAAATGATCCGGATCTCTTTTGTAATATTCATTCCAGGCATAGGTGGAAACAATATCGAAAGGTGAACGAAACATGGATGGCAAACTCCCGGTCAAAGATGCCTTAGCATTTTCCAATTCCAGCTCTGTTACTTCCTCGCTGATAACTTTCTGGACCTCTTCAATTATCAAAGCCACAGCTTGTGAAAAGGATGCATTTTTGGTGAAAAATTCTATATAAAAAGTTCCTGGATAGATATAATTTGACTCAGCATTAGAATAGATAGAATACGTCAGTCCTGCATCGGATCTGATTTTAGCACCCAATCGGGAAATAAAACCACCACCACCAAGAATTTCATTTAGTAAAGACATAGAATAATAGTCCGGGTGTGGTCTTTTAAACAGCGGTAAACCAAGACGGACATAAGCTTGGCTCAAAGGTTTCTGCACCAGAAGGCATTTGAATTTGGGCTTTATTGCAATCTGAGGAAAAGAATCGTTGGGGACCTGAGTTGAAGGTGGGAAAATTTTTTCAATTCTGGTAAGCATCGAGTCTCGATTAAAATTTCCGGCAAGTGACAGTATCATTTTGGGGGTGACAAATGTTTTCTTATGGAGTCCGACCAAATCTTCCCTTGAAATGTTTTTGACAGAGGCTTCTGTTGCAAAGCGGGAAGAGACCTCTCCGGCATATAGTTGTTTTTGATAAGCGGCTCTGAGAGTAGGAGCTGGATCATCAAATCGGTGCTGTATGTTCTGTATCATTATTTTTTGTTCTTTTTCAAATTCCTTTAAATTGAATACCGGATGGAAGATGAGTTGTTCCATTATGTCCAAAGCTTTTTCAGTGTACTCGGAGAGAAAGGATGCACTGAAGGAGATCTGTGTCTCAGTAGCACTGATTCCAAACTGCATTGCATATTGATCGATCAGTTCATTTAATGTATCAGCAGGATATTTGCTGGTGCCGCCAGTGCGCATGAGTTTGGTCATTAAAGATGCAAGCCCTTCCTTACTGGCAGGATCCAACAAAGAACCCGAACGGATATATAGAACGATTTTCACAAGAGGTAAGGTTTGATCTTCAGCGATATAGGTAATCAATCCATTCTTTAATTCGGTTCGATAAGGAGATCCTAGTGGTACTGTCCAATCAAGAGGTTGGAACTTAATTTTTGAGGGATGAGCAGGAATTGAACTGCTGCTAGCTTGTTTGTTTGTACTCTGAGCAGTAACAATGCTGATACACATGAGTACAGAGATAATTAAATGGAAAAAATGGCTTAATTTCATTAAACAATCCTCCTAAGGGCACTACTTTTTCTTGATATTTTCGTTTTGGGCATCAACAGGTGCTTTTTCAGGTTTAATAGGAAGCAGTTGTCCGATAGTCATCAACTGTGGATTAATGTATTTGATCGCAATTGCTGAGATTTCTTCTGGTTTTACTTGGGCTATTTTGTCAGGATAAGAGAGGAGATCTTTCCAGCTATTGAGTCTTTCAAACCAGGCAAGGCGATCGGATAATCCTTCCAGGCTTTTAAGACCAGTGATAAAAGACATTCTGATCTGATTGGTAATTCTTGACATTTCATTAGCGGTCGGAGGATTGGAGCTTAAATTTTTGATCTCCTCCAGAATGATTTGTTCGACTTTCTTAGGATCGGCATCTGATTTGAGTTCAGCCCATATATGAAAATATCCATCGTGAAGGCGGAAGCTGTTGGCAGCGCCTACATTAATACAGAGCTTTTCCTTATCGACCAGGCGGCGATACAAACGGCCACTTCTTCCGGAGAAGATTCCCTCTATAATGTCAATTTTGTAGAGGTCATCGTGAGGATATCCAGGAGTGTGAAACATCATATCTATGCGTGGTGCAACATTATCGTGGACGGTGAAACGGGTTACACCGATGGGCTGTGGTTCACGTGTGACAACTTCTGTTTTTGTAATTTTAGACCTGGGGATTGATGAAAAGTAACGTTTTATGTCAATCATTGCTTTTTTAGGATCAACATTACCTACCATTACGATCAGTGCATTATCCGGGGTATAAAATTTGCGGATATGGTTTTCCATTTTTTCCCGAGTGTAGGCTTCGATATCAGACATCCATCCAATAGTCGGGAGTCTATAGGGATGAGCCACATAAAAAAGTGAGTTTAAACGTTCCCAGTACCGGTTTAAAGGCCGGTTTTCATAGCGCATTCTTCGCTCTTCGGCTACGACATCACGCTCGCTGTAGAATTCTCTTAACACTGGATCTTTCATGCGATCGGATTCCAGCCAATAGAAAAGTTCGAGTTTGTTTTTAGGAAGGGTGACGATATAGGCAGTCATGTCATCTGCGGTCCAGGCGTTAAGATTAGTTCCGCCATTGTTTTGGTAAGTTTCCCAAAGTTCCTCTTTTTTCATATACTGGCGTTGTTTTTCCAGAATCGCATACATTTTGGATTTCAGATCTTGTATAAGAGAATCAGAATCGGTTTTCCCTTTAAGGCGTTCTTTGTGGATGATATCAGCCAGAGAGTCGATGGAGGCCATAAGAGGGATTTCTTTGTTGTAGGACTTGGTGCCTATGCGTTTAGTTCCTTTAAACATCATATGTTCATACATATGAGATAAGCCACTTGAGCCGGGGCCTTCATACATGGAACCAACAAAGTAGTATAATCTGCAGGATACTACAGCGACGTTGGTATCTGGTACGATGATGATCCTGAGTCCATTCTTAAGAGTGTCATAATGGACAGGAATCTGGAATTGATCGGCATATAAGCTGCATAGAAGAGCTCCGAAAAGAATAGAGAAGATAGTTTTCATTTTTACAAAAAACTCCTGGTGTTTCGGTTAAGAGAGCAGGAATAACTACGCAAGGCGTTGAGAATAATTGTATAAGCAAAAATAGTACTTGTGTATAGAGATTTAAAGGGCTTAGGGAGATGTTTTAAGTGAGGTGGGAGGGAAGCTGGCAGGCGTGGGGGGGGACGGAGGAAAGGAAAGAGAGAAAAAACCTGCCTGGAATCTTCCGGCATCGAACAAGTAATGGAGGAAAATTACCTTACAGAATGCTTGGAAAACCTGCTATTTTATTCCTTCTAATTTTATATTCAACATAATTTTTAATGGTGGCAATAACAATGTGGCTTTTACTGAGTCTGTTATCGGCTCTTTTTCTTGGGATGTATGATGTTGCCAAGAAGGGGGCTGTTAATAGTAATGCGGTTTTTCCGGTTCTTTTTTTCTCGACACTCTCGGCAGTAGTTTGCGCCTTGCCGGCAGTTGTCTTATCAGAAGTTAATCCTTTGCTGGCACACAAGATCCATTTGTATGTTCCACGGATGACTTTTTCTGTGCATCTGCTCATTATTGTAAAATCCGTAACTGTTGGCACATCCTGGGTGCTTTCCTATTTCGGGTTGAAAAATCTTCCAATCACTGTGGCATCACCCCTAAGGGCGACAGCTCCTTTTTTCACGGTTCTGGGAGCAATCACTCTGTTTGGTGAACGGCCATCGGTTAACCAATGGATAGGAATAATCCTGATACTTGCTGCCTATGTTCTTTATTCGAAATCATCCAGACATGATGATAAAAATTCTGCTCAGATTATCTGGATAGTTTTTATGATACTGGCCGCAGTTACCGGTGCGATCAGTTCGGGATTTGATAAATATCTTCTGCAACTTAAGGCTATTCCACCGCTTTTTGTTCTTTTCTGGTTTCTTTTCTATTTGTCTATTATATATGGTACAATCGTACTTATATTCTGGTATCCTAAACGCTTGGCTACTACTCCGTTCAGATTTCGTCCTGCCATCTTTTTCGTGGGCGCATTACTGGTTTTAGCAGACATGGTCTATATGACAGCGCTCTCAGATCCACAGGCAAAGTTAGCACTTGTCTCATCGATACGAAGGACTAATGTACTGATTTCCTTTATTGGTGGATTTCTTTTATTTAGGGAAGGGAATATCAGGGGCAAGCTTCTTCCTTTTACCGGGATTGTGGCAGGGCTTGTGTTGATAATGATGTGAAAAGGAGGGACGTAGGAAAACTAATGACTTAACAAATCGGTATCAGCTCGAATAGGTTCGCCTGAATAGCTGAGAAGCTGCTTTAGTCGTATTTGGAGCGGAGGAAACATCACTAAAAAAAAATCGCTTTACACTTCTTTTCATACATTTCCAAAGCTATAGTCCTGGCCCTTATTTTGATGGCTTTTTCTTCTAAACTCTTTCCTTCCTTAACCAATGACACAAATCGAGGTAAAAAATGGCCAGAAAAGCGAGACTCTGTGTTTCAGGCGCCATTCACCATGTCACAGCCAAAGTCTTAGATTGCCGGGTCCTTTTTTGTAATTCCACCGATAAGGATAAATTTATTCAACTTCTTACCAAATTTCTGAACACTACCGGATTTGAGCTCCTGGGAATAGCTTTCTACCCCAAATATTACGAAATGGCCCTGCGTTTGAATGATCGTCCAATGAAAGATCTTTTTCAGGGATTTCA
>JAAYPC010000244.1 GCA_012519985.1 Fibrobacter sp.
CTTGTTCGCTAGGGGGGACTACTCCCCCCTTCGACGGATGCTTTAAACCTGGTGCATCCTGAGCACCCCCTCTAAACCGGGAAGGGGAATCCCCTTTCCAATCCCCAGTATAGGAATTTTTTAGGAAGTTTATAAATTCCTATACTCTGAAAAAACTTTAAAAAACCTTAAAGATAAATTTCCTGATGCTAAGGACAACCTTTTATTTTACTTAAATACAATTAAAAATGAACTTGATAAGGAGTAATTAAATGTTCTTTAATACTTAAATTTTTGAAAGGAGCAATTCTATGTTACATAAACACTTTGGGCTTAATAAAATTCCATTTACACCTAACCCAACTGTTTTTTTTCAATCGGAAACATTAAGCACCGCACTGATAAAACTTCAAACAACTTTATTTACACCACAGATTGCATTGGTTACTGGAAATATCGGTACTGGAAAGACAATCTTAACTAATGCTTTTATCAATAACTTAGACCCAGCAGAAATAAAACTTATTATGACTCCTGTTGCAAAGCCTTCTCCAAGGAGCATATTTAAAAATATTGCTGCACGGGCCGGTTTACCTCCACTTATGTATGGAGATGATATTAAACTGCAACTCATTAGCCACTTTGATGAAATTAGGTCACAAGGTAAGTTCGTTTTAGTTATTTTAGATGAATGCCACACTTTTTCTGTAGATGTCCTGGACCAATTAAAAACATTTTTTGATAGTAAAAGAAATTTCTCATTAATATTAGTAGGTCAACCCCAAATTACAAAGACACTGCGGCTTTTTGCACTTTTACCTTTAAAACAAAGAATTTCAGTGTTCGTAAGTACATCTACCTTGTCTCTTAAGGAGACTAAAGATTATATTGAATTCCGGTTAAAAGAAGCTGGTTCTAGTACTCCTGTTTTTGATGAAGCAACATTTCCAATTATTCATCAATATTCAGAAGGTATCTACAGAATGATTGATCAACTCTGTTTCCAGGCACTTTCCATTGCCTATATGGGTAAAAGCAACATTATCACTGCAGGAACTATCGAGTCTGCTTACAAAAGTTTGGATTATGATTTTTAGATATTCATTGCTGGTCAAGGATAGATAATGGCTAAAGCAAACCCTCAAAAAAAGAAAGGATACTAAAGGAATGGTTTTTTTAAATGATTCTCACAAACTAAAATACATATATCTTACACAAAATTCTCACATACACAAAGATGATTTAGAAAGGAAGTCCCTTTTTTATATAATTTCGGGCAATGATGATTTGTTTAGAAAGAAAAACTATATTTATGACTTTCATGAAAATTCTATAAAAATAGAATGCTTAAGTTCTACAGAGGTTGACTTTTCCTCTTCTTCAAAGAATCTAATTCGCATAGGTTTTAATCTATACAATGGATATACAGATGAGAGAATGAATCTACTATGGATGCTTGCTTCACTAGATGCTGTAAATTTAAATTTATTGTTCAATGCTATTTATTTACGGTTTACTCAAGAAACAATTTGTTATCTTAACGGGCTTTCAACGTAATTTCAACGTTTAGGATGATGATACAAATGAAGCAAAAAAACATATGTATACCATACCACTAATTACCACATTTGTAGGTAACCTCAAGTATTTAGTAACCTGTATTATCTATTATTTTTTGAAAATGGCTCCTGATGGAGCTATTTTTTTATATTGAGTTTCAATTAGGTTGTGCCATTATTTTTGGCTA
>JAAYPC010000245.1 GCA_012519985.1 Fibrobacter sp.
AGGCCAAATTTGAGCAGGAAGAGGAATTGGTGCACCAGATTGTCAGACGGATGATTAAAAAAGGAATAAGTATGCAATCAATACAGGAGATTACTGGTTTAAGTAACGAGACAGTTGAGAAGATTATAAAGAATGCCTGAGTTTAATCTTGAAATCTGAAAAGTACAGAAATATAGCAGCAAGATTTTGTAAATGATCTTGTAATTAATCTGTTTATTTAAAGCGCAAACGTTAAGGGAAAGAATATGGAAAATTGTACCGTTCGTGTTTTTCCTGATCTCCTATTCCTGCTATTTGTCTATGTTACGGCAGCCCGTATACTGCACATTGCTTTTCATCTAAATGTCGCTCACTAGCTTGGGAAAATAAGACTCGATCAACGATCCCATTTTCTTCCCCTTCGATATTCGTTATTCGTTATTCGATATTCGATATTCTTTATTCACTCCTCCTCAGATCCCCTCCAGTTTTTTCATCGCTTCAGCCACTTCCGGACTCTTTCCTCCGGCTTTAACATACCGTTTATAGAACTCTTTGGCTTTTTTGTCATTTACCAGATTGCTGTAATAAATATTTCCGATGCATCGAAGAGCATCGATCGGTTTTCCTTTTCCCTTTTTCAAGGCGGTCTGAAAGGCATCGATAGCTGAATCGAATTTGTCTGCTTTCTGCAACTGCTTACCTAACAGATAATACAGATCTGCATTGGATGGGTGATATTTGAGGCCTTTTTCACAGATACGGATAGCTTCATTGTACTTCCCTTCATCGGCTTTAATCTGTGCCATTAACAGGTGCACTTCCTTGTGTTCCGGGTATCTTTTATCTACTTCCAGATAGTACTGGTAAGCGGAATAAGAATCACCCATTCCTTTGAAAGCGTTACCCAGATCGATCAGCAGTTGCATATTGAGAGTATCTGCTGCAGCGGCAGCAGAGAGTTCTATAATAGCGGAATCGACCATGTTTTTTTTCAGATAGACTCTTCCGAAACCTGAATGCACGAATGTGTTCTTAGGAGCAAGTCTTCTGGCAATAGTGTATGCCACGAAAGCGGCATCCATGTTATTTTCGATTTCAAAAATCAAGCCCTGTGCCAGTTGCATCCATGGGGTTCCATCATTTTTGAACATAGCCAGGCACTTACGTGCACTTTTAAAATCACCGGTTTGGCAATAGACGGCGACCAGCTTATAAAGGGCTTCACTGAAAGCTGGATTACGGTTGATAATAGTTTCGTAGAAGTCTTTGGCTTCCACAAATTTTCCATCATAAGAGAGTGCATTGCCCAGTTTGAAGGCTCGCTGTTCACTGAATCCGCCCTTTTCCCAGGCTTTGAAATAGTGTTGTGCGGCCTTTTTATACTGGATTGCTTCCAGATAAATATCACCCATGGCTTCGATACACATGGCATTAGATGGTTCGATTTTGAGAGCCTCCTGGAATGTCTGTAAAGCCAGATCGTGTTTGCCATCATTCTTATAGACCAGGCCTGCCCAATAAAGGATACGGGGATCTTTAGGATCTTTCTGCAATGCAGCAGAAATGTTGTCCTGAGCGGTTTTTTTGTCGCCTGTCATTATAGATGAGTATGCAAGTTTGGCTCTGTAATAAGAGTTGTTCGGTTCACTTTCCAGAGCCATTTTGAATTCGAGAGAGGCTTTTTCATAATCTTTGCGATCAAGAAGCAATGTGCCATATTCGAAATGGGAGATGCCGTGAGCCGGATTTAGCCTTATGGTTGCCATAAGATGCTCTTCAGCTTCCTGCAACTGTTGTATGGAAAGATAGTATCTGGAAAGCTGGTAGCGAGTCTCCCAGTTATTTGGTGCAAACTGCAGTGCAGTGGAGAGATGCTTGAAACGTAAGCTGTCATTACCCAGGATTTCATGAGCCTGGGCCAGAAGCAGATATGGTTTGGGTTCTGATGGAATGAAACGGGAAGCTTCGGTGAGCATAGCGATGGCTTCCGAGATTTTTTTTGCATCAAGCATCAGTGATCCCAGCTCAATTTTTATGTCATATCGTTTAGGATCTATGGCGATCCAGTCGGTAAGAATTGCAGTAAGTGTGCTGGTTTCTTTCAGATTACGATAACACTGTGCCAGAGCATCATAGACTCTGTAATCCTTATTGTTTAAAGCTCGTGCTCTTCCCAGGGGTGCAATAGCTTTACTGTAATTATCAGTTTCCAGATAGGAATATCCCAGAAGATACGCTACCTCAAAGTCTTCTGTGCTGCTTAGTTCCCTGGCTTTTTCGAAAGCAGGAATCGCCTTTGAATAATCATTAAGAGTAAAGTGGCATGTTCCTATCTCTTTCCAGGCAGAAGCATCTTTGGGTACTGATTTCAGGTATTTCTCATAAAATTGAATGGCTTGGGGGTATTCATTCTGTGCAGAATAGGTCTGTGCCAGCATTTTATGCAGGATCGGGGTGGCGTGTGCAAATGAGACCGCAGTCTCCAGAATTTTCTGAGCCTTGACATATTTTTTATCCCTGTAATAGAGAGCCCCCAGGTTAGTATGGTTTCTGAGATCTTCGGGATATTCTTTTATGTTGTTTTCATACTGTAAAACAGCCTTATCCTGGAATCTTTGTGATTCGTATAGTTCTCCAAGGTGAAATGCTGCATCTGCTCTGTCTTTTTCGGGAGGCAGTTTAAGAAATCTTTCATACATGCTGATCGCTTTGAGAGTATCTGCTGTTTTTTCCAGAGCTATAGCAGAGTGTTTTATTGCAAAACGGTTTTGGGCATCTAATGAAAGCAGTGTGGAAAGGTGTGGAAGAGCAAGAGCGTATTGTCCTGTTTTAAAATAGGAGTCAGCCAGCATGGTTACTACCTTATCATCTTTGAGCCATGTCCCATTAATAAACTTGAGCAAAGAAATTACCTTGGAATAATCCTTTCTGCTGTACATTATGGTAGCATATCCTACATTGACACTGAAGTCATTGAATTTTTTCTCCAGAAAAGTGGAATAGGCACTTATCGCCTTGTCAAAAAGCTTGAGTTTAAAAAACAGGTGACCGGCATTGGCCAGGTTTGCAGAGTATTTGGCATTATCGATGTTGAAAAGTTTAACATAAGTCTCTGCTGCAGCACTGTCCTTTTCTGCCTTTATGTAGACATCAGCCAGATTTAACAGCGCATTCTGATTGGTCGGTTCAAAAGAGAGACAATTGTTATATGAGGAGATTGCTTTTTCCAGCATCTTGTTATTTTCGAAGTTAATGCCCAGATGATAGTGGATTGTGGCGTTTCCTTTACTCAGTTTTTCAGCCTTTTTCAGATACTGCTCTGAAGAGCCTGTCTGTCCCTCTCTTAAATCAAGTATTGCCAGATAATAGTAAGCCTCGTGGTGTTCCGGGGAAAGCTTGACCAGATTTAAAAATTCGGTCTTGGCAGGGGCGTAAAAACCCTGGAAGAAATAGAGGTTTGCGATCTTTTCCTGAACCAAAGGGTCATTACCATGCAGTTCCCGTTCTTTCAGATAATAAGAAAGGGCGTTTCTGAGATCACCAGCCTGCAGATATGCTTCACCCATCATGCGATTGGCAGTTTTTTCCGCTCTTTCTGCAAGTACCTCTTTTAGAAGACTACGTGCAGATGAATGGTCTTTTGTCTTGAGGTAAACATCTGCAATGGCCAGTTTGCACTCGATTGTGGGCCCGGAAATACTCATGGATCTGGAGTAATGGTTGAGGGCAGCTTTAAAATCGGACTTCTGACTGAAAATATGACCCAGCACGAGATAGACTTCTGCAGAGGAAGAATCATTTCGGCAGAAAAATGAGAGATGATTCAGTGCTGAATCCAGGCTGCCAAGTTTATGTTCCAGAATACCGATTTCTTTATACAACTGAGGCTTGTCCTTGAATCTGGTGCTGATACTTTTAAGAGTTTTTAACGCCTCATTGTTCTGGTTAGCCAGTTGAAGGGCTTTGGAGGTTTTAATGTAAAGATCAAAATCATCCGGAGCTAATTTAGAGGCCTGTTTGTAGCGGTCGATAGCTTCAGTGTACAGTTGTTTACGAATAAAGAGATCTCCCAGCCATTGCAGAATAAGCGGGTCATCGGGATTATCGGAGGCTGCCTTTTTCAGAACTGTAAATGCCTCATCGTATTTCCCAAGGGCACACAATGCCCTTCCCTTTTCAAAGCCGGCTTTACCGTTTGAAGGTTCTTTGGATAAAAGTTTTTCTGCATACTGAAGACCTTCATTATAATTAGCTTCGTTGTTTCGCTGTTGTGCAAGAAAAAGTAACGCCTGCGACTGATTGGGATTAACTGTTAAGATCTGCAGGTATGTATTGAGAGCAGAACCGCGCTGGTTCAGTCCTTCAAATGCCATGGCTTTTTCCAGAAGAAATGGGGTGCTTCTAAGCCTCATCCGATCACATTGAAGGGTCACATTTAAAGCTTCCTGATACTGTCCTGCCAACCGGTAGCTCTGGGCCAGAATGATAAAAAGCGAAGAGTGAATAGGCGTAAGGTCAAGTAGCTGCTTTAAATAATTGGCTGATTTCTGATATTGTTTTCCGCGGAAATATGCAAGTGCACAGGAATAATTGGCCAGCAATAACAAAGGGTCTCTTTCAACCAGTTTTTCATATTCTCTGGCAAGCTCAAGATCACTTTTCTGTTTACCTTTTTCGAGAATATATAGTTCTCCGAGCTGTTTAACATTTTTAAAGTTTGGACTCAGCACAGAAAGTTGAAAAAAACGCTCTGTTTCCGGAAAAATTCCTGGTTGAACTGTCTTTAATGCTGATAATATGCATGAATCAATTCCGGGTGCAAAGTGTTCAAGAGGAATCTCTTTTTCCAGAGTGAACATAAGCTGATTGTTTTTTGCATTAAAGACTTCGATATAGTACTGTAGTTTCTTTTCCGGCTGAGAGATTTCAAATTTCTGACTCAAAAGATGAGTACATTTGAGTCTGCCTGCAAATTTTCTATAAGTGTCATTGCTGACAATGGCTTCAGGAGAAACCATCTCCGGGATAACAGAATCTAAAACCGTTTTTGGTACGGAGATAATCTCTCTTAGAGGTTCCAGTCTGAAACGGGTTAACTGATCAATAACGGCTATGGCCCACACGTTGCGGTTTTTCTGATCGGTAGCACCGGCATCTATGGGTTTTAAAGCGAAAAGAATCGGTCTGGAAACTTTGCTGTCAGTATCGGCATACACTGACAATACCGGATAAAAAACCATAATAACCAACAAAACGTATTTCATTATCTCCTCCAACTGGTTCCGCACAAAGCAATTACCCATTTTCAATAGTATAACTAAGGAGGGAAAATTTCAAGCAGATAGGGGGAGAGAATTTATGCTCTAAAAATCCTTAAAAACGGGAACTTAAGACCGAAAAAGGGCACCGGGATCAAGTCCACCCATAGACATTGAGAGGATCTTAAACCCAAATTACTATTAAACAGGGGGATTAATTTAAGCTCGACTTGGCAAGTCTGTTGGTTGCTCCGGTATGCCCTCGCTGACAGTCATTTCGACCAGTCTTCGTTGTTTGCCATTTCGACCAGTCTTCGAGGAGAAATCTTTCAATGAGAATAGATGAAATATTCTAAGCTGCGATGAAATTTTCTAAACTTAATGATGAATTTCTAAGCTATAGATGGTAACTTTCTAAGCTTAAATGAGAAATTTCTAAGCTTTAAATGGTACATCTCTAAACTAAATGAAAATTCGCTAAGCCAACTATGAAATTATATTAAAGGAAGCGGTAGTGCTGAAAATTTCTACCTATTTAAAGAATATATCTTCTGAAAAGCACTCTAATTCAAAACCCACAAAAGGTGGGTGACAAATAATGAGCTCAGTCCGCTCTACCAGTTACACAATCAGTTATTGCCTAATGGAAAATTTGGGTTAAAATTCCCTTTAAGATTTAGGGGGTATGGGACAATCTATGATTTGACCAGGAGGATAAAGGAGAAATTCTATCCAGTTAGTCAGGTGATTGCTGCTTATCAGCATGAATACGAGTGTTAAACAAAATCACCATTTCACCTCTGGGTGAAGTGGTCTTAAAATGTTCCAGAAGCTCTTTGGCACTTCCCCTGAGAAACTGCTCATATAACTTGGTCAGCTCACGCGCAATTACCACCTGAATGTCTCCCAGTATCTCCTCTATCTCTTCCAGAACTTTGACAATTCGGTGCGGGGTTTCATAGAAAATCACTGTACGGTGCTCCGTTTTCAATGATTCGAATAACTTGCGCCTTTGAGAGCTTTTATGTGGAAGAAAATTTTCAAACACAAAACGATCGGTTGGAAGACCACTACAAACCAGTGCTGAAATTAAAGCAGAAGCCCCGGGAATGGGAACTACAGCAATCTGCTCTTTTATTGCAGCACGAACCAGGTTGAATGCCGGATCTGCAATCCCTGGAGTCCCGGCATCACTTATCAGAGCCATGGTTTCCCCCTTTTTAAGCCGTTCAACCAGTAGCGGAGTCATTTTTTCCTTGTTGAAATCATGATAGGTACAAGTAGGGGTGGTGATCCCAAAATGAGTCAGAAGCTTCTTTGAAACCCTGGTGTCTTCTGCAAGAATAAGGTCCACCTCATTAAGAGTCTTTACTGCACGGAATGTCATGTCTTCCAGGTTTCCTATCGGAGTGGCAACTATGTATAAAGACATAATCAATATCCCTCAAGTTTGGCAATACGGATAATTTTAGTAACTTTTTTCTGCCGGTTTTTTGCTACCAGTTTGGCATAATAAGTTCCATTTGCTATTCTTGCTCCATCCCGGTCTCTTCCATTCCATTTGATCTCCTGATAACCAATAAGCGATGGAAATGACCAGGATTGAACAGTCTTTCCGCTAACCGTGTAAACAGTAAGAGTAACATTATCTGCGACATCGGTAAGAAGAAAGGCAAAACGGACATTTTTTATGGTGCCATTGGGCATTTGCTGAGCTGTAAAGGGATTGGGATGGCAAGCCAGAAACCGGATTGAAAGTTCCTCTCCGGGTTGATAAGCGATGGTCCTGGTCGCGCTGTTTCCGGCCAGATCTGTGGCTGAAATCTGGAGAGAATCTACTGCGTGTTGTGCCTGAGGATAAGCGGTTATGGAGAGATTCTCAAGAGCATCGGATTGCTCGACGGATGATATCCGGTCGGGGTTCAGTGCTTTACCATTTAGAAGTACGCTGACCGATTGCGGATCGATTCCTGAAGGATCAGAGATAAAGATCGAAAATGGTTTGTCTTTAGCTGCATAATCGGTGAAATTCAGGGTTCTTCCTGCAACCGAAACCTGAATTTCGGGTGGCTGCAGATCTTTAATGTTTGCAAGTGCCAGGGGGCCCCTTGAACTGCTTTTCATTTGAACAGACTGTGCAGAAGCAATTACACTGCCGCTGCTTTTCCAGACTTTAATAACCGAATCGTAAGTCATCACCTCAAACTTACAACCATCTATGCTATTTTGTCCGGCAGTATCAACCTTAAAAGACCAGATCAGGGTGTCAGTGATACTCATTGCTGCTCTGCTATACAGGGAAAATTGAACTGCTTGATTGTTGCAGACAAGGGGAGCCCAATGAGAGCTGTTTTTCAGTGGTGCAGCTTCCTTTATTTTTTCTGTAAATATGAATATCCTCTGTTTCTGTTTTTTTGCCTGTGCCGGTATCACCATTACGGAGTTACATTCAGTTTTCAGAGTATCTTGTTGTGTTGCCATGTCTTTGTAGTATATACAGGAATATCCGCTGATCCGGTTATTATGGTGATCCAATTCCGTAAAGCTCTCCTGATAATTAATCCATCCGCTAAAATATAGTTTTCCCTGAGTATCCGGAAGTGCAAAGGAAAACCCGCGGTTTTTTCCCGGTGCCAGGGAATCGGGATATGATAAGGTTAAGATGGTATCATCGATTCTACTATCGGTATTCCAGAAAAAATGAATCTGGAAAGGTGGAGAAATGGCATTGCCGCAATTAAGAACTGTGGCATTGATTCTCAGGGAATCATTTATCCATTGTATCTCAAGCGAATCATCTGTGAAAACCAGATCCGGTCGTCCTCTGATGTTAAAGCTGAAAAGCTCACTTTCTCTGGATTTAACAGGTGTTACGACTCTGAAATAGAGCAAAAGTTTTTCGGAGAGATCGTTTTTTAATGTCAGTGGAATTTTCTGGGAAGATACCCAGTTGTTATTCTCATCAGAAACCATCCGGATACCTGTAAATGAATGATCTTTGCTCGCTGCAGCTCCCAGGTCATACATGCAATATACAACAGCCGGTAACATTGAAGAATCGAGAGTCAATTTACAGGAAACAAGAACACTATCTCCGAAAAACGGATCCCGTGGAGAGATCCTGGCGTCATATACCAGGATGCTGTCTTTACTGAAAGTGAGCCACCCGCGTACTTCGGTGGAATCGTTCCATGCATAGGCCCTCACAGTTCCTGCAGCAGAGCTGATATTGCTTTTCACAGGATAAACTGCAGAAAACTGGCCATTGGTTATTGGTTCAATAGTCTGAAACCATTCTTCAGTTTCGGTATTTACAGTTATTCTGATGTTGCCATTATAGACCGGAGCGGTATTGCAGTGAAGTTTAAGGCTGTCGTTATCTTTAAGTGATGCATTATTGAGAGTCATATCAAGAGTATCTGAAGTTAATTTCCAGGGAAGTGCCGGATCGCCCAGAAGGTTATATTGACGGACAAGGGGCAGGTACTGGGAGCCATATCTTACCAGCATACTCATTTCACAAAAATCTATCAATTCACCGATTGTTTCGATCTGGCCATCAAAAGCTGTCTCCAGCATAATCTTATTCATTATCAGGTTGCCTCTCAGGGAGGTGTAGGCAGATGCACCATAAAATCCGATGCAGCCATGCGGACTGTTTCTTAAGAATTCCTCGCCAAGAGAACGGTAGTAGACACTTTCAAAAAAACCGGTAAGGCAGGTGAAACTGAAAACAAAGGGAAGGTGTCCGGAGTTGCCCCATTGACCGTTGTAAAGTCTGGAGAGATCTTTATAGCCGAAAAAGTTATTATCTGACCAGATGTTTCCGCCACCATGTCCATTAAAATTGATCAGAAAAACACCGGCATTGATTCTATCTGCTATCATTTTAGATGCAGTGGAGCCATCTTTGTAAAATCGTGATCCTGAATCAGCTTCTATACGCGTGATATTCATCTTCTGCCGGATTATCTCTCTTATCGACTCTTCATTGAATCTGCTGAATTCAGCTTCTCCGCCTCCTAAAAGAAGCATATTGTCACGCCAGAACCCTCGTTGAGGCGTTTTGATGTAACGGATTGTTTTTTCCACCATAATACGCATCTGACTGCGATCCTGAGCCGGAAATCGTCCCACATAAAGATCCGGAAAATTATCATTTCCCCATACTGTGGCAAAATAACTGTCATTGGCAGCAGGTCCCCATCCTGGAATTCTGCTTAACCTCGTAGGAATGATGTTTCTGTCTCGGTTCTTCTTATCCAGATCATGGGAGGTGTCTCCACCTAAAAGCAGATAGCGAGGAGGGCTCGATCCAGATATGGAGAAGAGGTATTGAATGAAGGCCCTTATGCTTTCGGGGTCCCGGATCCCACCCGAAAAATAGTTGTATATGTCATCGATACTTACAAATGCGGCAGAAAGTCCCCGGCTGTTATGAAGCTGCAGCAAAGGCTCCAGTTCTGTTTTGAATGAATCAACACTAATTACAATATATTGGTACCCGGCAAGCTTATCCCAGTCGGTTCTGATAGTGTCAGGAATCATCAGTGAAGGTGATAGCCGGTGTGCTTTGGCCTGGGCAAAATAAGTGGTATTATGGCTGACACTGTCCTGAAATGCAATGGTGAAGGTATTGCGCTGGTTGCCGCTTCCCTTAAAAACAGTAAAATTAGTAAAAAAACGGTTCTGTTTAATATCCCACAGTTCAAGCTGATCGCTGGTAAAGCCGTTGAGTTGATATTCTACTGTTGCACCAATTCCATCAGTGCTGTTTTTAAATTCTATGCGATCATTTACTGCCTGATAATTGCGGTTATATTCCAGCCTGATCCAGTTTAATGCAGAACGGTCTATATAGCCTCGTGATGGGCATAGAAAACTGATCACGTTTACACCAGATTTAAGCTGTGTCACAGAAAATGTATCACTGGTGAAAAGAAAGCTTCTTTGACCATCCCAGTTTGCTACATTGTTATTCCCTACAGGATTATTATTAAGCAGTATTCGCACCTGGTGATCATTTTTTACACTGTCCAGACTGGAGAGTCCGGTAAAAGAGATCTGCATTCTGGCCAGACCTGAGGCTGCAGGAGAGGGAACGGTTATCTGATAGGTAGTTAATTCCTCTTCACCGATAAATCCCCAGTACCAGTTGTCCAAAGATGTATCTGCATCGGGCGGGTCAAACAGCTCTTCTATTGGGGCATCATCAATGTTGCCGAGATATCTGATATCGGTGTCTTTTTCAAAATGCACTGTGTCATAGAACTGAACTGCTTTTATAAGGTCTGAATTGGTGTAATCGGTCAGGCTCTTCTGGCGCTCTCCTGAGATTTCGGCAACCCTGGAACCGGCAGTTTGACCCCAGGTAAGCCAGTAAACATTAGTGTTGCTGAATTGTTCATATTCGCTGGATTTACCCCTAAGATACCGGCCATAAAACAGAATAAAATCATCTGAGGAGAGATGGTCTCTCTGGGAATTGGATATGTAAATAGGTAATTCTTTGCCTTTGTTAAAAAGACGGAATGTTCTTGAAGGTATTCTGTCAATTGGAATTCCCATCGAAATGAGATCCGATGAGGAGATACTGTAGATTCCATCTATAGAAACTTCAATTCTGATTCCATGTGAAAAAGGTAACTTTTCTGTCTGCGTCTTCACTTTTGGAAGAGGAAGATTAATTGGAGCTCTGATTATGCCATTTCTGATCGAAATATCCTCACTTCTGGCAGCATTGAATAAAGCCCTGCTGTAGCGGATATTCAGGTTTCCATGTAGCGGGTAAGATTTCTTGATGTTTTTCAGATCAAATGAGCACCATTGCAGAGGTGTTTTACCTGAATAAGATCTGGTGATTTTTTTTATGTGAATGGATTCCGAAGTTCCTGTTAAGGTAGCAGACAAGTGAACATCTGCATTAAATTCATCAGGCTCAGGAAAAGCAAAGTAAAATTGCTGCTCTGAGTTTTCTTTACGCTCTACTGTGAAGTCAACAGAAATTTCATTATCATGAACCGATTTAAGGCTGTATCGAATTTCTGAAGCATCAGAATTTTGAAAATTGAGCATGAATACCAGTAGAACCGATAAAGAAATGAGCTCAGAAAAAAAATGTTTTTTACGGAACATCGAAGTACCCGACTTTCAGGGAGTGACAGTCCGAACTTCTAACAAATAAGGCATAAAACCAGCGGCCTCTGTCTATGGAATCTGCTGGAAAGCAGGTTGTGAAAATCGCAGGCTTATCGGTTTGAGGATAAGCAGTCAGTTCTGATCCGGTAATGCTTTTTTGCAGTGAATCTTTCCATATTTTACAATAAGAAAGTAGGCCACCAAAGTGAAGATCGGAAAACCAGCTTATACATCCGGTATTAAGATCAATATCAATTAAGGATGATTGTTGAACTATACATAGTGTGCAGGGCTCTGAAGTATCACCGGAAAACCCTGACTTATCGATTGCAAAAATCCGGTAATAAACAAGGTTTCTTTCTATGCTTGAAAGAGGGAAAGATGCGGGGTCAAGGTGGTCGTAGAAGTTGAATGTGTCAGGTGGAATGTTCTCTGAAAGTACACTGTAAAAGGAGTCTGATTCAAACATTCTCAGCAAAGTATAAGATTGAATCTCAGAAGAACCAGCCTGGGGCATTGACCAGTTAATATGGATCGCTTCCTTGAACCGGTTGGAAATATCCAGTTTAACAGTCTGGATCGTGGGTTTGGGTAAAGTGAAATGGGGGGCAACGACTGGTGTGCAGAACTGGAATATTAGAATAGAAGCTGAAAAGATTATCTGGAAGAATGCTGATTTTAATATTCCCACCCCTGATCCTCACGATACGATTGCAGTATCAGACAGGCAGCTAAACGGTCAATTGCTGCTTTGTCTTTTCGCATCTTCTTTTTCCTGAATCTCATTAGTTCTGCTGCTTTTTTTGAGGAATAACTCTCATCAACAAAATTGACCGGAAGTCCTGAGCTGATCTGCAGTTTCTCTGCGAAAGACCGAACTTCCTTAGACATTACAGTTTCTGCCATATTGATGTCAAGGGGAAGTCCGATTACCAGTGCTTCAGGCTTTTCCTGTTTAATGAGGGAGAGAATGGCAGCAATTAAATCGGGGTTCTTTTTGCGGTCTATGGTGGTCAGGCCTCTGATGGCCAGTCCCTGCTCATCGGTGACTGCGACTCCTACCCGACGAATCCCATAATCAATGCCCATTAGCTTCATCTAAAGCCTTTGTCCATTCCATCAGGACCTCAAGTGTCGAAAGATTGGCGTTGCTGGATTTTGGCTTGCGATTGAGGATAAACCGGAAATTGCCATTCTTAAGATTCAAAATCATAAAAACCGCCTCTTTCCCGATAATTTCCTGAGCTGTTGCAGCATAGATTATTCGACCATTCAGAAAATAGATCAGACCAAACGGGCGTTCCGTTTCGATAAGCAGACACCCGGTTTTACTTCCAATTTCGATGAATTGCAGCACTTCCAGAAGATTGCCATCAGCAATATTACCCTGAAGGGCAGAGGATTGTATACTTTTTTGCAGATTCTTTGAATTATCCGAAATTATAAGTGGAGTAACCAGCTTAAAGATGTCTCTGTCAGAAAAATTCAGACCCAGAAACACAGTGTTCGAGAATATTCTTCCCGGGCGAATTGCGGCAGGATCAGGTGTATTGTAAACGATACAAAAGATCTTTTTGGCATTTGGAACAGTGCTGAAGAGCCGCTCCACATAAGAAACGATGTTACGTTCAAATTTCCAGTCAATAATCAGAAGATCGAATATCTTGCTTTGGACAAAGTTTCTTATTGACATTGGGTCTTTTGCTACTGAAATATCAAAGCCGATTTCTGCAAAACAACGATCAATCGTGGTGGTAGTATCAGTGAGTGTATATTGAATGGTCTTATTAACTTTAGCAACGATGAGCACATTTTTTTGAATGGCGTTGTCTTCCGGTTTTATGTTTCGTCTTTTTTTCAGTATAGAAAAAATCAGCAATAATAGCGCGACTACAAGGCCTAATACAAGCAGAACTGCTCCGAAAAAAAGAAGATCATTGGCAAGTAACGATTCAGGAGCATCGATTATTTTTCCGTTCCTTCTTTCAACCCACCCAACCGTATCAGCATAAACTACCTTGCACCAGGTATCACCTTCACCTACCAGAGGAAAGACATCTCCCTTTTTTGCCATTCCTAAAATAGGTGCATCCGGGTTCAGATAAAGAAGAATCCTTGCCGGTCCAAAAGTAACCTGGAAATATTTAACATCCAGATCTTGTACATCCTGACTGGGTGGCAGATTGTTCAGAAAATTCTGCTGACTGAACCAGTTTTTACGTTTGGAATCACGCTTAGGTTTTTCTTCTTCATCTTTTTTTTCAGGCTTTGAAGGCCTTGGTGTTTGAACATCTGATGATTTATGGGTCGAAGATGCCCTTTGTTCAGTTTTAAGAGCAATTTCTGGTGTTGTTGGTTTTGGGGTATCCGCTGTAACCGTTGTAACTGGCGAACTATCAGTGGTACTTTGGGTATCTTTGATTGGTGTGGATGATTCAGTCGCACTACCTTGAGCAGATGCGACCTGAGTTCCGGGCTTTTGAACCTGTGTCTGTTGTATCCATCCGACTGCATTTTTAAAACGTATTCGCAGCCATGCGTCTCTGGTTTCTACAACAGTATAGACTTCCCCTTTCTGTGCCAGTCCAATAAATCTGGAACTGGTAGTAGGAGCCAGATAAACTTTTGCAAAAAAATCACTGATCTCAACCTGTTGTTCTTGTGCGAAGATGAAAGAGAAAAGAAACAGAATGAGTCCAGTGATTCGCCAGCAGCTCAATTTCATAGTCAAAATAAAACCGCTTATGCCTCTTCTGTTGTTTTGACGTTTGTGATTTTCATATAAACAAATGCCCCGGTACCGCCAAGCAACAAAAGGAAAAACAGAAAGCTGAAAATAGGAAAGGATTTTTTGCTATGAACAATCTTCCCTGCCTGGTTTTCAATCCATCCGCTCTTTGAATCGACCAGAACATTATGCCAGGATGTACCCTCGCCAATTATTTCCAGGCGTTCACCAACCATCACCTGTTTAATAATTTCTGACTTAGGATCCAATGCTTTATACACATTGGCAATCGGAGTTTTTACTTCAAAGTACTTTGTTTTTTCATTTTTTTCCTGGGCAACTGCTGAAGAAAAAAGGATAACAACTGAAAACAGAACCAGTACTACTGGAAATTTAACCAATCTCATGAAGAGCTCCTCCTTTTAAATTTATTAAGCACAACATTGCTGATCAGCGTATTAAAACGGTTTAACTGACTATCGGATTCAAACCGAATTTTTATTTTAAGATACCACAATTTCAGCTCAGGAACAAAATTATTATTGCTGAGCCGAAACGCATCTTTTTCCGTCGTTACTAAACCATGTGAATATAATTTGTGCATGGATTCAATATCATATTGTGAAAAACGATGATGATCAGGAAAGATGATTTTTTTTACCGGATAAACTCCCTGAGTCTCAAGAAGCTGGAAAAAGCGGTGTGGACGTGCAATTCCGCAAAAGGCCACCGGCTCTTTGAATGGCGGTTCCACCTGTTGTTCCCCGGTAAATGCATTCACCCAGCATTCTACACTTTGTACTGCTATAAAAATTGCCTTATCTCCGAAACGTTCTCTTAGCCCTGAAGCAGTCTCCTTTAAATCTGAGAGCCGATCTGCTGATCCTGTAAGAACCAGGATATCTGCCCGATTCAAAGACTCAATCGGTTCACGAAGATAACCGGCAGGAATCAGCTTCTCTGAGAGTATACTCTCGTTGAGGCAGACAATATCCAGATCCCTTCCTAATTTGCGATGCTGAAAACCATCATCTAAAAGCAAAACCGTGTTGGAAGGAGCAATCTGCTGAAGTTTCTGTGCACTTCGTACCCTTTTTGAACTTATCGCCAAAAATGATTGCGGAATATTTTCGTGGAGCATCGCCGGTTCATCACCAATCAACTGCCAGTCGCTTTTTTCATACGGAAGAACTATTTGATCTTTTTTGGATGCCCTTCGGTATCCTCGTGACAGGAAAGCCACATTATACTGTTGAGAGACAAGGTAGTGTGCTATTTGCATGGTAAGAGGTGTCTTCCCGGTTCCGCCAGCTCTGATGCCTCCTATACTGATAACCGGAAATTCGGATCTGTATGAAAGATCCTTATTGCGTTCAAAGCTTAAATTCCGCCTTTTTATGACTGCTCCATAAGTTTTTGAGAGTAATCTTATGGGAAAAGAATCGCTGAGCCATCCAGGTAAAGGGGTTTTTATCTCCGGGTTCATTGCGTCATCCAGACTTTTCGCAAAACTGCCCTCAGCACCCGGGGATGACCGGAAAGATCTCTGGTAATTTTTAGATCTTCCCAACCTGCGTCCATGAATATTTCCATTACTGAATCCTGTTGATTGTACCCGATCTCACAGTACAACCTTCCATTCTTTTTTAAGACTTTCCCGGCTTCAGAAGCTAGTTTGCGATAAAAATAAAGACCGTCGCTGCCTCCATAAAGTGCCAGATGTGGTTCAAAATCTTTTACTTCCGGATCAAGAACATTCATCTCATTACCGGAGATATAGGGCGGATTGCTTACCAGAAAATCGAATTCTGAAGATTTCAAGGCTGAAAGAAGATCAGAGCATAGCAGTTGAACTGCTTTGGATATGTTTTGTTTTGCTACTTTCAGGGTATCAAAAGAGATATCTATTCCTAATGCTCGCCATTGAGGCCGCTCTTCGGTAAGAACTGTTGAGATGATCCCTGAACCAATTCCTATATCCACAAAACGAGCCTTATCCTGTTTCTCATTTAAAAGTACCTGTTCGACCAGAATTTCGGTATCGGGTCTGGGTATCAGCGTACTTTTGGATACTTTGAATTCTCTGGAATAAAAAAAAGTTTTCCCCAGAATATAGGCAAGTGGTTCTCCCTTAAGGCGGCGCTTTAAAATATGGAACAATTGATCTTTTTGGTATTCGGTGAGGGAACGATCGGAAGAAAGGAATAGCTCAGAGCGGGAACAGTTAAAAAGAAACTGTAGTATCTCTTCGGATTGGGGTTGAGCAAAACAGCCAAGAGGAGCAGAGAGTTCTTTCCTGAGCAAAGAGAGCGCTTCCCGTATAGTCATAAATTTAAATCCTAAATCCGAAAATCGAAATTCGAAATCCGAATCCCTAAATCTTAAATCTAAAAGCTCAGATGCCGGATTGCTGTATTCGTTCATTAAGTTCGGCTATCGACAGTGAATCGATGAGCTCCTGCAGATCACCATCTATGATCTTATCCAGGCTGTAAAGAGTAAGATTTATGCGGTGATCGGTAACCCGGTTTTGCGGGAAATTGTAGGTGCGTATTTTGGCGCTGCGATCACCGGTGCTGACCATGCTTTTTCTGGCTGCTGACTCTTCGGCTTCGATTTCTGCCAACTTTTTTTCGTATAAACGGGTCTGAAGCACTTTCAGTGCTTTTGCTTTGTTCTTAAGCTGTGATTTTTCATCCTGACAGGTCACCGTTATTCCAGTGGGAATATGTACTATTCGGACTGCGGAATAGGTAGTGTTGACCGACTGTCCACCAGGACCGCTGGAACAATAAAGGTCGATTCTTAATTCATTTGGATTGATATCTATTTCAAATTCATCTGCTTCCGGAAATACTGCCACCGATGCGGCTGAGGTATGAATTCTTCCCTGAGCTTCGGTCAGAGGGACTCTCTGCACCCGATGAACACCGGATTCATATTTTAATGTGCCGTATGCATTTTCACCTTTTACCAAAAAAATAATCTCCTTAATGGCACCAAGATCGCCATAGCTGGAGCTTAGGATTTCATAACTCCAGTTTCTCTGCTCTATAAAATGAGTATACATTCGATACAGATCAGCACCGAAAATGCCAGCTTCAGTTCCTCCGGTTCCTGCCCGTATTTCAATTATTGCATTCTTAAGGTCTTTGGGATCGCGGGGAACCAGAAGACGCTTTACCTGTTGCTCCAGCTCCGGAAGCAGCTCTTCATTGGTGCGAAGCTCTTCCTGAGCAAGTTCCAGAAGTTCTTCGTCCGACTCATTATTAAGTAGTTGAGTGGCATCCTCAATAGACTGCACTACCTCCATATATTTCTTAAAAACCGGAATATTCTTATGGATACTGTTATATTCTCTTCCTAATTTTTCCATTTTCGATGGATCAGAGGCGATTTCGGATGATGCAAGCATCTGCTCCAGTTCATCATGCCGTCTGAATACCGCCTCAACTTTGTCCTGCATTGTCATATTACTGCCCTCAGTGCCAGTGATGCCACTTCCATCTGCTTCTCATCCGGTTCTCTGGTAGTGATTTTCTGAAGCCATAGGCCTGGCATAATAAACAGATTCACAAGAGCTATATGCTGGTATCGATCAGAGAGTTTCAAAACCTCATAGGAAGTTCCTCCCACCAGCGGAATAAGCAGAATATGTAAGAGAAAGCGGCTGAAAACATTGGGAAATGGTCCTATTAATTGAATAAACAAGGCATCGATAATTGAGAACAGAAAAACACAGATAATGCCAACCAGCAAAAGAAAACTGGTACCACAACGGGGATGAACCCTGGAGTAGCAACGCATGTTTTCAAAATTGAGCTCTTTTCCGTCCTCAAAGGTGAAAATGGCCTTGTGTTCCGCTCCATGATACTCAAAAAGCCTGCGGATGTCTTTAAAGAAACTGATTGAAATCATATACATGAGCATTAAAAGAATACGCAGAGCTCCTGCGAGTGTATTGAATAACAGTGCGGATTCTTTGGGAATAAAGTGAGAAAAAATCCACATCGGTGCAAACATGAATAATCCCAGTGCAAACAGAAGTGAAATAAGAAGGGTAATAATCGTATAAAATTTTTCTTTGAGATTATTTGATTTTGAATTGGAATCGTTTTCTGTTTTACCGCTGTCCTCAAGAATATCAGCCGAACGGGTTAGTGCTCTGTATCCAAGAACCATAGATTCATACAGATTAACTGCTCCTCTTAAAATCGGTCTGGCTAAAATCCTGTACTTTTTGCATACTGATGAAAACGGAAACTGCTCGACAACGATTTCATCCGTGTTTTTTCTTACAGCCCAGGACACATTCTCCTTCCCGCGCATCATTACTCCTTCCAGTATGGCTTGTCCGCCAACAGTATTTTTGGGGGCCATAAGAGAGAGCATATTTACTGGAATCTGACAAATCCAGCTCAGATATGTTTTTAATTTCATCTGAATTCCTTGCTTTAAGAGAACAGCGTTTCTTCTGAACAATTACTCCCGGGATTCTACCGGGGTATGATAAAAACTGAAACTGCGAAGACCCCTAAAACCTCATGCCCCTAAATCCCCCGATGGGGAACTTTCAGAACACTTAATGATGCTGTGGTGGATTTTCCGATGGGTCTTGTGTGCTATGGTATAAAAAAGGGACAGAAGGGTATTGACCACTTCTGCCCCGAAAATCTACAACCAGAAATGGTTTCTTACGATTACTTCGATTCCTTATTGAATTTCTGATAACGTTTACGGAACCGATCAACTCTACCGGCACTGTCGATAAGTTTCTGTTTGCCGGTATAGAAGGGATGGCATTCACTGCATATATCGATGTGGCGGCTACCTATGGTAGCTTTGGTCTCAATTTTGTTTCCACATGAGCAGGTGAATGTTACTGATTCGTACTTGGGATGAATCTTTTCTTTCATTATTTTTTCCTTCTTAAAAAATAGCAATTTTTTTTGGAATTTCATAAAATAGCACTCTGACATGTTCGCGGTCAAGCAGAAATCCAATCTGCATTTGTTTGCTTGGTTACCTAAGGCGACTATGTCTCTTAATTCCCCGATTCGTTTGCCTTAAACTTCACGATTTGTTTGTCCCTAAATCCCCCAAAGTGTTCTGCCCCCTAATCCCCCGAAGGGGGACTTTAAGATCCTTTATTGCCACTGGACGATTGATCCCGGAGTCTTTTCCTAAGTCCCCCTTCGGGAGATTTAGGAGGCAGTCTTCCCTTTGGGGGATTTAGGGGGAAGGATCAGAATCTGACCGCCATTGTATTGTAGTATTAATACGATTACATCGAGTGAGTATTATCAAAAATTATACCCACATAGCTCCTATTTTTTTAATTCTGCTCGCGATGTATCTTTTTACAGGTAGAATCATAAAACACCGGGAGGTTTATGACAGGGCACATAATTCTTGCAGTAGTTACACTTTTTGTGATCTTTATCCTGTTTCTGGTGATTAGCAGAACTATTAACAACATGATCAACCTGTTAATAAAAATTCAATACCTCCTGGAAAAAGAACTGGAGCTTAAAAAGGAAGCTCTTGAGGTGAGACTTATATTAATGGAAAACAATAAGTCACAAAAAGAGCTCAAAGTCCAATAGAATTTCAAGTAATGGAAAAGAATAAGGGAAAAATTTTCGTATTTTCTGCCCCCTCCGGTGCAGGCAAGACCACTATTCTTAACAAACTCAAGGCAGCCGTTCCAAATCTGGTTTATTCGATCTCTGCAACCACCAGAAAACCCCGCCCCGGTGAAATCGACGGGAAACACTATTTCTTTATGTCTGTGGAAGAGTTTAAAAGAAAAATAGACCAGAAGGCTTTTGCAGAATGGGCTGTGGTTCATGAAAATTATTATGGAACCCCGCGCAGTTTCATAGATTCCACTGTTGAACAAGGTTCTCATATCATAATGGATATCGATGTTTTCGGAAAAAAACAATTCGATAAGCTATATCCTGAAGCAATAGGGATATTAATTGTTCCACCCAGTATGGAAGAGCTTGAGAGGAGACTTCGGGGAAGAAAAAGCAATGATGATCAAGACATCAGAGTGCGGTTGAAAAATGCCACTACCGAAATCGAATTTGCTTCCACTCAGGGAAAATACGAGTACACGATAATTAATGATGATCTTAGCAGAGCTGTAGATGATGTGATTAAGCTGGTGACTTCGGAAATAAATAAAACGGTGTAAAATCAGTCCGGAGCCAGTATTATTTTAATTTGAATCGTAACTACTCAGGTATTTGTTGGCAAAAAATAACGTAAGAATATCAAATCGGAAAAAATAGGAACTAATATTAAAACAATATCTAATCAGAAGAAATTTGAAAGAAAAAACTAAACGAAGAATAGGATTTTCTGATTTTCTGGTCGATTGGTTCTGTTTTTTATCTTATTTGTTTTAATACCTGAATAGTTACCTTAAATAGTATGATTCAGGTTTATTTCAGACAGTAATTTATGCTTTATTAATAGTTAAATTTTTTCGGATTGTCCTATGAACATGCTCAAAAACAAAGCTACTGATACCATTCCGATCAGAATCGGTCATTATAAAATTCTGGGTAAAATAGGAAAAGGCGGGATGGGGGATATCTATAAGGCCTGCCAGGAGCCGCTTAACAGAATTGTGGCCTTAAAGGTCCTTCCACCTAATCTGTCCAGAGATGATGAATTTTCCAGGCGCTTTGAAATTGAAGCTAAAGCCATCTCCCTTCTTCAGCATCAGAACGTAGTAAGCATTTTTGATTATGGGGAGGAAGACGGTCTGAAATATTTTGCCATGCAGTATGTTGATGGAACCGATCTGGGAAGATATATTGCCGAAAATAAAATGCTTCCGCTGACAGAAATAATCGACCTGGCAAAACAGATCTGCCGTGGATTGCGTTATGCTCACAGTTGTAATATCATTCACCGGGATATCAAACCCCAGAATGTGCTTCTGGAAAAAAACGGTGTTGCACGCCTCAGCGATTTCGGGATAGCTAAAATTTTCTCCGGAACCAATATCACAATGACTGGCTCAGCCGTAGGCACTCCTGAGTATATGTCTCCGGAACAGGCTCAGGGAAAACCCCTGGATGCTCAGACCGATATCTACTCTTTGGGTGTGGTGATGTATGAGATGGTTACCAGACATCCACCATTTACTGGAAACAATCCTATGGCTATTGCTTACAAACAGGTGCACGAGCTTCCTGTCCCGCCATCCATGAAACGTAAAGACACTCCCAAACGCCTGGAATTAATCATTCTGAAGGCGTTGAAAAAAGAGAAACGGGACCGTTACAGCTCAGTTGAAGAGATGCTCGACCATCTAGATTCGGTTGATTTGGATGAGAAGGTGGAAATTTCCACAGCTCGCACGAGTTCGGCTGTCAGTTCGTCTGCCAGAAAAAAAACGGATGATTTCGATCGGCGTATCACCGACCGTAGGAGTTCCGAGCGCAGAAGCACAGGAAAAACTCCCAGCTACAGGATGTTTTCATTCAGATATTGGGTTGAAATGGTGAAAATGCAGTGGCTTACCTGGCTAATGGTTGGTGCTGTAGGCGCAATTCTGCTTGATCACATACTTAATCACCCTTAACAAAGAAGGGAATGGCCCATGAATCCGTATCTCAATACTCATCAAAAAGGTAATCTGGGGGAGGATCTGGCCATACAGCATCTTTTGGAGGAAGGTTACACTATCATCTGCCGGAAATTCCGCTCTAAAACAGGAGAAATTGACTGCATTGCCAGAGACTTGGATGGAGTTTTAGTTTTTATCGAAGTTAAGTCCAGCAGAAATTTCTCCTATGGTAATCCTCTTTGTTGGGTCACACCTTCAAAACAGCGGACTCTTGCCCGTGTTGCACTTCAATACATTACTGAGCATCATCTTTCCGGGACACCCTGCCGTTTTGATGTCATCTCCATTGTCGGGGATAAAATAGACCATCTAAAAAATGCGTTTCTGGTGAAATAGTGCTTAAAATTTAGAGTTTGTGGTTTGGGTTCTTTCAGGTTTGAAATTCCAAATCACAAGTTCCAAATCCTGAACAAACCCAGATAGGAAATTCCAAAGCGCAAATAACAAATCTTAAACAAATCTCCCAACCTTAGTACCGGTTGATTTGAATTATGATTCCGGCCAAAGCTATTTTTAACAGTTAAATCGGATCTCTTTTACAGATAAGTTTTCCTGCAATCTAAAGACTTCAGGCTATATTTTTGCATGATAATGATTTTTTTCTATCCGTTTGCACCCCATTACAGTGGATTAAATGACTTCGATTTCTGCAAAAAGCCTGTAATAAAAAAAGGAAAACCTGAATCTAAAGGAATGATCTGATTATTAAAAAGCTCTGAATCGGATAACACGTTTGAAGATTAGCATGGCTCACTTTAAATTAGTGGGAAGAGCATTTGTTCGAAAAAGTAATAAGTCTCAAGGTACTGTGGGCACCTATAAACAAAGGGGATTTCACAGGAATAAGAGAAAAAATTGAGAAGAAAGAGTTGCCCCCTCAATTTGTCATTTCGAACGGAAGTGAGAATCTATTTTTCAGGTCGTTTAGAGAAGCATCTAAAAATGCAGGTATTAGGAGAAGGGATTGAAAGATTTCTCCTCGGGGACTCGTCGAAATTACATGGTACTCGGGGACTCGCTAAATGACTTGATACTCGAGGACAGCTCGAAATGGCAGGGGCCGTGGACTGGTCGAAATGACTAATCGGCTGGGAAAGTCGCTTCATAAGAATCTTTTTTATCAGGCAAAACTTAGGCAGGCAAATCTATATGGTAAAAATAATCTTGATAGTATTATCACTACTTTTCGTTTCTCTCTCAGAAGCAGCAGATCAGGAAAGCTGGGATCTTCAAAGGTGTATCGATCATGCTTTGGAGAACAATCTTCAGATGAAAAGATTGAAGCTGGACCGCTCTGGTTCTGATTTGTCCTACAAAGCAGCAAAAGCAGCACAATATCCCAGTGTAAGTGGCAGTGTCGGCTACTCCATGTCACCGGAGATTGGTGGTAAAGGCGAATCTCAGAGTGTCAGTTATTCTGCAAATGCCAGATGGACCGTTTTTGAAGGAACCGCAATCCGCACCGATATCAAAATGAAACAACTGGAGATTCAGAAAAGTGAAGAATCGGTAAAGGCGCAGGAGATTAATCTGATTCAGAGCATAACCAATGCCTATCTTCAGGTCTTTTATGCAAAGGAGGCACTGCAGAGTGCAATTATCGCCCGTGATGCATCCCTGGTGCAACGGGATAGAACCAAAGAGCTGCTCTCGGTGGGTTCTGCCACCAAAATAGACCTGACCAAAATGGAAGCATCTCTGGCAACAGATGAATATAATGTGGTAGTATCAACAAACAGTCTTAAACAAAAACAGCGTGTATTAAATTCACTGTTGGAATTGCCTGTAGATACAACAATAGATCTCAACTTTCCAGATCTCTCCGATACTATTCACCTGGAACCGATTCCCGAAATTCAGCAAATCTATTCCGCAGCACTGGAAAAGATGCCGGGCGTGGCAAGCAGTCAATTGAGTAAAGAGATTGCCACCTTGGGGATCAAAAAGGCCATGGCCGGGTATTTTCCTTCACTAAGTCTTAGTGCAGGGGTTTCGACCGGCAATGATTTTGAGACTCCCTTTGTGGATCAGGTCTCCGATAGAGTGAATTTGAGAATCGGTGCCAGCCTCAGTATCCCTATCTATGACAGGCGACAAACCAAAACGAATCTGGAAAAAGCTAAAATCAGTGCGAAACAGGCCGAACTGGCGCTAATGGAAGAGCAGAAAAGCCTTCTGGAAGAGGTTCAGGATGTTTATTACAACGCAGAAGCTGCCAGAAGCAAATTAATGGCAGCACAGGTGCAATATCAGAAATCATTGCAAAGTTACGAACTGGCCCAGGAGCAGTTTAAACTGGGCTTGATAAATTCTACAGATCTGTTAATCGAAAAAAATGCCTGGCTGGTGTCTCTCAGAGAACACCTTGAATCAAAAATCAATGCATTGATGACTATGCAGATGATTAATATCTATATGGGAATACCAGTCCGGATTTAAACTGAAGAGAGGATCACAATTATGATTCGCCATAAAAAGGTGATGCTTTTAATTCCGCTTTTATTACTTGCCACATTGACCTTCTTTCTTTTAAAGGGAAGAAATTCGGAAAAACCGGTAGTGTTTGAGACTGCCACAGTCAAAAGAGGTACAATTGCCCAGACTATTTCTGCAACCGGTACTGTTGAGCCTATCGACAAGGTGGAAGTGGGTACGCAGGTTTCTGGAGTTGTGAAAAAAATCCATGTTGATTTCAATTCTACTGTAACCAAGGGACAGTTGCTTGCGGAACTGGACAAAACAACATTACTGGCTACACTGGATCTGAGCAAGGTATCTCTCAAGAGTGCGCAGATCGAGTCCGAGTTTCTTAAACAGAAATTCGAGCGGACAAGTAAACTATTTGAAAAGGGCATGGTCAGTCAGCAGGAGATCGATCAGGCAACCTATGAGTATGAGCGGGCGAAAAACAATGTAGAGAAAGCATTATCAGAAGTGAAAAAGGCTGAACTCAATCTCAGCTATGCCACTATCTATTCACCTATAAATGGTACTGTCTTGTCAAGGGCGGTCGATGAGGGTCAGACTGTAGCTGCCAGTCTCAATGCTCCTACACTGTTTACAATCGCTCAGGATATGACTCAAATGGAAGTATATGCTGCTGTGGATGAGGCCGATATCGGGCAGGTCAAGAAAGGGCAGAGAGTTATCTTTACTGTTGACGCTTTCCCGGAAGACACTTTCCATGGAAATGTCTCCCAGGTCCGGCTCGAACCTGTGGTGACCTCCAATGTGGTTACCTATACTGTAACTGTTCTCGCCCAGAATCCGGATTTGAAACTGATGCCAGGGATGACCGCAACTATAACCGTCTATCTAAACGAAGTCAACGATGTACTGACTGTTCCTGCCAGGGCTCTCAGATTTACCCCTGATGAGAATCTGTTAAACAGGCTGAGCTCACAATTTGAGCGAGACAAAAAAAGAAAACAGGGTGCAGAAGTTAACGACCCTGGTTCAACACCAAAAATGCGTTCTTCCGGATCGCAGGATAGAAGCCCAGCTAAAACTCCTGGAATGAGAAAAAGACAAGCTGACCCCCGATCGAAGCCGGGTAAAGGCCGACCTACAGTATGGATTAAAAAAGGAGAAACTATCCGTCCGGTCCATATTAAAACCGGCTTGTCTGATTTCGTAAATGTACAGGTGATCGAGGGATTGGAAGATGGTGATGAAGTAATTCTTTCGGTAAGAAATGAATCACTTGGAAACAAAAAGGAAGCAGGTTCTGAAAGTGTTAATCCGTTCATGCCACAGCGCCCCCCAAGAGGCACAAGGCGTATGCGATAGGGGAGGCACATGGTTCAAGCCATAATTAAAATTGATCACGTATGCCGCGAATTTACGGTAGGAAGTGAAACAGTGCGGGCTCTTAAAGGGGTAGATATCACCATCAATCCCGGTGAGTTTGTCACTATTATGGGAACCAGCGGATCGGGTAAATCTACTCTGCTTAACATTCTGGGATGTCTTGACAGACCCACCAGCGGAGAATACTATCTGGATGGAACTGCGGTTTCCAGTATGAACCGCAATCAATTGGCTGTCATGCGAAACCGGAAAATCGGTTTTGTTTTCCAGTCATACAATCTGCTCCCCAGAACAACTGCACTGGAAAACGTTGAACTGCCTCTTTTTTACAATCCGGAAATTAGCAACGATGAGAGACGAAGGCGGGCAGAAGTTGCTCTGGATATGGTAGGATTGAAGGAGCGTCGTTTTCATAAACCTAATCAGCTCTCAGGAGGACAACAGCAGCGAGTTGCCATCGCCAGGGCTCTTGTAAATAATCCTGTAGTTCTGCTTGCAGATGAGGCCACCGGAAACCTTGACACCAGAACCTCCTATGAGATCATGGCTTTGTTTCAGGATCTCAACAAAAAGGGCCGCACTATTGTCTTTGTCACTCATGAAGCCGACATTGCGATGTTCAGTTCCCGAAGCATTCGCCTGAGGGATGGAAAGATAATCTCAGACCGCATAATCGAAAAACCGGTTTCTGCAACAGAAGCCCTGGCAGGACTTCCAAAAGACAACGATATCTGAAAAAACAAGGAATATATGGACATAATTCGGTTGATTTTATTGGCACTCAAAGCGATTGGAAGAAATAAGTTTCGCATGTTTCTTACCATGCTGGGTATTATTATTGGTGTAGGCTCGGTAATCACGATGCTGGCAATTGGACAGGGCTCCAAGCAGAGTATTCAGAAGGAAATCGGAAAGATGGGCTCGAATATGCTCATGATAAACCGTGGCTCTTTCCGTCAGGGTGCGGCACGCGGAGGAGCAGGCTCTGCCCAGTCTCTGACTCTGGATGATGTGGAAGCTATCAGGAATCAATGTAAACTTGTCAAAGAAGTCTCACCTACGGTTTCAAGTGGTGGACAGGTGATTGCCGGTGCCAATAACTGGAATACCCAGATTCACGGAGTGGATATTGGGTATTTTGAAATTCGAGAACTGACTATCCAATCGGGTGAGAAATTTACTTTCAGAGACATTGTCAGCGCTGCAAAAGTCTGCATTCTGGGAAAAACCGTGGTTGAAAACCTTTTCCCAGATGGAGAAGATCCTGTAGGAAAGAATATCCGGTTCAAGAATATCCCTTTCAAAGTAATAGGTGTCCTGGCATCCAAGGGGCAGACCTCTTTTGGGCAGGATCAGGATGATATAGTAATCGCACCCTACACTACTGTACAGAAAAGAATTCAGGGCGGAACCAGGATCAACTTTATTTATGCATCCACATACAATGAAAAGGATGCCGATGCAGCGAAAGCGGAAATCGAAGAGGTCCTAAGAGCACAGCATAGATTAGGTGAATTCGATGAAAATGATTTTTCTATCGGTTCTCAGCAGGAACTATTGTCAGCAATAAGTTCCACCAGCCGTCTTTTGACTATACTTTTGGCTTCCATAGCAGGTATTTCTCTTCTGGTGGGAGGAATCGGTATTATGAATATCATGTATGTATCGGTTACCGAGCGTACCAGGGAGATCGGGCTGCGGATGGCTGTGGGGGCCAGGGGTATTGATATCATGATGCAATTTCTGATCGAAGCAATTATCATAAGTGTGACTGGTGGATTAGTGGGGTTGGCGCTGGGATTGGTTTCCAGCTTTGCAGTCGGTCAGATTCTAAAATGGCCAACACTGGTTACATTCAACTCGATAATTCTCTCCAGTATGGTATGTGCGCTTACCGGAATATTTTTTGGCTGGTATCCTGCAATAAAAGCCTCGAAGCTGGATCCTATTGAAGCTCTTCGTTATGAGTAGGTTGTTGGCAGTCAGAGTAGGAATCCCCCGCTGGAAAGCGGCCCCTTAATAAGGGGGATAGTTTGAGGATCGCTTCCGGTCACGCTAGCCAGCCACTGGGATTTTTGGGTGGATATTAGGGGAAAGAGAGTGCCTGGAGACTGTGATCAAAGAATTTATCCCTTCAAATTATGGTTTAATTGAGGTGGAGCGGCCAAAATAGCTGTCCTGGAAACCGGGGCGCCTTAAATCAAGGCCGGAAAATATCAAATCAAGGCTGGAAATTATCAAATCAAGCTCGGAAAATATCAAATCAAGACCGGAAATTATTAAATCAAGGCCGGAAATTATCAAATCAAGCTCGGAAATTGTTAGATCAAGGCCGGGGCACATTAAATCAAGGCTCCGGGAACCAAAAAAGAGCTGGCGGAGTCATTTTAGGGTTGTTTTGGTGCCTGAATTTGATTTTTCTAAGTTGCAAGGAGGCAAAAATCCTGGAATCTTCCACCGGCCGAATTCCGAAATCCTAAATCAGAAATCTTATCTGGTTCCTCTTATTCTTGCAGGAAGAGCACCAAGCAGTGGGAAAAAACACTCGTTATCTGCTTTGGATATAGTGCTATTGATAAGGTAATTGGTGAATGAGCTTCCGTTATAATGAGTGATGATTGTACGTGCCCACACATGTCCCATTATCTGTACTTGCTTTATATCCAGATCATGATTGGTGATTATTACCCCGGAGATATCTGACCCCTTGCCAAATGTACGATCCGGATATAGGCGTATGGACAAGTGCAGATCCTGCGGAGCAATATTGGAATCTGTATTCATAAACTCCTTCTGGTGAACCAGGACCGGTTCCATACGAATATCCGGCACCGGAAGTGAGAGTTTTACTGGTGAGGTAGAGATTGAACAGATGTTTTTGATGGCCTCAGGTGTACCTGGTGGGATATTTAATATAGTCCCAATAGATTCATTTTTGGTAAGTCCTGGCAAGACCAGAAAGATCCAGTGCCCGTTATCACTCAAAATGACCGTTTAAAGATCTGATATCAGAAGGCGCTCACAATAACCCATATTCTGCTTTTTTTCAATAGAAGAAAGGAAGCTGAAATGTGTAGAAGGAGGACGCCTATGCGAAAAATCCGTTTTGAAATTACGGGATAACCTTATTACAAAGACAGGCAAGCCTCAACCGATATCCAGAACAATTGCTCTCGTATTGGAAGTTTTGACCAGTTTCGATCATCATACTCTGAACAGCTTATATCGTCTCCTCCGTACAGATATTGACCGAAAAGCACATTTCTGTACCTGGCCACTGCTGCAAACGCAGAGCATTCCATCTCCACAGTAAGGCATCCCTCTTTTTTCTTAAATCTCGCCTCTTTTCTGTTTCTCTGTAAAATGCATCGGTGGTCCATGTCTTAGCGACAATATAGGGAATCCCGTTTTTTTCCAGATTTGCTTTTAATTTGCTTATTACAAACTCCGGGATCTCGATTTCCCTGCTCGGTTCTACATAGTGGTATGATGTTCCCTCATCGCGTACTGCAGAATAAGGAATAATGATTTTCCCGGTTTGAATTTCTTTGTCCAGTACTCCTGCTCCGCCACAGGCAACAAATTTTGTATATCCATGCGCAATTACTTCATCCATCATGGCTGCTGCCAGAGGTGCTCCGGCATAAGGATGAAAAAACGATATTTTTTTGTCGTTGTAAATTATTTCTAAATGTGGTTTTCACCTATTTCACTTCTTAATGTCGCTTTAATGACAGCATCATTTTCTCTGATTACCTTTTCAATGACTTCCTTAAAAAAGCAAATAACACAGTGTTCAGCTCCATCCAGGGCTTTATAGTAAAAGGAAGGAGATATTACAGGCTTCGAATCTGAATCAAATTCAATTATTGGATACATAACAGTTTCATTCTAATTTACGAAAAAAACTAAACTCAGAGCACGCAGAAGCGTGAACGAAAATGAAACATTTAACGCAGAGAACTTCATCAGCTTCTCTCCAGAAGCTGCTTCTTAAGTTCATTGTAACTGTCGGTATAATAAACCGGAAGCTGACTTTCCCGTATATCATATCCATAACTGCTCTTGCTGAGAATTATAATGGGAGGGGATTGAATTCTCTTGTAAACAGCTCTCTGTATACTGCCTGTTACCCACTCCAGATCATCGATAAATACCCGCGGATCATCAAGACCATATCTCTTCAGAAGCGTTTCGGGAATTGACAGCCGTTTGCAAAGCTCTCCATCCATATACCACCTGATAATGGTTTCTGCCCCGGTTTTCTGATAATCGGTAAACATGCGGATAAGTGCATCGTGATAACCCCATTTCATGGGATCAACCTGATTTTCTCTAAGCTCCGCTGAAGGTGCTACTTTAAACTGAAAAGACTCATCAGGAATCAGAGCCCAGGGGATTACCTCTTCAGAAAAAATTTCCCTGTTCAGAAATGAGGCCATCTCAAAAACCTCCGTCTTGAGAAGATCCCCCAGAGGAGCAATCGCTCCATTTACATCACCATAAAGCGTAGTATAACCAAGTGCAATCTCCACCTTGTTTCCATTGCAGGTCATCACTCCATTGAGAATTCCAGCTATATTGGAAAGAATGCTGGTGCCTCTTATCTTAGCCTGAATGTTCTCCCGGTTAAGCTCACCTGGGTTGAAACTTTCCAGAAGCCGGTTGTTAACATTTACCATCTCTTCTATGGGTATACAATGCATGTTAAGACCAAGTTTACCAGTCAGATTTGCTGCAATTTCTCTGGTAATCTGACTGTTGTATTTTGCAGGAAGGTTACAGGCCACTATGCGTTTGTTTCCAACAGCCTGATACAGAAGACATGCAGTAAGCGCTGAATCTATTCCTCCGCTTACTCCCACAATATATGGAAACCGGTCATTTCCCATGATCTCATCCATCCCCCGGATTCCTTCTATAACCGCAAGGTATTTAGCTTTGATGGCATCCAGGGGCTCTTTTTTTATGGGGTTGAGAGCCGCATCGGTATCGTGTATCAACAGCTCTTCAGTAAACAGTTTATTGCATGTTCTTACCACCTGCGCTTTTTCATTGTAAATAGTGGAATCACCGTCAAAAACTACGATGTTCTTTCCGTTATTCTGAACTCCGGTACAATTTACATAATAAAAAGGAACGAACCTGCCGGTATCCCTGAAACTTTCCTGAATTCGGTTATTGCGTGCCCGGTCTTTTCCATGGGTCCATGGGCTGGATGATATGTTGAAGATGAACTGAGCCCCATTCTCAATAAGGCGTTTAGAAATGTTAAGAGGTTCTCCTCTATACCGATAATCATTGAACCACAAATCTTCGCAGATCTCAACTCCGAAACGGATTACCTCGTTTCCGATAGTGGTCTGAAACGGTTGTAAGAGGTCTTCTACCTGTGTGTTGGTGTCGCAAGCATATTCGGTAAGGGAGTAAAAGTATCTTTCATCATCGAAAATCCGGTAACTGGGAAGAAGACTCTTGATTGTTACACCTTCTGGAAGTGCTCCTGCCCTGGGAAGCGGTTTACGGTTATAAAAGGCAAAACCTGCGTTGTATTTGCGCATTCTGCCATCCTTGTTTTTCCTTGACCTGTCCACAAGAAGGTTACCGTAAATAATAATGATATCTTCAGAAAGTTCACGTATACGATCATTGAAAGAGACAAGGTGATTGCACCAGGCGTCTTCTGTCCAGCGGTCTGCCAGAAGATAACCTCCGACACACATCTCCGGAAATGCAATAATCTGGCACCCTTTCTGTCGTGCCTCATCGGTAAACTGCTTAATTTTTTCGAAGTTTTTCCACGGCTGCCCTGCAATTACCCGCATCTGAGCAAGTGCTATCTTCATAATAATTCCCTGATCTAACCTGATTTCTATACTTTAAATTTTTTCATTCAAACAATTAATTCTTAACTCAACTCCATTCCCCCGCCCCCTAAATCTCCCGATGTACATCGGGAGACTTTAAGATCTCATGATGTAACCTGTTAACTGATCCAAGGGCGGTCAGTTCTTAAGTCCCCCTTTGGGGGATAGGGGGCTGGAATTCAGGAAATCATACGATTTACAAAAACACGGATTATCTGTGCATGATCCCCAAAAAAATTGCTTTCCAGCTCCTCCAGACGATATAACGGACACCAGATCACCTCATCTGCTACATCACGGGCTTCAATTTCCGGAAGAGTTTTGACTGCAAGCTCAATCATAAATGCATGCGTTATCACTCTCCCCCTGAGATCTCTTGTCGGGTGATCAAAAACCCGACTCATTTTAATGCTTCCGGAAAGCTCTTTGTAATCGGTCCTGATACCGGTGCTGGCTATTAGCTCCCGTAAAGCAGTCTGCTCGACTGTCTCTTCTTGTCTTACAAAACCTCCGGGCAAAGAATACCTGCCTTTGCCAGGATAAATTTTGCGTTTTATTAGCAGTACATGCCCCAATGCAAAAAGCACTGTTTCCGCTGTTACAAATGTCGGTGCTGATGGCAGATCCTTCCATTTATTACGGAAATTCTTTATGAAACGATACTCTTCAAGAAGTTCCCGGAAATTAACGGTGGTAATCCATTTGGAGAGTTCATTGTAAACCTCTGGAGCCACCACGTCCTTTATGGTGGAGATAGCGCCTTCAAAACAGGCTTCACGAATGCTTGTCGAACTGACTCCGCTGACCTGAGTTGGAAGAATTTCAAGACTCCATTGCGGAAAATAGCTTAGATAATAGGATGTATCATCCTTAAAGTGACCTACGATAGTGATTCTGGAATCTTTATCGGCAATTGATGCAACCTGTTTCTGCACACGGATCAGCCAGTCATTAAAATTATAGGCGGAATCGGCTATAAAGCTGATGGTATAAACAGAAGAGTCTACATCTGGCAGTGATAAACGGATGAACTTTTCTCTGGTGCAACTGTCCCATGGATTTCGGATACTCTCGGGACAGTTGTGTGAACCCATGATAATTATTATGTGTCTGGCAATAGCTGCAGCGTGGCGAAACAGTTTTTCATGGCCAAGATGAAATGGTTGAAAACGACCAATAAGCACTGCATAGTCAAAATCAGTCACATTTCTCCTCATTCATCTTTTCAGAAAACATTTCTCCTCAGGGAAGATAAAAATACCCTTTTCACCTTTTTGGTTCAAAGCGAAATTTTATTCCCGGCCTTTTTCGCTCCTGTTGAGTGCACTTATCAAAGCTTTGAGCGATGCAAATGCTATATCCGTATCTATGCCGATTCCACAGAAGCGCTGACTGTCTGAGCTTTCTATTTGAATGTATGCCACCGCTTTAGCCTCCGAACCCTCTTCGAGACTGTGTTCATGGAATGTTACAATTTTAAAACCGGTTCCGCAAGCATTGAGAGCCTGAGTGAGTGCATCGATAAAACCATTTCCGGCACCTTCGATTTCAAAAGTTCTGTCATATTTACGAAAACCGGCTTTAATGTTTACCTTCCTGGGAGATTCCTCTTTAACTACACCCGGTTCTATACTGAAACGATCAATCCCGAAAGGCCCCTGCACATTGATGAATTCCTTGTCGATGCATTGAAATACCTCTGCGTGTGTCATTTCAGTTCCCTTTTCATCTGTAGCCTTCTGGATGACAGCCCCTATTTCCGGATGAAGCTCCTTGGGAATATGTAAACCATAATACTGTTTCAGAATATAGGCTGTTCCACCTTTTCCAGATTGGCTGTTGATACGTATTACCGATTCATAATCTCTGCCAATATCTTTAGGATCGATCGGAAGATAGGGTATATTCCAGTAGCCACCAGTCTCTTTGTATCTGGCCAATCCCTTGCTGATTGCATCCTGGTGCGAACCGGAGAAAGCAGTAAAAACGAGTTCGCCCGCATAAGGATGCCTGGGAGAGACTGGCAGTCCTGTACACTCCCTGTAAACCGATTCTATTCTGGAAATATCGGTAAAGGAAAGACCAGGATCGATTCCCTGCGCATAACAGTTCAAGGCAAGAGCTATTATATCCGCATTACCGGTCCGTTCGCCATTTCCAAAAAGAGTTCCTTCAACTCTCTGTGCCCCAGCAAGCTGAGCCAGTTCTGCTGCAGCCACAGCACAACCTCTGTCATTGTGAGTGTGAACACTCAGGATCACATTCTCCGATGGGATGTTTCTGCTCATAAATTCAATCTGATCGGCAAAAACATTGGCAGTGCTGACTTCAACAGTTGATGGAAGATTAATGATGATTTTCTGCTTCTCATCAGGAGACCAGGCTTCTATTACTGCATTGCAAATATCACTGGCAAAGGAAAGTTCGGTTTGGGAGAAACTTTCCGGAGAGTATTCAAGAATGATATCGCAATTAACTTCCGATGCCCTGTCCCGTATCATTTTTACCCCATCGACTGCCAATGCAATAATCTGCTGAGGAGTTTTGTTAAATACAATCTCCCGCTGCGCCGGTGAAGTCGAATTGTAGAGGTGAACGATACACCTTCTGGCATCACCGATTGCCTGAAATGTCTTGTCAATAAGATGCTTTCTTGCCTGGGTCAACACCTGTACAGTCACATCTTCAGGAATGTACCCTTCACTTATCAGTTTCCTGGTAAATTCGAAATCGGTTCTTGATGCCGAGGGGAAACTGACTTCGATCTCCTTGAAGCCAATCTCCAGAAGCATCTTAAAAAACTTTATCTTTTGAGTGGGTGTCATAGGATTTCTTAATGCCTGATTTCCATCCCGAAGATCCACAGAGCACCACACTGGTGCTTTCTCTATTCTTTTTGACGGCCATGACCTCTGATGAAGATCGATGGATTGAATTGGCTGGTACTTTTTCATGTTTATACCTCCATACGGGTAAAAATTATTAAGGCCCGCTTTTTGAGCGGGCCTTGTAATGTGTTTATTTTTCAGATGTTTAGGATTGTCCGCTCGTAAGTCATAGAAATAGGGATAGCAGATGAAGGCTTAGGGCAAGCAGGCAGAAAGAAGCGGTTTGAGTGTTGGTTTGATTAGCTGATTCAATTGTTTTCATAAGTAGATACCTTTATCTGCATTATAATTCCTGCGGAATCAGTATGTCAAAGGATTTATTAGCAACAAACGCCCCAATCTCCCAATGACAGACTTTAAGATCCAATAATGTGTGAACTTGTTTCCAAGGGCATTATCGGTTCTTAAGTCCTTCTTTGGAAAGAGCAGAGATAGTAGTGAATTCACTTTTTTTTATGCAGAAGTATCGATCGGATCGTGCTTCCGGCAGATACTCTGCATACAAATGTACCTGTTGCCACTGATCTGCCTTTGTGGTCTTTTCCATCCCAGGCAATTACTGATGTTTTAGATTGATTTGACTGTACAAGCGTTCTGATATGTTTTCCTTTGAGATCAAAAATCGCAGCTTCGACTTTCTGATCCGGTGAAGAAATAATGCTTATCTCGGTTTTGTTAACAAAAGGGTTAGGGCTGACTGAGATCATCAGGGAACTTTTATGGATTGATGGTTTTATCGATGATATAATTGGCTTTCCGGCTGCAAATAACAGAAGAGGCTTGTCAGTATCATTGATTCCCAGAGCCTGCTGCATGGCAGTACGTTCAGTATCATTTAATCCACCGCAATAATGCCCCTGAATATTCATAGAAGTGGCCTGAAGGAGTGCACTTGATCCACAATAACCTGCTTCCAGAAGTCTTTCGCGTGAAGTCGAATCTGCACAGAAAACAAAGTAAACCGGTGCACTCTGTGAGATTCGGGGTACGGCACTTCTGAGCTGAGCCCTTCGATCTTCACTGATCAATTGTTCTATGCGATGATCCCGTGTGCTATCATCACCGGAAGACTGTCGCATGTGGTATCTGTCTACCGATCCTGATCTGACAATGTAAATACGGCCTGTAAGATAGTACTTCGCATTCCATGATGCTACAGTTAAACCTGCCTTGGAGCTTATGCTGTGCGGTGTACATCCGTATGCGGCCCAGGCTAGCTGTGAGATCTCTTCCAGAGTCAGTTCTTCACTACTGAATTCATCTCCGAAAATCGGTTCCCGCATGGCATTCTCAAGTATTGTAGTGCCATCAACCGATGGCGCGGGCAGGCTATTGTCGGATGAGGTTGCAACCAGATTGGTTTTAAAACCGCTGGCAGAGGACATTTTTCCATAGCAGTTTACCAGATGTACATTTGCCGATAGATTCCAGGATTCATTAGCATTTTCGTATCCACTGTCTTTAGGGCAGCAGACCGGTTTCTCCGATGTGTTTTCTAAAAACGGTACTATTGCCAGATGAGCCCAGTGTAAAGCAGCACCTGCATCCTCGGCTAAACCTGCAGGATCGGTTGCAATGCCAATTTCGAATGCCAACTTAGATTCTGAGAGTTTGTTACCGCTGGTATGAAGTGTCAGTTTATGTGAAACAGGATCGTAGTTATAGACTCCATCCGGAGTAGCTGCGTAGATAAAACGTGAAACACCCATCAGGGGCGGTCTCGATGCAGCCCAGAGGGCATTTGCCAGTATCTGCTGGTTCAGTGTACCACTATAACCGCCATGAGTCGAAACCCTGGAGTTGAGACATTCTTCTACAGAATGAAGGCCAGTCGTTGGGGATGGAAGATCAATATCGGATGCTGCAGCTTTTAAAGGGCGGGACCAGCCATTTTTGGCTATCATGGATGTCGCGGCCATTATCATCATTTTGCCAAATGAGCGCCGTTTCATGTTAACCTCCAGAGAGTTTCATTGTTTGCACTGCTTCACACTTCTGTAAGGAGAGAACTTGCCTGTTGATTTTTATTCCTGAATAAAAACACGATAATTCTCAGTAAAAAAGTATTACTGCCCGGATATCTCTAAAATATATAAGTTGATTTTGCAGCCATATAGTTTCAGAATCGGTTCTGACTTTAAATAGATATTCATACAAGGGACTAAATTCACCGGAAAATCCGCTCTTTGGGGCAACTTAACCCCGATTAGCTTTTTGCACTGCTCATTTAATAATTTACGCACATATTAAGTCATTTAAGAGTATTTTATTTTAAAATAAGTAATCGAAAGGATGACTCAAATGAAAGATAGTATAAGAGAACTGATTTTTCTTTCTGCAGTCTGCAGTTTCTTTATTACTCCTGCAGATGCACAGCCATCCTATGAGAATTACAAACTAGTGTGGTCAGATGAATTCGAGGGAAGCGGTCTGCCAGATCCCAATAACTGGGGTTATGAGAAAGGATATGTTCGAAATAACGAGCTGCAATATTATACCGAAAAACGGTTGGAAAATGCCAGAATGGAGAATGGGAACCTTATAATCGAAGCCCGCCGAGACAATTGGAATGGAAACGAATATACATCAGCGAGTCTTTATACCCGGGGCAAGCGGGAATTTCAATACGGCATATTTGAGATCAGGGCGAAAATCGACATTCGTAAAGGTTCATGGCCGGCATTCTGGACTCTGGGCGTTTCTGAGGAGTGGCCAAGCAATGGTGAAGTGGATATCATGGAGTACTATAATGGAAAACTTCATGCGAATGTGGCCTGGGGAACCAACACCCGCTGGGAAGCGAAATGGGATTCCCAAACTAAAGCTGTTGATGATGAATTCGCCAAAGATTTTCACATCTGGAGAATGCACTGGACCGAAGAGAAAATTGATCTTTATGTAGATGACTTTTTGCAGAATACCACAGATCTTAGTACAACTATCAATGGCAATCTTGCAAAATTGCGCAACCCCTTCCATCAGAAAGCCTACATAATGATAAACCAGGCAATAGGCAGCAATGGGGGAGATCCATCAGGCACCACATTTCCGATTCAGTATATAATCGATTATGTGCGTGTATATCAGGAAGTCGCCGATACCATAGCTCCTTCGATAGTGGATGCAGTTGCTTCGGTAAACGGAACGGTTTCTATCCTTTTTTCCGAAGGTCTGGACAGAAAAAGTGCTGAAACGGTTTCCAATTATACTGTTAATAATAGTAGTGCAACTGTAACTGCAGCAAAACTGCAAAATGATAACTGCACAGTCCAGCTAACGGTTTCGGGCATATCAAACAGTGAACAAATCAATCTGACAGTTAAAAATATCAAAGATGATGCAGATCCGGCCAACACTCTTTCTCATTCAACTAAAGCGGTTGATGTCGGCCCGGAAAGCAAGAAACTAACAGGGGAACTGATTGGCAGTGGTAAACCATACCAGGAAAACAGCAGTGTCCATTATAAAGCTGCTGTCGATGGAAAAACTTCCACCTATGCAGATTGTATGGGTGATATGGTATGGGTCGGTTATGATTTTGGAGAAGGCAAGGGGATGGTTATTACTGCTGTCCGGTATTATCCCAGAGAAGGATATGAAGACCGGATGGGAGGACGCAGTTTCGAGGCCTCTTCTGATGGTGTCAACTGGAAGAAACTTTGCACAATTAGAGAAATTCCTGCAGGAAAAACCTTTACCAGTATGACAGTAGTGCATTCTGAGCCGGTGCGCTTTGTCAGATATAATGGAACAGGTGGTTATCTGAATGTGAGCGAAATCGAATTTTATGGTTACCCGGCTCAGATTACCTCAATCTGTCATGGAACAAGAGAACCCAAAAATGTGGATGGCAGGAATCTTTTATCTGAAGGACCTGTTCAGTATACTCTATATACAGCTTCTGGACGCATTGTGGAAAGAAAACTTGTCTCAGGCAGGAGTGCCGAAAGGCTGGTTCACAGTCTCAATGGTGGTTTTTTCAGAAACAGTGTGAATGGAGTTTACCTGGTTGAATTAAGAGCCGATAAGGGAAGGATAATACTATCTAAGAAGATAGTGGGGAGAGACTAATTGTTAATGTTTTGATTGCACGTGTTTTCTGAAATGACAATGTAACTACAACTTCTTATTAACCAAACAAGAATAAGAAGAGAATGGTTAAAGGATTTCAGTTTTCAATCGTGCTATTCGTGTAACTCCTTCCCTTTTTTGTAGATAAAGGAAAGTATTCAGAATTTCGTTTCTATTTGTGTCTTCTGTGTCAATTGTTGACCGATAATGAGTGTATTTCGTGATGAATATCCTAAATTGTGCTACAACTGATTAATGCACATACAAACAGGAAGTAGAACTATGAATACGAAAAAACTCAATCACAGTATTCTTTATAAAAAAGAATACTATTCAATTCAGGGTGCTATTTTTGATGTATACAATGAAATGGGTAATGGCTTTCTGGAATCAGTGTATCAAGAATGTTTGGAAGAGGAATTTAGACTGAGGGCAATACCTTTTTATACTCAGAAGAAACTCACTATCAGATATAAAAGTAAAATACTGAAGCAGAAATATAACCCTGATTTTATCTGTAACGATAAAATTATCATTGAGATTAAAGTGGTAAAAGAAATTGCACCGGAGCATGAAGCACAGGTGCTGAATTATCTTAAAGCAACAGGGTTTCATCTGGGCTTACTCGTTAAATTTGGTAGTTACCCTAAAGTGACAATTAAGAGATACTTATTTTAATGAAATTACTTGCACTTTTTGAACTATTATTTTGTTCAAGAGCAGACTGGGATAACACTAATAGCACGAATGGGGGAAAAGGATAGGAGGTACAAATATGAAGACAGCCCCGGTATTCCTTATCTTTACTGTTGTGTTCTGTATTTTTGCAGAAAATATTGAACTTACAGTTGATCAACTGATTGCTTCTCCGAATTACTATTTGAGTCAGATAAACTGGATTGGATACAATGGAAGCAACAAATTGGTACTAAGAGGTACTATGATGAAGGAGAAAAATATAACAGGAAAAACAGTATATGAAATAATGCAGATGTGTCAATCAGAAGTGTATCCTGAATGTATCATTGATTATACCCAGGATGAGACAGATGCTTATCTTACTTTCAATGATGAATTTGTAAGAAGACCACTTGGATCGGATGGAGCCAGGGCAGCGCATAACTGGATGACTGCAAAAACCTATCAAAATGTGACAACAAATGTTTCGGGAAATTCGATACTGGCCAACAATTTATTTGATGCAGATCTTAAATTAAAACAATTGATTTTGGGAAAGAAAAGAATACGTGTAAGAGGTTTGAGCTCATTTTTTGGTTATGTAGAATCGGCCTTATATGGTTCAATCAAGGTTGGTGCAGTGGGCACATTTTATATAACCAAATTTTATTTGGTACCAGATTCTCTGATTATGAAAAAAGGGGAAAACAGTATCGAAATTAAAAAGGCGAAATTTAGACTCATTTCATCTGAAAAAGATGGAGATAAGAGGAATGTTGAGGAGCTTTGGGCAGAGGAATTCAGTAATAATATTGAAAAATTGATGTCAAAACATAGCGAACTAATTAAAATCCAGGAAGTTTTCAAACTTTTCTGTTTGATGAAACAAATCGTTGACACATCTTATGAATTGGCAAAAGCTGATTTTGAATACTCGTGCCAAATACCCGAAAAAATCATGTCAAAAAAACATCTGGCCAAAATTTCACTTCCGGCTCCATTGATAAATGAACCTACCAGATATCGTTTCTGCTGGTTAATGATGTCAGGGGCAATTACTTTTGACTACAGGAATGCAGTCGTCATAATAGAATAGGAATGCTGCAGTTTATTGTCTTAGTAAACTGGTGGTCTCCAGGGCAAACCAGTTTCACAATCAACATGACTCAGCCGAAAGTTGCCAGCATTCAATTCAAGTATACCAAACACGATAGGCAGCCCATTTCTTCGTGGTCCCATGGAACCCGGATTAAACACGGTATATCCGTGTCCGCTCCCTATGAAAGGAACATGAGAGTGGCCACATATCACCAGTGAAGCATCTTCTGATTTTGCTTTGCGGATAACCTGCGATTGCAGTTTGGGCCCATAAAGACCTACGTGTAACATTAAAATCCGGAGGAGAAGCTTTTCTTTTGACATGATTTCCAGCACCAGTACATCCGGTAAAGTCGGCAGCCTTTGGTCGATGTTTCCACGAACTGCATATACCGGACAGATCGCAGCAAACTGGTCCAGTATGTGCAAGTCACCGATATCTCCTGCATGAAGGATTGCATTGGGGTGTAACCCGGCAATTAACTCCGTTGCACCAGCATAAGGAGCTGAATGGGTATCGGATACAATGGCAAGCTTAAGCGAACCGTCTTCGCTAACCTGTACCTGTTTTAGGTCCCGGATACCTGAACGGTGATTGGCTTTTGATAGATACATTTTTCCTTGTGAGTAGTTCTATAAGGGATCACTATACAGAATGGTTTTAGTATTACGAGTACTTAAAAATGTTGTCCTTCTTGTTTTTACGGGATAACCCCAAAAAACAAGAAGGATATTTTATGCAGTAAGCAGGTAGAAAACTTAAAAACTTAAAGCTTAAAGCCTACTCCCAAATTGAGCCAGCTCAGACCACCACCTTCTTCCAAGGTCAGATAAAACTTATCTGTAAGATAAAATTTTACTCCTATAAACTCGCGGAATATAAAATGGCCAACCTTCGGTTTGCTGCGATCAATTATTCCACCTAACCCTAGAAGATCATTAAGCTCATCCATTTTCTCAAGCTCTGTAGCCCAGCCGATATGATATCCCATGGCGAGTCCTGCATATGGATCCAATTTATTGCGGATTTTTATCTTATTACTGAGCACCTTAAGGTTGAAAGGGTGAAATGCTCCTCTGCCAACGATTGGTATATAGTTATATCTCCACCACTTGTCGAACCCATAGCCATTGTAACCGGTACCCACACTTACAGAAATAGCATCGTTTATAGCGTATTCTCCTGCTACAAAAAAGCCAAACCAGCCGATTCCTAACCCAGTACTCAAATTAAAATTGCCCTTCTGAAAACAACTTCCTTCTGATGATGCCCAGTTTTGTGCGCAGATTGATGTGGAAAAGATTAGAAAAAATGAAATAACAAGAAAACGTTTCACAGCAAAATGCCTCCTGATAATATGTGATATTAAAAAAAGTCCAACAGATCAATTGTACATCAAATTTTTAAAAAAAAAAGTGAAATAATACACTTTTTATTTAAACAGGAATTTAATTAAGGAAAGAATATAATTCCTGAAATAATGAATTTTCATTTTCTTGATTTTAATTCGTTTACAATCATAAAGTTCTTCAAACTTTCGACAACTCTTACGTTAATAATGCCAAGATCCAGTCAAATCTGCGCTACACTGCAACCAGGCTGGTTGCTCTGCCCTTTTTATCACCGAATAATCTTCCGATTCAGTTATAAAACTCTTTGTTCCACAATTTATCTGAAACTATATTATCAATGTTCACCAAAGTAGTAAACAATGGTGTAATAATGGAATGCTTTACCGTAATAAGCGATTCCTGATCAAATTCTCTTATATGCTGCAAGCAATCTCGGCGGTGGAGGTTACTGATGATAACCAAAAAGTTTGTTGTTCAGGAAGAATATGGGATTCATGCAAGACCGGCGGCAAAAATAGTGGAGAAATGTCAGCAGTTTAACTCTAAGATAAAAATCTGCAATGGATGCAGTGAGGCTGATGGCTGCTCTATTCTTCAGCTACTTTTGCTGGCTGCCAACAAAGGAGAGCAGATCGAAGTAAGCGCAGATGGAAGCGATGAGGAAAAGGCAATCGCAGAGTTGTCTGAACTATTTGAAAACGGATCAGGCATATAAAGTTTCGCATATCAATGTCTGGGAACACTTGATGGCTCTGAGTGATTCTCTTTTTGAATCTTTTGATACTGCCTGATTTCTGGGTTCTTTCAGTTGCCTGTATTTTCATGCAAATCAATCTGCAGATGCCAATGATTTCTGCCGCTCTTTGTACCTTCAATACGATTCCTCTATCAACTTTATCTCTGTTAAAGCGGGACCAGGGCCTACCAGACTGTAGTAGTTGGCTGGAGTTCAAATTATATTATAAGGCAAAATATTACAGATGAGCTGATTTTGGAGAAGTAATGGGAAAAAACCTGTTAACTCTGCTCTTTTTTTCGGTGATAATGGATCGGTAAAAGAGAATGGAAATTATGAAACGTTTAAGAGGAATTAATATTGGAGGATGGCTCAGCCAACTGGATGCTATCAAGGAGAAAGATCCGGATAATTTCTCCGGTATCGATGCACATATAGAATCATTTATTACTGAAAAAGACTTTCTTCAGGTGAAAGAATGGGGCTTTAACCATGTGCGGCTCCCGATTGACTATTACCTCTTTTTTGATGAAAATGCCAATCCTTACCAATATCGGTTAAAGTATCTGGACCAGGCTGTGAGGTGGGCTTACAATGCAGAGCTTTCTATGATTATCGACCTGCATGAATGTCCAGGGCACGATTTCGCAGAATCAGATAATGTCCCGATCCAGAATCTCTTCGTAGATCCCTCTTATTTGAAAAAAACAGAAAAAATCTGGGCTTGTCTTTCTGAACGCTATAGCGACAACAATCATATTTTCTATGAGGTGCTTAACGAACCGGTTGCACCGGCTGCAGAAATGTGGAATGAAATTAAGGATAAGCTGTGCAAGAATATCCGCAGGTACGCTTCAAAGATACCGATAATTGTTGGTTCCAACTTGTGGAACAGTCCTTCAGCATACTCCGAACTTACTCCTGTAGACCTGGATAACATGATCTACTGTTTCCATTTCTATGAACCGCTCCTCTTTACTCATCAGTTTGCTCCCTGGATAAGTGAACCGGAGATAAGAGAAAAACGGGAATATCCTGGAGATTATGGAAAAGGTTTGATCCGTAAATATGGCACGGCATCGGCAGGTGTTTGGGACAGGGATCGTTTTGTTGAGGAGATTGCTTCTGTAAAAAAATTCGGAGATAGATATGGGGCACCTGTAATATGCAATGAATTCGGAGTCTATGCTCTTGTTCCCATGCAGTTTCAATTACGGTGGCTGGATGATCTTTTGTCAGTCTGTAAAGAAATGGATATCGGTTTCAGTTATTGGAATTATAAGAATCTTGATTTTGGAATAATATCCAGAGGCGAGAGTCTCCACAGTAAGCTTGAGCAATACAATAATCCACAAAGGATTAATTATCAGTTGTTGTCTATTCTTCAGAAATACTGATATTGTATCAAGAGTCTTCACTACTGGATAAGTCAGTTAATCATTTGAGTGGCTTCAATCCAATTTGTCATGCAGTTAAAATTACATATCCAAAACGGTCAAAGAAGATTTCTCACTCCGTTCGAAATGACAGACAGAAGATCGAGGGTTAACCGGGGAACCGATCCTTGCTCTGTTTTTCTGATCGGTCAGGGTTTAATAATGGTTATAAACTTTTGATCAGGGCGTTGATTCATAAAGCTTAACTTAACCCAATCAGCACTTCTGGCCCTGCTATCTATGCGGAACTCATCAAGAGTACCATAAAAGTAACCGGGTATACCATCTGGAACATTAGATGCATCGTAAGGACTTCGGCCGATCTCATCATCTGATTCCCCGGACACTGCACGGTATTCAGAAATCGAATTTTCAAGAACCCCATTTATGTAAAGAGTGTTGCTCCCATCACCCCAGCTCCAGGAAACAAAATACCATACATTGGCGAAAAAGTTGGATGTTTTACTGGCCAGATATTCACCACCTTCGGGATTCTCCAATTTGGCTATCAGGTTTCCCGCAGCTCCAGTCCCCGTACCGGGAAAGAAATCCGATCCCAGAAGACTGAGGGTGAAATCATGGTCATCCGCAATTTTCTTCCCCCAGATCCCCTGTGTCTTTGAAGTGTACTGATCGATATTAAAAACCAGTTTGAACCAGCATGAGATCGATCCGCTCGGGCGATCAGGAAGACTTTCTACCCGGAAAAAACTGCTGAAGCCATTGAAGAAACGGCCATTCCCAATGACACCTTCACTGGTGTCATAAGAGCTACTGTCAATACCGTTATAGGCATCTAAGGCTGCATTCTTAAGATTTCCATTAAAATGGTAACATCCTAAGAAGCCATAGGAGGAATCAAATACAGGGAGGGGAGCTGAAGTTGATACATTGTTGCGGTTTCCCCAGAGCATTGTTATGGTTTGTTTATCACTATTTCCATATACTGTGTCCAGAGATACCCAGATAATGGCAGTCTTTTTAGTGATATCCCATTGCTCAATTTCAAAACGGAGCTGCTTATTTTGGGAATCAATGAAGATACAGTCACTTCCGTCGTCAGTCGCACTGCTGAAATCAAAATCGCTCTCTGATAATCTGATCAACACAGGGAAACTGTATACATTTTCTTTGATGTCAGCACCAGAAGAGGTGGTATTCAGAGAAATGATACAACTGTTATCCCAACCGGCAAATGGAATGGACACTGTTTGGGCTGAAGAAAAAGTGACACTGTCGATTTTACACGGGACCCAATCTTCTTTGTCAGCCACTATCAGCAGGTCAAAATTGCCATCAGGCAGATCATTGACAGCAAATGATCCATCGGCGGAAATCGGCAAACAGCGATCAAGCCCGTAAATCAAAAGATATCTCTTTAAAGATGAATCGGTAACCTGACCAGCATTGCCTTGCAGGCTCGCATAAGGTTTTAATGTGTCATTAAGAGAAATTGTAGAATCAGATTCTTCGGATACTCCTACTCTGATAGAGGTTACCGAGGATTCCCGGTCATTTATTTCTATTATGTAATCACCTGTACCGATCGAGTCGATAGCAAAAAAACCCGAATCATCTGTCATTGTCTCGATGATTCTGGGATTGGGAGTTAATGAGGTGTCTGAAGCAAAATCTGCCAGATAATCTACAGGACAACATACCACCGGGACACCTGCTGCCCGTTTGCCATCGCTTGTGTAGATAACTGCGGCAACTTTGGCATTACCGGTATCTGCTGTACCACCTGCATAATCGGGAGAACAACTGATAAGCAGTGCTATGCAAGTAACCAGTAAAAGAATCAGACTGCTCATGCTGTACCTGTATCCCTGGATTTAACTGAGTGAAGGTCTTCGCTCACTGGAAAGAGAGAAATGTTCATTTGATAGATCCTGCTGCTTTTGTTGTCATTATTAACTATAAATTTGACCCTGTCCTTAAAAGCCTCGATTTCAGTTGTAAGCAGTTCATAAGCTTCAGGAGATATCCCCATGGTGATTCCGGATATGTGTCTGTTATTTCTGTCTATGGTATCCAGGGCAATTTTAGATTGATCAATCATATTTCGGGTAAAGTTTTTTATAGCCAGTGATGAAACTGGATCGTCGACGACAATGGCAGAAGAGGTCTGTTTGAATCTGCCGTTTTCAAGTCTCTCTACCAGCTTAAGCTTTAGAAGCAGATTTACGGCAGCTTTGGCCTGAGTGGCTTCGATTCTAGGTTTGAGCACAGAAGCCATCAAATTATAGTTATCCTTGAAATCATATAAGCAGATAAGCTCTCTGATTACAGGTGTATACCAGTTGGAATAAAAGTCATACTGATCTGCCTTAAGCACCGACTCTCTCACGCCGCTGATCATTGCTCTTAGTACCGAGTAATACTCCTGTTTTTCCACCGATGTTGTAGCCTGATTGAAAAGCACCAGATTATAGAAGAATTTTTTCTCTCTTGGTGAAAGACCCAGGGCTTTGGCGAACCGTTCAGTCATAGTGGGGGTAAGATTTCTCTGGCCATCGATGACATGTTTTAGAAATGATGGTGAATTAATGCCCAATTTCTGAGAAAAATAACGATAGGAGAAATAGCGTGCAGTTTTCTTTTTATTTTGATAGTACTCTGCTAAAAATCTTCTGTAATCAATAAAATCAAATACGCTTAACATGATTTTAAATATAGACAAAAACGTTTGAATTGAGTCTTAAATAATACTGAGGATTATACGTTTTGTGTACACGGCATGTGTACCTGTTTCTTCCTCTGGTACTTACTTCACCAACCAGTCTATCTTCCGCAATATGGTTGTAAAAAAATAACAGACTATGGTAATATAGCTTTAAAAGGTGCTTATAGCAGGAAAAAAAACCAAATTAGGGATGGTAATATTCAGAGGAGAAGGAATTCAATGCTCCTCCTCTTTATTTTCTATTTCTATGAGGGTGTATTCCTCTGATCGCAGACAATCATAGATTTCATCACTGATTTGTTCATCAGGTGTTTCCCAGGTATGGATATCATCGATTTTTCCCTGATATTCCAGAAAATCTATAACTGGTTGTAATTTATGACCTTTATAAATGATGTGCTTTCCATAGTTCTCATCATTTTCAGCTACCTCTTCAATACTGATATCTTCGGCAAACTCGAAAACGGCTGTGACAGTAAGTACCAGTTTCATTAAACCTCCTTCTTAAGCAGAAAAAAGAAACCAGATCAACTTTTCTGTGGAGTTGTAAGCTGTTCTTTTTTTGCCTGCTTTCTAGCCTGACACTCTGGACAGAGCGCTCCCCGATAATTAGGAAAGTGGGGAGGGGTCTGAAATGGCTGATACCAGTAACCATTTAGTTTAATTCTGCCACAAACAACACATTCGGGCAGATATACTTCACTACTCATATTCGGACTCCTTGCTTGGTAAGTGTAATCTCTTGAATTAATAGGAGAATCAAAGAACATGCCAGAAAAGTTGTGATATGTTAAGCGTTATACCAGAAACTGACCTTGCCAAATCAAGAGATTATCTCTGAGTCCTCTTCAGCAAATGATAATCAATAGCATTGCTGGAGGAATTAGACAAACGATATATCTTTTCAAGTGAAACGTAATCGTATGCCCCGTTCTTGATCGAAAACCGGAAATCCTCTTCCCGCTCTAATTCCCCTATCAATATCAACGGAGCTGGTATCGGATGATTCTGCCGCAAACCTAAAAGAACCTCCCCAAGTCCAGCAATTCTACTGCTCATCAAAACCAGTTGCGGTTTGAATTCTCTGATAAAATCCAGAAATGAGTGCAAATCATGGGCTACTCTGGTATTAATTTCAAAGCTTGTATGACTCAGCTCCGTTATATACCTCTCTATCAGCGCTTCATCACTTTCGTAAATAATTACGGTTACCTTTGTCATATTAATATGCACCTGTAAAAGAGGAAATTCATCCGTTTTCTTTATTGGTAGATCTGCAAAGTGAATGCCATCAATAATGGACCCTCTTTGCCGCTTTTTTATTATGAGTGCGTTAATTATGTTAGTACTAAAGCTTTATTAACAGTAAAACCCAAAAGAAGGAGAAAAGATGGTACGCATTTTATTAAATGTAGGAATCATGGCAGGGATCATCTACCTTATCGATCGGCTTCTGCCTGCAGTACATATTAAAAAACCATCAACCGCAGTCTGGGTGGCCATAGTTTACAGTCTACTGAATTATCTGCTGGGGTGGTTATTTATCTTTCTGACCTTTCCTTTGGTTCTCCTTACTCTCGGGTTGTTTAAATTTGTAATCAACGCTTTTTTTCTGTGGCTCACCGATAAACTGATTGAAGATTTTCGGATCGATGGCTTCGGATGGACTCTGATAACCGCTTTACTTATTTCTATAGGCAGCTCTGCAGTGCATACCATTTTGCGCTTTTAAACTTCAGACTCTGCTTCTGGTAATATTTCATGGCCTCGGGGATCAGTCTCCTGATATCCCGCATTCGGTTTTCGGTGGATGGGTGAGTACTGAGGAATTCGGGAACTGAAGGACCACCCAGTTTTTCCATGCGATGCCAAAACCCCACCGCTTCGTTAGGATCATAACCTGCCATTGCCATAAAAATCAACCCAAGCCGGTCTGCCTCTGATTCCTGGATACGACTGTATGGAAGAAGTACCCCGACCTGAGTCCCAACCCCAAAAGCAATAAGCGCCAACTGCTGGGTTAGTTGAGGCTGCTCCGATAATGCCTCGGATAACGCCATCCCTCCCAATTGAACAAGTAACAACTGGCTCATCCTCTCATTTCCGTGTCTGGCTACCGCATGCGCTATCTCATGACCTAAAACTACCGCCAGACCAGTGGCATTTTCACACACCGGCAAAATCCCTGTCAGTACCGCAGTCTTACCTCCTGGCATAGCAAATGCATTAACCGAACTGTCCTTCACAAGATTAAATTCCCACCGAAATCCTTCCAGCACCTCCAGTTTGTTTTCTGCTCTGAAATACTGCTCGACTGCATGCTGAATTCTTTTTCCTACAGTAGCAACCATTTTTGCTTCCTCAGTTCCTCTGACTATCTGATTTTCATCAAGAAACTGCTGGTAAGACTGAAAACTCAAAGCCAGTAATTGAGATTGAGGTATAAGATTCAGTTGACGTCTTCCACTGACAGGTACCGGCGAGCACTGAATAAAGAGAAATAATCCGATAGAGGACAGGATTACTGCAGCTTTCATATAAACCCCTGATTTATATGAAATTGCGAAAGACATGCCATTGGGTGAAGGAAATTAGATGACAGAATAGAATGTGATAATGTCAAATCGGAAGAAAAATAGGAACAAATATCAAAACAATATCTAATCAGAAGTAATCTGGGAAAATATCTAAACGAAAGAATCAAAGCGAAAAGCAGTTAACACAATAATAGCAAATCACTATTATCCCATAGGACCCAGTTAAGATTGATAATAAGACTATGGGTAAGGTTCAGTACATTCAGAAGTACACTGGTGTCTGTTAGCAAAATCCCCCCGCTGGAAGCGCCCCCTTTATTAATGGGGAAGAGGGGCCGCCTGGGTTTTAACAAGAGATCGAAGCAACTCTGCAACACTCCATGCCTGAGCGATACAGCCACGAGGAGTAAAAGGATCCTGTGCATCGAAAATTTCACTTACAGAACCTATGCAGGCTTCCGACAGATGAGAATCAAAACTTTTAAGAAACTCACCTGCTTTTTTCTTCTGTTCCGGGTAAAGCTTAAGCCAGGCATCGATAAAAGGCCCAATCAGCCATGCCCACACTGTCCCCTGATGATAAGCAGCATCTCTGGCTCGAAGATCTCCAAAGTATTTTGGTCTGAAATGCGGATGCTCCTGCGAAAGAGTTCTCAATCCAAATGGGGTCAGAAGCTTTTCGGATACTACTTTTATAACCGCTTTCCATTTTGATTTGTCCAGGACAGGGAAATCCAGGGAGATGGCCAGAATCTGGTTCGGTCTGCAGGAACTGTCTGTCCCCAGATCTCCATCGATAACATCGTAGAGATAATTACACTCCTTATTCCAGAACCGTTCATTAAAGGAGTTATATACTTTTGCGGAAAGTTTTTCCAGCTCTGCTGCAAAAGAGTCTTCATTCTCCTCACTCAACCATTTTTCCAATAATTTCAAGGCATTATACCATAAAGCATTTATCTCCACCGCCTTCCCATTCCGGGGCGTAACTACCAAATCTTCTACCTTTGCATCCATCCAGGTTAACTGCAACCCCAACTGCCCCTGACTCAGCAAACCATCGGCAGGATCTGCACCGATACCAAAAAGGGTTCCTTTAACATGTGCATCTATGATCTCTTTCAGTTTATCCAGAAGAGAATTGAGGGTAAACCGGTCGTTAGTGTATTGTAAATAGCGATTCAGGGCATGAAAGAACCACAAAGTGGCATCGGCTGTGTTATATCTACCCTCCTTTTCTCCTTCCGGGAACAGGTTTGGAATAAGCCCTTCACGGATATAGCGGGCAAATGTACGCAGAATCCATCCTGCCTCGGTAAATCTGCCGGTAACCAGAGTTAACCCTTCCAGGCTTATCATAGTGTCACGTCCCCAATCGGTAAACCAATGATAACCAGCGATAACAGAACGAAGCTCATCACCTGAAGCACGACTCCTGATTATATCCGGTGAACGTCCCACCGGAGAAATTATAAACTGATCCGCTGCAATTACCAGCTCGGCAGCAAGACCTCTCTGAGCTTTTACTGATGCCAGATTGATAAGCTTTTCTCTTCTTTCTAGCTCTTTCTTTAATGCTGTTTCTGCATTCATTGCCTGCATGTTTTCTACCGGTTCACAGGATGCGGTCAAGGTAAAGGGATTGCCAGTATCTATCCTGGCAGAAATGGTACCGGGGGTCCAAAGAGAACCCACCGCATCATAGCCCCGATCTGCTTCAATGAAATGATGAATGTCTTTAACTTCTCCTCCATCAAGAGTGAAGCACACTTTTTTCCCACTGGGCAAAAGATTCAACCTGGGGAAAATCGGATCAGCACATATCTGATAATAGAAATGATGAGCAACCAGGTAATAATCATCCTTTTTTGATTTTTGCAAAGGAGAATCATGTCTGCGAAAATCAATAGATGGACGAAGATTGAGGGTGAGCTCATCACCACTGATCACCCTGTATGAGATATGTACAGTGTTTTGCAGATGAGGCATGAAAATCCGTTTTTCCATCAGTGTGTTACCAATTTTGTAACACCATACCGGAAGTCCCCATTCGAGTCGGAATTCGGTGAGATAGGAAGCGCCATGGACCGTGATATCGGTCAGATGGGTCTGTTCACAGGAGATACAAACCTGGGTCGAATCGGACAGAAGAAGATGTTCGATCAGATGGTTCAACAAAACTACTCTTCCCAGAGGTGAAGGAAGCGCAGCAGTGAGCAAGGCATGATACCTGCGGGTCAGTGCTCCAGCAAGAGTTCCTGATGCGTATCCGCCTAACCCATTGGTCACCAGCCATTCTTTATCGAGAAGATAGTTATGTGGCTGTTCTGCAGACCACAGAATCTTACGTACGGGTATTTGCAGTTGATACCTCCTTCAGAGCTGGGCCTTTTTACCTGGAAGAGGCATTCCCATTTCTACAGAGGAGTTCTGTTTACCGATAACCATTTTACTATCGCCCGATTCATCTTTTGTCATTTTTAAGCCGGATTTTTCAGAGTGCATGAAAATCCAGATGGTATAAATTCCCAGAGCAGTACCCAGTGGAACACAGATCAGATCCAGACAGCCAAGAATCAGTATCATCATCTGAGCCCAGGGCCTGCCTCTGATGATCCCCAGGGCGGCTGTGACTCCGCTAATAGCAAAAAGCAATAAAAAAACACCAACAACTGCAAATATAACCAGTTGAATATTGGCAGAACTCTCTTCACCTGAGAAAAATCCTTTACTGAACAGGACTGCATAAATGGCACTGAATACCAGCGTGTAAAGTATGCTGATGGCAATGTGGAGGGCACCCAGAAGTTCGATTTCTTTATGCATAAAAGGGCCTCTTGAGAACAGGTTAGCAGAAACTTTTCGAGAACATTAATGAGCAAGAGTTTTGCCATTTTTCAGGAGAAACGTTTTTTCAATTGCATTAAATTCTCTATAATTCCAGGGAAAAGCTGTGCCACTAATCCTCCTAACCGTCCTCGTAAACCCATATAAACCACCCTTGGCTCTTTGTAGGATGCGTAAATTATCCTGCGGGCCACCTGCTCTGGCGTATACCTGAATTTGTTGGCAGATGCAAACTGAGAGTGCTTTCCCAGACTGTGAGAGAAAAAATCACTTTTGGTTAACCCAGGGTAAACAGTAATCACCCTGATCCGTTTTTCCCTGAGTTCAAGCCGCATTGCATCAGACAAACTGTCCAAAGCCATTTTGGTAGCCCGGTAACCCCCGTTGCTTCTGGTAGCAATGCGGGTAACCATGGATGATACATTTATTATAATTCCACCGCCGTTGCGACACATAAGAGGTATTGTCTTCTGAATTGTAAAAAGGGGTCCGAAAAGATTGACCCTGAAAGCGGCCTGTAAATCATC
>JAAYPC010000246.1 GCA_012519985.1 Fibrobacter sp.
GCCATCATCACCCCACCACCCAGAATGACACGATCGGGAGAGAGCGTGTTAAGAGTTATTCCTATTGCCCGGGCCAGCATATCACAGGCAATTTCATTCACCTGATTTGCAACCGGGTCATTCTGCTTAACAAAATCATAAACCATCTTTGAAGTCACTTTGGACGGGTCTTTGTTTACTTCAACTACAAAAGGCGTAGGATTACTTTTTTCAGCCTCAGAACAGAGTTTGAGCGCCAGATTTACTATTCCTGTCGCAGACGCATAACGCTCCACACACCCTTTCAGACCACAGTTACACTGAATACCATTGGTTTCCACTACAATATGCCCAAGTTCACCGGCCATACCATGGGTTCCCTTATAAAGATGATGATCTATGACTATTCCACCGCCTATACCAGTACCCAGGGCATAGCAAACCAGGTTTCGTACTCCCCGGCCGGCCCCATATTTAGCTTCAGCCATCGTTGCAACAGTCACATCGTTTGCAGCAGTTACTTTGAAGTTGAATTTCTCGGCAATGCCATCATAGAGCCGTGTACCTTTCCATCCAGGTAGATTTTCTGCTCCTGATACCACCCCTTCTTCATCAACAAAACCAGGTGTACCAATTCCCACACCGATTATATTTTTGTCTGACCCCTCTTTAGAGACTAATTCCCCTATAAGATGTATGATATTTTTTAAAACATGAGCTCCTCCTTTGTCAGCCTCGGTAGGAATTCGGGTCAGATGTCTTCCCTCACCTTTTTCATTCAAAATGATTCCTTTGAGGTTTGTGCCGCCAAGATCAATTCCGATCGCAAGTTTTTCCATAATTCCTCTCTTGAAAAATGTCTCAATTGAATCGAATTAGCAAAGTCAACCTACTACTGTCTACATCCAGCCATAAACCTGACTTGGGTGGAAGCCATTGCCCGCGAAGAGATAAAAGGGCGGTGTCGCCCGAAATTGCCTTCCCAGCGTCTTCGCTCTTTTCACGATGGTTTTATATGCAAAAAACCCGCGGGATTAGCCAATGTGTTTTTTATGAGGTCAGGCAATAGCGCCAGAAACGATTATGAATAATTTTGTTTAACCTGATTCGGATGGTATTCACGTCAAATAATCGTCCTAATCAGATTTAAAACAAATTAGTTTGTGCGCCGGGATTTTTGTGGTATTTTAAGCCAAAACTATGATCAGATTTATTGTCGATACTCCTCAAAGTGCTGCTTTCAATATGGCTGCCGATCAGTTTCTCCTGGATCAATGCCTTAACTCCAGCACTGTTTATGTGCGGTTCTATCTCTGGGCAAAGCCCACAATAACTTTGGGGTATATGCAAAAACCCGCTGATGTTCTTGATTTGAGAAGAATAGAGGAAGATAAGATCAGTTGGATTAAAAGGCCAACCGGTGGAAGAGCAGTGCTCCATGACAAGGATCTCACTTACAGTTGCATTTTCCCTAATAATTTAGCTGCTATGGGATCAACGGTAAAGGAAAGTTACCGGATAATCACCGAATGTCTGTTAAACGGACTGCTTTCCCTGGGGATTCCCTGCCAGGCGCATGACTCCTATGAAGATTTCCTTAATCTTAAACGTGAAGTAAAGCTACCCTGCTTTCTTGCTCCAAACAGGGATGAGATCATGGTTGACGGAAAAAAACTGGTGGGTTCTGCTCAGAGACGATCGACAAAGGGAGTACTTCAGCATGGTTCCATCCCCTTTTCAACTGATTTCCGCAAGTTGCCACTATATTTGAATGTAAGCGAAACCGAGAGAGAAAAACATCAGATTCTTTTGCATTCAAAGAGTATCGGTTTGCAGGAAATAAACCGGAGCATCGATCATGAAACTCTGACCGGAGCACTAAAGAAAGGTTTTATAACCAGGTTGGGTTTTCCCTGGACCAGGCAGGACTGGACCGATGATGAAAAACAGAGAATTCACGCGCTTTCAATATCTGAGGAATTTGTGAATCAGTGGTTGAGGTAGACAATAGA
>JAAYPC010000247.1 GCA_012519985.1 Fibrobacter sp.
ATGCTTTCCACGGGGACGGAGGAATCTTATCAACTTATCGAAGCGTAAACCCGGCACCATACTAATGCACTGATCTTTACAACAATACTAAAGAGCTGGTACTATTTTTCCTAAATTTTAAGTTCCAAAGTTTCCTCCGATCAATTCCGCTGAATTCCGTCTTAAACAGAGAATAAATGTGTCTCTTTATTCCAACATCTGGCCAGGTGAACATATCTGTGCTAACAGAAGTCAAGTGGCCTGATGTTTATGGGGATTAGAGGGCTTTATGGAGCTTGAATATTTGGAGTACATACGATCAGGGCAAAAAAAACAGGCCCTTTTCCATTATGATATGGAATAAGGACCTGTCTTGTACGGGGATATGGGAATTTTTATCTTTTCACACCTATATTGAATTTGGAAACAGTTCTTTGACCATCTTCTCTCTCGACCCGTAGTATTGCAAGGTAAGTTCCATTTGCCACATACTTGCCACTACTTTTGGTGTTCATCATTCCGTTCCACAAAAAGTAGATATTGGATGAACTGCCATCACGGGATACTGTCGAGGAATCTTTAAAGACCTTATTCCCCAATGCATCGTATATCTCGATAGATCCTTTCATTTTCACCCTGGTGACCACTTTTGCCTCAGCTTTCACCCTGATTACTATTCCCGGTTTTCCAACAAAAGGCACATGCCCATCATCCTTGAAAAACGATTTATTTATTACCAGAGGGTTAGGTCCCTTATCTACTACAATGGTAAAATCGGCCTGTTTGACCTTCATTGGAGCGTGACGGTTATCAGATGTGGTAACAATGTTACCAGATTCATCCGAAACACCTGCACTACCACTAATCCAGATGGAGTCCTTATCTCCAGGAACTATCAAGTCCTTATCTCCGGATTTTTCGGCAGCATCTATCGATTTGACCATGAATTTATGAGTACTACCCATGTTTTTATCAGGAGTTACAGTAAATGTGTACTGTTTTCCGGTTTCAATATTGTATAACTTGAAAGGCTTTTCGCTCTTGATATCTTTAACATCTTCAGAAAAAACCACAGTTAATGTATCCAATTTATTATCCGTGGTATCACCTGCAGGAGCAAATTCAGCAGAGATTATAACCGGTGCTGCACTGTCTTTAACATTAATGCCAATACTGTCATTCGGGAAATCTGCATGTTTTATTTTCAACTGCATCATTCCTGATGTAGCTAAATCATTAATCATATCGGAAATGTCGATCTTTATTATCTTTTTAGATTCACCAGTATACGATAAGAGATCTGATCCAGCACTTTTTTCCGAATGTTCCCTCCAGGTGAATTTAAAACTGAGATCCTCTTTACGTACCTCTTTCAGAAATTCCACTTCTATTAAATCAACTTTTCCGTCCCGGTCTGTATCCTTATAGCAGGAATTCTTGACCTGTGGTAAAGCCGCCTTTATAACCACTGGTACTTTGGGATTCTTTGGATGAGGATGATTGGCAGCGTAATCGATCAAATTCCCTTCCGGGTTTAACCAGATCGAATCGCCTTCAGCTAAAATCTCATTCCCCTTGACTGTCACAGTAAAGATGAGGGAATCCTGGACAGTCCTGAGAATTTCCTTAATTTCCAGCGGATAATCTTTTCCGTTTCTGCGCAAAAGCAGATTTTCTCCCTCCATCATCTGCCTGTCAACCGACTCGGATAACTGTATCACCAGTGTGTCAATCTGTTCTCCATCACCTTTACCCATCCTTTCAAAAAGCACTGCTTTATCTAAAAGCACAGGTCCTGCACTGTCTGCAACTATGAAGGTGGAAACTTTAGCCGCCCCCTGATGAGTTAAATAGGATTTCCCCTGTTTTTGGGCTGCAGATCTGAAACCAGTCACTCCAGCTATAAGCTCTGGTTTGAATTCGATAGTCAGATGAGTGGAATCAGACAATTTAAACTCATCTTTTGAGGGTTTTATGGATCTAATATCAGTTGCAACAGGAAATGCCAGACTCAAGGAGTCCGGAAGTTCTTTCACTTTGATTGAATACTCCACAACCATCAGGTCAATCGATCCGTTTCCGTCGGTATCTTTTATCCATCCCCTTCTGGCCACCGGGAAATCTGCTTTACTAATTATGTAAGCTTGTGAACTGTCTGTGGAATCGGTGGGATCTATATACTTAACCCAAACCATGTCTCCACCGGTCATGGAGATCTGATTCTTTCCGCTCTGTGAAGGGGGCAGACTGACTACAGAAATTGTTTTAACCGTCTGAAATGTATTTGTGGAATCACCGGTTTCCACAAGCATTACAGTAATGGAATCACCTAACTCCGGATTTGTAACGCTGACATAAAGTGTATCTTTCCCTTTGGGATTTTTATTCCCGTTACGGTCAGTAACGATTATATGGAAAACCGAAGTGTCAATTTTAACAGTGTCCCCCAAGGGTTGCATCTTGTCATTTTTAAGACTCAATTGAGATGGATACTGTTGAATAAAGGGTGCTTCAATATAAAAGCTGTGATTTGAAACAGCACAACCAAAACACTCTTCACAATCACTCGATGGCCCTGCAAACAGAGTAATATCTGCCTGATTGCGTCCATTTCGAACAGGAACAGGAATATTGAAATCATAATTCTGATTTGCACTATTCCATTTTATATAAGAGGACGGATCTTCCAGGCGAACTCCGTTAACCCAGATATCATTTATCATTCCATCAACCGGAGTAACTTTTGCATATCCTTTTGCCGATATGGTCTTTGCAGTTCCTTCGTACAGATAATAATCGGCAGTAGGATTATTTATCGGTGATGTAATCTGAGTAGTAAGCTCGAAATGAGTTTTCTTGGTTTCCAGCTCTTTTTTGGAAGGAGAATAACCCCAGACGTATTCACCTTTACGATAAACAGTAATGTAGTGATTAATCGGTGTCTTGAAATTATCGGAATCCACAGACTCTTTTGTCATAACCGGTACACCATCATAATCGTAAGGGTCACCATCTTCTTTTCTATGAGGCCCAAAACTCCAGTCTGCATCGGTTATTTCCTTGAGTGAAGGACTGGTCCATGCATCCTGATAAGGGTAAAATGGGCTTCTGGCTAAAATCGAAACATCGATCCGGAATCGTGCTCCCGATTCCATTACAGCCGGACCCATGGGCAGAGGTATATAATAACCCCATGTTTTAGTCTCTGGATCATAAGTATCATCGATACGTACAGGTCTGGCGCTTTGTACATATTTATCCAGATCGGTTTTAAAATGTTTGTCCTGATAACCATCACTTCGATATTTTATTCCAATATCAACTCTGAACATTACATGGTCCTCAAATTTCACCACAGTATCAGTTGTTCTACTGAAGGTTCCTGCTTTAAGGGTATAAGTTTCAGGACCACGCACATATATTCTCAATTCCAGTGAATCATAGCTCTTAATATCCTGATTCATAATATTGAGGCCGAGCGTGGGCATACCTTCCCAGACATATCGTACTGCCCTTACATCAAAATTTACATGTTCAACCGGAGTGGTAAATGTATAATACTTTCCGTTATTGTCATCTCTTGATTCACCAGATTCTACATAGAAGTAGTACTTGGTCTTCTCCTTCAATCCACCGATTTTTACATAATGAAACTTTACCGGATGCCCAGAAATATCGCCATCCTGTACAGTAACAGGAGGAATCTGTTCGCCAAAAACCACTTTGCTGTCAAACTCACCGTTAGGAGTGTACCAGAAAATCTCTGCACTGTCATGTGTCACTCTGCAGACCTTAACATTCTGGATATCTGCGTTAGTGGGACAGTTTTGAGCTGTGGTAAATGTAAAATTAACCTTCTGTCGCTCCTCATTGATATTTTTAAGAGTCGATTGCCGGCCGAACTTGTCTTTGACTATTACATAGAAGCTGTACGCAGTTCCTTCCTCCAACCCATTGAGGGTAATACGATGCATAACCCCTGAAGAATCCGAAGAAACAGTCTTGTCGGTAGCGTCACCCTTCCCGTACTTTACTTCAGCATCTCCGTATTTGGACTGCCTAATGTCGATGATAGCCTTATCACAACCTACATACATTATCCGCACCGATCCATCGGGTGGACCTATGGTATCCTGCTTTGCCAACCCAACCACCGCCATCAGGATGTTTGTGGTACCATCGATACCGGTCTCCGAGTGAAAATAATCATCGAAATGTTCACTATACAGATTCGGTCCGGAAGGTGTAGGTTTGTAGCCACCCTGCAACGCACCAACCGGCGGAATATATTGATAAAAAGCACCTGGTACGTTTTTCCCTTCTGGATTTGCAGCCCTGTGATGAGGATGATTGAAGTTTTTATCTCCAACCCCATAAATCATACTGATATCCCAGGGATTGACACCCAGCATATAATCCATCATACGAATCAGTATGGTCTTTACCTCTTCTGCTTTCCAGTCTGTCGAGGCAGGAGTAGTTGGCAGTTCAAGATTTTGTATTTTGGATGCGATATCATAGTAATAGAACATTTCGGTAATATTTCCAGCCTGGTAGCGGTTCCAGACCCACTCCATCTGAGTATGCATAGTGAACCATGGAAGTTCATACTTAATAATTGGGGGAACCCAGAAACCATTCTCCGGGAGTTGGATCATCTGATCACCTAATCCAACAGATGAAAGATTAGCAATAAGATTGTAAACGGTTTTCTCTATCAGTTTAAGCCGCTCATCTTTTGAAATATTAAGATTTTCACAAACCGTATCATCATTAAGAATAAGTCTGAAAAATCCCCATAGTACATGTGCCTGATCCGATGCCCAGTCGGTATTTGCGGAAGCATGGTAGAATACCGGATCATAATAGGTGAACCACCCGCCATTAAAAAGTTTCGGGTATTGTGCTTCCGGGTTAGCCAATTTACCGATAGTTTCATCATAGCAAAGCTCTTCAAGATATTTACGATCTTCAGTAGCCCAAAGAAGAGCAAGACATCCGAAGGCTGCATCATCACTGACGTTAGTTTCTCCATTGTATGCGGGTGTATTTGTTCTGTCCATTCTCGGTGTTGTAAATTCATAGATAGCTTTTGCAGCTTTGAGGCACCGGTCTGCATAATTCGCATCATAGGGACGTATTAGTTTTGAAACAAATGCCAGATTTGCACAATATTTTCCAAGATAATCGGTGGTAGGCTCGCTACGTGCACATCTGGGCGGCCCTCCCCGATCATTAGGCATTTTGTCCTGGAATTCAGGACGTCCCCACCAGCTATGATCATCTCCACACTCTTTATTGCCAAATCCACCCATAGAAGTAACCATTTTTCCGACATTCCCCCCAGCCTTATCATAAGACTGCAGAACGAAATCGGCTCCGTGTTTTGCTTCGTAAAGAATATCCGGAATTCCATCGGTGATCTGGGTAATGCCATGATTAGCGCTGTAAACATCGACATCACGATCAAAGAATGCTGCTGCAGCCAATCCCAGCACCGCAGCAGTATAACTCATCGTTGCGCCCTCTTTCAAATGATCGCCACAATCATGCCACCCTCCGGTTACCTCATCCTTCAGATGGCAGGCAGGATGAAACCAGGATTGAGAATCCCCGCACCTGTTTACACCATAAAACTTCAGTAGTGCATCCCGAACCCAGCTATACACTTTTTCATCGATAACAAAAGGATGCGATGTATCACTTTTCACCACAACCCGGTATTTTCCAGGCGGAAGATCATCTGGTATCAAACCTTCATGAATTGTTCCAGAAAACTTCTCACTCTGCATTTCATAACGGGTATCTCCACCAGAAACCAGCGTAGCATTGTTAGATGCCCTGATTTTTAACTGGCTGGAAGTCGACTGTCCGGTCGAACGCAACGAACCGCTGCCCACGTTTTTCCCATTTTCATCAATAACAGAGAAACTTGATTGAGCACTCCCTATATAATAGAAATACTTCTTATCCTGCGGACGGTATCCGGCCTGGTTTATGCGAATGGGAGAAAATTTCAGATTTATGGAATCTCTGTAGAGCTGATCCATCGTATCCGGTAAAGGATTGGCGATTGGAGCATAAGGAAGAGGATCTGTGACCAATTGTGCTGAAAGTGAGGAGACCAAAACTGCCAGCATACACAACATCATATAAGGTTTCATATTCTCTTGCGTTCCTATATTAAAATTTAACAATTCCGGTTCGCTTGCAAATTTAGTATTCATTTAAACATAAATCGTTCAAATCTTACCTAATTTTAATAAACTGATTCAATTGAATAATTAATTCTTATAAATCTAAGCTGGATTTATTGAGATTTAAGATTTAAGATTTAAGATTTGAGATTTGGATTTGAGATTTGTGATTTGTGATTTAGGACTGCAATTCAGTTATTTGATCTATACACTGCCAGTATAGTAATGTCATCTGATTGAGCCTTCCCCTCACAATGCTGCCTGACTGCGTATTCTACCTGAGAAACAATTGCTGATGCTGAAGCTGGAGGATTATCCAGTATGGAAGAGAGCCTCTTTTTGGTAAATAACTCACCATCAGGACTTCTGGCTTCAGTTACTCCATCAGTATAGATAAAAAGCAGTTCCCCTGAAGCGATATCGAGTTGATTACAATTAAACTGTCCATCAGGAATAATTCCCACGGCAGGACCGGTAGTATCAATCCATTTTCTTACTCCACCAGTGGCCATAACTATTGCCGGAGGATTATGCCCTGCATTCACATAGGTGAAAGTGCTCTGAAATGGATCCAGTACTGCCATAAAGAGTGTGGCATACATATACCGTCCGTTATTGCCGTAATGGTGATTTATCAGGTATTTGTTAGTTAATTTTACTGCATCCAGAGGATCTGAACCATCAGAAACCGCCTGTTCAGAAAGAGCTCTTATCAGGGTGCGGATCATGCCCATGAAAAGTGCAGCACTGACATCCTTTCCTGAGACATCAGAAAGTACCAGCACCACTTTACCATCAGGCAAAGTAAAAACATCGTAGAAATCACCGCTGACCTCGCGGGCAGGTTGAAACGCCGGACAAATCTCCCATCCATTAACCTGAGGAATCTCCCTGGGAAGAAAACTTGCCTGAATCTCCCGTCCCAGTTCCAACTCATGTTTTACCGCTTCCAGATAGGCATGCTCGGCATCTCTGAGCTTTTGAAGCTGAATATTGGCCAGCTCCAGAGCAAGAGCTTGTTCCTGAACTTTTTTCATTAAAAGAGCACCCTTAAGTGAACTGCTGATATGCTGACGTAAAATTTCATAAGTCAGCCCATCCCTGCACCTCTCAACATTAAAAACGATGATACCAATCTGGTCTTCTTTGAAAAAGAGCGGTTCGATTAACAGGGAACGGGGCTTATCCATCGGCATCACCCCATCAGGAACAAGAGCAGGCGCCTTGAAATCTACTGATATTTCACTGAGATTCAAATAGTTACCATTACTCATCCCGGAGTGGAGTTTGAGGTACTTTATCCCTGACTCAAAAACGGTGTATAAGGAAATCCAGAACTCATTTATTGTTAATTTGACTAACTCAGTATTGATAACTGAAAGCAGTTTTTCAAAATCAAAGGCTGAAGCGATTGCCTGCCCTGCATTTCGCAGTAAAGATGCCTGACGATCTGCATTTAACCGACGATGAGCCTGAGCTCGGGCAGCAGCATCTGCAATAGCAAGAGTCGCACTCTGAAAAAGTTCCTCAATTTTTGCAGGTATCTCTCCACCATAAAAGGCTATGGCTAACTGTCGCATAACATTGATGGATTTTAGCAATCCGGGTGTATCACCACCAGCCAAAGCCAGCATCCAGGCTACTTTGTTGACCACAGGAATAAAGCCGCCCGGATTCACATCTGTAATCTCATCAAAAAAAGAATCCGAAAACTGCTGTATCAGTTCCGGATTGATAACTCCTGTAACACTCATTCTGGATTGCTCCATAATAGAAGCAATCTCTTCATAAAAGAGCTTCCGCTGCACATCAGATATCAGATGGGATGGAATATCGAAACGAATATCAGTAGTGCTGTCCAACCTGAAACATCCACAGGATTGACGAGTAGTAACCGTCGCCGGAACAGTTATTATCGAAGGTAATTCTACACCTTCAATAGAATCAAGCAGTACCTCGATCGCTTTAGCACCCATTTCATAAAATGGCTGACGAACTGTAGTTAATGGAGGTGCAGAAAATCCACTCTCTTCGATATCATCAAAACCCACAACCAGTACTTCATCAGGCACTCTTATGTGACGCTCCTGGAATGCTTTCAAAGCACCCAGTGCAATATCATCATTTGCTCCAACCAGAGCATCAAATGATAATCCGTATTTATCGATAAGATGGTACACCGCCCTGGCACCCGAGTCTCTGCTGAAATCACCTGGAATAATGAGGTTATTATCTGGAGTAATTCCATGCTCCAAAAGAACTTTCCGAAAAATTTCCAACCTCTGCTCTGCTTCCTGGTTTCCTTCAGGCCCCCGCACAAATGCAATCCTGCTGCATCCATGCGACTCAATAAGATGACTGATAAGCTCGTAAATACCATGATAATTATCTACCAGAATGCTGGTAACCGATTGCATCCCTGGCCCAAGGCATACCATTGGGATAGAGTTGAAACGGCTATAGAAACTTTCGAAATCCGAGGGGGAGATAAAATTTCCAATCGAGCCGGTTATAACCAGCCCCTTTAATCGGTTTACATCGACGAAATTGTAGATCGCATTGCGTTGAGGCTCGTAAGGGTCCCATGAGGATTTATTCAGTGAACCACCTGCATAACAAATTAAGGAATAACCTCTTTTTACAGCTTCATCAGAAGCACCTATCCAGCAGCTTGACTGATATATACTACTCAGGCTTTCAGTCAGAAAACCAATGGCCGGACAATCTTTTGCAGCAGTCCTAAAACCCGGAACCGATGTAACTTCAGCAGACATGGATCAACCTTTTGAGAGATGAGGCAAGGGCTGTAAAACATCCTGTAATCCTCATGCTGTTTCATCGAAAGCCCTTTCATAAATTATATAACCGGTGAGACCTTGAAGTCAAATTCAGAGGCTCTAAAATCAATAAAACTGTGGATCTACCTTATTCGTTACTGGCAAAAAAAGAGCTTTCAACATAGATACTGCATTTATTCAGGAGTTTCTCAATTCAAGCATATCCACCAAGGCCTGTTTTTTGCGAAATCTTTGTGTCCAAAGCACCAATGCCGGAGCTAAAAACAGTAATTCCCGAGTCCGAAGTTCCAGCCAGGAACCGAGTTAATAGCTCTAATTGCTGTGTTTGAAACACGTTTGCAGTGTTTAGAATATTAAAACTAATTAAAAGGGATTGCCGGGGTTATCAGAAAGCCCCGGCAAAAAGACATGTCAACCCATCAGTACTTCAACGGTTACCGATTCACCAGAGTTGAATAATGGAACCAGATTCCTTTCAATCTCTTTTCCATTTACTTTGACAGTTTTTACACCCTTGCATACATGTGAGGGATTTTTTACTTCGATCTTATAATCGACACCCCTGAACTTTCTTTGAACCGAGAATCCATCCCAGTTTTTGGGAATACAAGGATCAACTACGAATCCATTGTATTTGGGCATTATACCAAGAATGTATTTGGTTGCAGCCTGATAAGTCCATGAAGAAGTACCGGAGAGCCAGCTATTACGTGCCAAGCCAAACTGAGGATGCTCATCACCCAGGATATTCTGAGGATAAACATAGGGTTCACATTCGTATTCATCAATAATGGAATTTTTCTTGGCCGGGTTGATCTGATCGTAATATTCGAAAGCCCTGTCACCATTGCCTAAAATCGTTTCAGCAATCATCACCCAGGGATTGGTGTGAAGAAAAATACCGCCGTTTTCTTTTGCTCCCGGAGGATATGTGGTAATTCCTCCCTTTGTAGGATCGTAGCCATTAAATCCAGGAGTACTCAGCTTTATCCCCTTGCTGGTGTTTAGCATGGCTCTGGCAGAATCCATTGCCTTTCTTCCACGCTCTTCTGTAGCAAATCCGCTTATCACCGACCACGACTGGCCATTGAGATATATTTTTCCATGAGCATTACTATTAGAGCCAAGAGGAGTACCATCTGCATCGAAGTAGCGCACATACCACTCTCCATCCCAGGCGGATTTATTTACATTGGACTTCATGGCTTCATAATCTGCACTGTACTGTTCTTTCCACTCTTTCTCACCCAGAGCTTCAGAAAGCTCCATCATCTCCTGTAAGGCTTTTCCATAAAGATGAGCATTAAAAAGTGATTCTGCACCGGTAGGCAGATTCACACAATCATTCCAGTCTGCAAAGCCAAGCAACGGAAGGCCATGCTTTCCAACATTTTCCTTGGTAAATTTCATTGCACGCAGTAAATGTTCAAGTACCGTCGCACTTTCCAAAGGCTTCTTATCCTTGTCCTTCTGATAAAAAGGAACTTTCTCCTGAAGAAATGCCATGTCACCTGTTTCTTTGATATATGCAGTCACAGCCAGTACAATCCAAAGGTGGTCATCACCATAATACTGGGGACGATCCGGCATTTCGTGCGCATCACCATTGGTGGCTTCCATACTCAGAGGATTGAACTGATGCATTGCAGATCCATTCTGGTTCTGCACAGAGAGCAGTTTTACTATAAGTTTTTTAGCTTCCTGTGGCATCCTGTCCACTACACCCATTACATCCTGAGAACTGTCACGGAAACCAAGACCACGTGTTCCCAACCCTAACTGGTAATATGAGAGGTATCTTGACCAGTTATAAGTGATAAAACACTGACGTGTATTATGTACATTGATCATGCTGTTCATTCCTGCATCAGGAGTATTGACCTGCATGAGAGAAAGATAGCTGTCCCAGAACGATTTGAGTTTACCAAACACAGCATCAACCTGGCTGTTATCCCGTAGTCTCTCAATCTCCGGCATCGCAGCTTCCACACTCTCTTTCTGGCCAAGCTGGGTCACGATTCTTTTCTGTTCGCCTGGTTTGAGAGTTCCCAGATTGTGAAGCAGCGCAGCGATATTATCACCACGGTGTGCCTGGTAATTATCAAGTTGATCTTTCTGAAGAGAGACAGGTGATGCCCACGTCCCATACTCATTGTCTCCCAGAAACCTCTTGCGATCGGTTTCAAAGGAAGCAGCCGGAAAATTCGAGGTGAAATAATTGATACGAATATCTCTTAACATGAACGCATACTGGCTCAGCACTCTCATCCCTTTATCATCAGTATAACACCGTGAAGTCATGGTCTGAGGTACCCAGTCTGCATTTGTGAATTGTTTCACTGCATCGAAATGAGTATACTCGATGACCGGAATAACATCTATCTGTTTTTCCTCGTTGGAAATATTGGTAACTCTGATATCCCTGATTTCCACCTGCTCATCGATAGGAACAAAAATGGTACATTCGGTTCTGATACCATAAAATTCGGATACGATGCGGGTGTAACCCATACCCACATGACATTCATACTTATCATACTGGTCAAGGGTAGGAACATAGAATGGAGAAAAAACCTTATATTTTCCGTCTTGTTTGAAACGGATATAAAGGGTCTCTCCTTTAAAGTCAGAATTAGGCATCTGCTGAATATATTTGACAATTCTATTCAGTGAAGGATCCCCTTTGCATATAAGGGCTCCTCCTGTGTGATCGACAAATCCTCCAAAGCCCAGAGTGCCGATATAATTGATCCATTTGACAGGTGTTTTCGGATTGGTGATGACATATTCCCTTGCAGCGTCATCAAAATAACCGTATTGCATGAATATATCCTTTCATTTATCTGTTAAATGTTACCTTCAATTAAACTTCACTTCTTAAAACCGGTATCCATATTTTGTATTCTTAATAATGAGGTTCAACCCATTATGGCTTCAATCTCATGAACTTTCCCATCGGAAAACACCGGGATGTTTTTTTCCTGCGCCGTAATCCCATCGATTATCAAAGTTTTGACACCCTTACAGACATGGGAGGGATTTTTCACGGTTATTTTATAGATACTGCCTCTGAATTTTCTGGTAGCAGTAAACCCGTTCCAGTCAGACGGTATGCAGGGATCTACAACTAAACCGTTATAGTCAGGGCGGATACCAAGTATCCACCGGGATATAGTAACAAAAACCCATGCAGCGGTTTCATTGGACCAGGAATTCTTAAGTTCACCAGGATGTATTGAATTCTTTCCTTTTATAGTTTGGGAATAAACATAAGGTTCCATTTTTTGCAGTTCACTTGCTTCTTCAAGATATGCAGGAGTAATTTTCTTTAAATGCTCGAATGCACTATCTCCCTGACCCAGAAGCGTCTCTGCTATTATTATCCATGCATTGTTATAACACATGATCCCTCCATTTTTTCCGTACCCCGGAGGCATTGAGGAGAACTCTTCGAGATTAGTGCAATAATCAGTAAATGGTGGATCAATCGTTAGCAGGCCATGAGCGGTATCCAGATATTTTCGCACAGAATCCATGGCTCTCCGGCTTAAACCCTCCTCAGCCCCGATTCCAGCCATAATACAACATCCCTGTGGCTCGATAAATATCTTTCCTTCTTCACATTCGCTGCTTCCCACTCTCTTCCCGGCATCATCATAAGCATAAATAAACCACTCACCATCCCAGCCATGTTCCTTTATTGCCTTAATCATCTGGTCGACACACTTGCGGGCAGTGTCAGCTTCCTGTTTTCTTTCCTTATTCTGCAGAATTTTCACATATTCATTTCCAACATTTACAAATAGCCCCGCAGTAAAAACCGATTCAGATTTCTTGTCCGGTCTGCTCGTGGGTAAACCATGAGGACCTCTGCTGTTAAACACATTGTAAAAAGCCCTGCTCAGGTGATCCAGAAGCGGTTTTGCAGTGTGAGTGTTTTTCTCAAAAAGAACATTTTCATCCAGAATGGCCCAGTCACCCGTTTCTTTTATATATGAAGCAACCGCATATATCAACCACAAAGCCTCATCCATCTTTTTTACGCTCAGATGAGTTTGTGAACTTAACTCACCGTTTTCTGATTGAGCGGAAGCCAGATCGATTATTCTGGATCTGGCCTGTTCAGTCATAAGGTAAACAAAACCGGCCATGTTTTGATTAAAATTACCACATTTGATGCTATTATCAGTTCCTGAACCAAAATCGCCAGTCCTCTGTGCCAAACTAAAGTTGACCACACACTGGTATTGGCTCCAAATATTTACCATCCGGTTCAGCTTTTCATCGACACTGATTACACTGAAACCTGAAAGCATTTCTTCCCAGTATGCCTTTAATTCATCAAATGCCTTATCAACGTTGGTGATAGTGAAATAATTATTAATAATTGCTTTAGCATTTTTCTTATTGATAATGCCCTTAGATTCCCACTTGTTTTCAGGGTCATTTTCCACATATCCCAGCACAAATATCAATTCGGTTGATTCCCTGGGACCTATGGAGATGTTTAGACTATGAGAAGCAATCGGTGAGCAGCTATCGACTACGGAATTTTTTGATTTACCATCTGTAATAACATCCGGGTTGTCCAGGCCATTGTATCTGCCCAGAAACGCATCTCTATCGGTGTCGAATCCAGATATCTGTCTATTAACAGAATAGAACGCGAAATGATTTCTGTGTTCTCTGTACCCTGTTTTATGATATATTACCGATCCATCAACTTCCACTTCTGCGATATTCAGGTCAGGAGGAAAGCCAGCCGCTTTATCCATCCCGTCCCATAGAGAAAACTCCACATAGGAAAAGAGTGTGATCTTTTTAACTTTGTCTGAAGTATTTGTTAACGTTAATCTATGGATTTCACAATTATTATGGAGAGGAACAAAATAGAGAGTCTCCACAGCAAGGCCATTTCTGACTCCCTTAATAATGGTGTAGCCTAATCCGTGCCTGCACTGATATTCGGTCAAACCACGCTTAAGCGGCTTCCATCCCGGAGACCAGAAATCATCGTTTTCCCTGATGAAGAAATATCTTCCACCATTATCGAGTGGAGTGCTGTTATACCTATGTTGAAGTATTTTTCCTGTGCAAGCATTCTTAAAAAAGCAGTATCCACCAGCAGTATTTGAAATCAGAGAAAAAAACTCCCGGTTTCCCAGACAGTTTATCCATGGGTATGGAGTTTGAGCAGTAGTGATCACGTATTCCTTTCTGGAATCATCAAAATACCCAAACTTCATGAAAGCCCCCCTTTGTGGACACCTTTTTTCATAAACTACGTAAAATAGGTTACGCCAAAATTCTGTAAACCATCATTTTATAACCTGTTCAGTTTGTTCTTTGGTGATGAATGATACAGTACATCAGATTAGCGGATAGAAAATATCTTATAGATGATATGGTCAAATAACTGTGAACCCGATAAGCGAAACGAACAAGAGAAGCCGCTCCGTAGAAATCGTGTTGCCTGTATCAATTTTTGGTTTTTTAGGCAAATTACCCTAAAAAAGTTCCCGGTATTAATACCGGGAACTTTTAGTTCTTACAAGTTTATCTAATTCAAGGTTATCGTAGTAATGGAATAGGCAGGAAGAGTAATATTCATACCCTTTTTAACCTCGATAGATTCTTCTGAATACCCCTTCTTCGAATTATCTGGCCGCAACTGTTTCATCGTACCATTTCCTTCAAATTTCGGAATAGAAATGGTAGTATTTGCTTTGGTTTTGGGCATTTTATTAACAATCATCAAAGAAAGCTTACCATTGTTTTCTGTTAGATAAGAGGTGACATTCTCATTGGTTGTGCTGGAAGAAATCAATTTTCCTCGTAAGCTTTCACTGGCCATTTTGAAGGCCCAATATGATGGTCTAGGCACATTGTCACCATCCGGAGCACCGGTTCTTGACAGATATCCATAGTCCCCTCCCTGCTCAGTAACATCATTGTGTATATCCCAGTATGATGCCTGCTCGATGTTGTGTTTGGCAAGAGATCCAAGATAATCCGCAACAAACAATGCATTTACTATGCTTAGAGTCTGAGGGCCGGGCTTGAAATCAACTGAGTTCCACTCGGTAAGCCATACTTCATATTTTTTACCAGGAACACCATATTCTTCAGTCTGTTTTCTCACCTTTGGAAGAATCTCATCCAGACTCTGTGGAGCTCCCAGTAGGGCTGCATCATTCTCTTCACCGGTGTGTTGCGGGTAATGGTGAACATTTACTCCATCAGCCAGCTCTTTGGTATAATCAAAGACAATTTTATTCCATTCTCCTTCCAGTACCCATACCACGGTTACAAGTATAGAAGGATCGACGGCTTTCATGGCTTTGATAAACTCCGCAGCACGTTTACCATACTCTTCAGCAGAACAATGATTGGCATGCCATGAACCATAGAGTTCGTTTCCTACTTCGAAGTATTTGACATTAGCTTTCCTGGTAATATTCAGATGTCTTACCCATTCCGCCGCCTCTTCTGGTGTGCCGGTACCAAAGTTTACTGTAATCATAGGAGTTGTACCGGTTTGTTTGCAGAATTCCAGAAACTCATCGGTATCAACCATGAAATCCTTTTTATCAAGAACTTCTTTCCAATGATCCTCATCGGCTCTCAAACCACCCGGATAACGCAGCACCGCATGATTTACTGCTTTTACGTACTCAGCAGTTTCCGGTTTCAGCATATCGCCATCCCACAGGGCAGCGTTTATTCCGAAGATACCGGGATTTATTGAAGGTGTGATCACTTTTGTCATATCAGCAGAAACTGAGATATCTTCTACTTCCTTAACCGGAGCAGACCGAACCTCACGTTCGTTTGTAAGCCGGATATTATCAATCATAAATTTACCGGCAGTACCTTCTCCTGACGCCTTGAAATCTATAGTGACAACGCCTTCGAGATCCAGTTTCCCATTCTGTTCAGCCTCAGGAGGTTGCCAATAAGGAAATTTGTAAAATGCTTTGAAAGGCACCAGAACCTCATGCCATCCTTTCAGACATCCTGCACTGGCAAGCCACACTTCCATACCACCATCATTAATCTGCACATTAATGCCCTGGAAAGGCTTTTCAGAATACATATCAAACTTCAAGCCCCAATGCTTACTCCAGTCCCGGTGTTCATCAGGACGGTTGTTATTTTTAAAATTGTAAATAACATCACACCAGTCATTCATTTTAAAGGTTATGGCCAAAGCATTTTTCCCGCCATTTCTGGCGCCACTGGGGACTATGTCATATCTGACCTCCGACTTTGGTCCCACTGAAGTTTCCCATCTGCTGTTATCTTCCTGATCCTCAAAATCACAAAGCAGCACATCCGGTTCATCAGATTGAAAAGCATTCCAATAGTCTTCAGGATCGACATAACCTGGTATTTCTTCGATTATTGTTATGTGATCAGCATAAAAAACAACCGGCTGCCCATCGGGAACCTTATTTTCAAACTTATTGCTGGAGAATCGGATTTCACTGATTTTATCCCATTTTACATTAGCAATGACTTCTGCTTTCTTGGTATCATCCCAGTACCGCCCTACATCCTGGAATTTACGCAACGGAACCATGAAATAATTCCAGTTGGTATCAATTTGACCGAAGTCACCAAGAGATAGCTTCGTCTGGGTTTTTGCACCATCCGACTCATCATCTATCAATCCCACATAAATTGTCCCCACACCAGGGCCACCTTTACCCCAGAAAGCCAGACCAGCAGCTTTGGCCTTTCTGGCAGATTCCAGATTAAAAGTAGAGCCAGTACCCAGAGCAACTGTGACTCCTGAATAATCATTATTATCCATATAGCAGGCCAAAACACCTTCATTTCCCTTGGTTTTGCTTGACAGGATCTTTTGAGCGGTTTTACCACCATATACGTAGGGGAAGCCGTTTTGACCATACATGTCATCGAAGAAGATGTGATTGTCTTTTACAGCAGGTCTCTGAGCCATAGGAGGTCCATCGATCTCATCCTCCAACTCATCCCATGGAACTTCATCGGTAACTGGTTTCGCTTCATAGACATCTCTGAGTACAAAGATATCATCTACCCAAACAGTAAATTTCTGGTTATCATTCTTCTTTACTTCAACTCTGAACTCACATACAGTTGCCCAGTTAAATTTCTCAGGAACCTCCACTTTTTTCTTGGCATCCCAGTAAACACCACGTTTACCGAAATCGGATAATGGAATGGAAATTTGCTTCCACTCATTTGAGATTCCACCGTATTTCTGCAGTGGTAACCTTACTGCGGTTTTTTTCCCATCGGCGTTTTCATCATCGCACAATGCTATCCAGGCAATCTCATTACCCTCTTTTCCTTTAATCCAGAATTGTAATGCTCCCTTGTCGTAGAGCTCCCGCATGTCATAGAGCAGGTTATATAGACAAACCGAACCTCCGGAATAGTCGGCTGCATTCAGGTCAAACTGAAGGGCAACTTCACCGTTTTTACCCGATTCTTCAGGAATAAACACATTTGAATTCTCAGGATACCAGTATGCATACCCTCCGGATATATAATCCTCATCAAAGAAACGATAAACCAAACGAGGATCAAGCGTTTCTTTTATTTCAGTTTGCTGATTTTGTTTTTTCAGAGGTTTGAATTTCAGCCATCCAGGAAAAACAGAGTTTGCAACACTGAAGATGCAAACTGCAGCGAGCATGGTCAATCGTATATTTTTATTCATAAAATATCCGTTTCCTGTTTAAAATTTAGAATTTTACCCGTAAGAGGAGATTCATTAAGAGCTGATCGTAATCTTCACCACTGGGTGCACGTCCATGTTTATCGCTCCATTTTTCCTTACCTGGATCCACTATAATTTTACCGATGGTACCAATTACGCTGGCTCCATCAGACACTTTCCATTCAAGACCTGCAGACCATTGAGTCATTTTCTGCAGTACCTCCAATTTCTTAATATTTTCATCATTTTCCAGTGTTTCCAGATAATCATATAACAGTTTATTTTTGATTATCTGCAAACCACCTAAAAGACTCATTCTTTTCCAGAACTGGTAATAAAGTCCAACGTTGCTGAAATTGGAGGTTATTTCGTATGATTTTTTTGCAGTGGCATTGGAAGCTTTTGACATCACGATGCTTCCTGAGAGTTCTATGGGGTACTTAATAGCCTCAACCATTCTGCTCAAATCAATTTTGGCTCCTCCGCCAAACTGAGAGTATTCAGTTTTCTCTGTCAATGAATCATAATCTCTGGCGGACATTTCATTTAATAATGTCATTAAGCCTTTAATTTCGATACCATTGTTAATCAGCGAAATTTTTCCATCAGCAGAGAATCCCACCCGGTTTGGTGTAGCAGGACCATAGGGCATGATTAGCTGAACACTTGGGTCCATTTCATTCAAATTCCTCATATCATCCGGAAAAATTGAATTGGTATAGGAGGTCTTCATGTGTGGTGTCTTGTAAACATTTTGGCTGTCAGCCGGAGTGAATTTAAAAACCTGATTATACAAGGCATCAAAAGGAGAGTAGAAATAGGCGTATTTGTCAGTTTCCACATTCATGATGCGCTTGCCTATAAATGTGGGTGACTGTGCCATAATATTTCTGAATTTGTCTTCATTGGCAATAATCGATGCATTCAGTTTCATACCGAAAGCAGCTCCTGGCTCAATACCCAGAATTCCTTTAACGCTGATCGCCTTTCCAACTATATTATCAGGATAAATGAATTCTTTTTTGACAGTGTCAAAAGCAACAGTATCATCAATGGAAAATGCCATTTCAGCGCAAAGATTAAGGTCTAAAAGACTGGGTAGTCCAAATGTTTTCCCGATGTCTATGCCTGGTCTGAATGACAAAACCGCAGTTTTCTGGGCATTTATATCTGCAGCAGTATCAATATTTAACTTTTGTTTCTCTTTGGGCTTATAGGTTTTCTTATGATCAAAAATCTCCAGCCATGTACCACCCAGATTCAAACCTTTCAGGAAAGTCAGATCCAGATTAACACCCGTCATGTATTTGGCCATTTCGGCTCTCTCTATAGTAGTAGTGACATGGTTGTTATATCCGGTATTGGTTTCAGTATTCATAAGCCTCGTACCCACAATTCCAAAATGAAATTCGTCGAATAAGGGGGCTACTTCTGCATCAAAACCTAAATTAACTCCCTGAAGGACTCGATAATTATCTCCCAGAAACATTTCATCCATTGCAAACTGACGCTGACGGGCAAAGATGCCAGGCTCGTACATGATATCAATTTCCGGAGCCCAGAGAGTTAAAGGGCTGTATTTCTCTTTGAAATCACCAATATTGAATCGAAACATGTCCAGAGGATTTCCATCGATGCTTATCCATCTGGAAAAGATTGGGTTGGAAATATCTGAAAAGAAATTCTGCCAGTTTTGATGCATTCTAAACATCACTCTTGCAGAAATTGCTTCATTTGGCCTGGCTTTGATATCAAAATCTACAGATGTGTATTCATTAGTCTCCAGTTTTCTATCCAAAGTCTTCACACTATCACCACTGGCTTCGGAAGAAAAGTATTGTCCCCGGAATTCTCCTCCTATGGAAATACCTGCCTTAGCCATTATATTTTCCAGCGATTTCTGGATCTTATCCAGCTTCTTTTCATTAGCATTGACAGTTAGTACAAGTCCAACGCTTACTAAAGTTATAATTTTTCTGAGCATTTATACTCCTTTTATTTGACAGTTTCGATATTAGTATCAGAACCACATTTTTATTTCTGTTGAAATGACCGGTGTTTTGTAGTTATTCTCAGAAACGTTGATATCATCATGCTGCATATACTTAACTCTTGCATGCAGACCAACTCTGGAGAGCATTTCCCAGTCAAAGCCGATTCCTATTGCATAATCCCTGTAGTCTATGGGGCTGTGCAGAACATTGTTTGTCTTAAATTTCATGTAGGCCTTTTGGGAAGCCCACCGTTCGAATCCTGCGAGTCCCAGAAGGTAAAATTTATTAGTAAGCGCAACAGCCGGTTCGAAACGAACATAAGTACCCCAGAGAAGCATATCATCGCTTTTTTCATTAAAAGCCAGAGGTTTAAATGCAGTTGAAACACCATTCAAAGCAGCATAAACGCCGAAAAACATATCACGAGGATACCCAAATATTTTGCCTATATCGTAGGCATAATCAATTTCAAGATTAAAAGTAAATTTCTGGTGAACAGGAACGAATCCGCTTTTACTGTAAAGCGTGTCTTTCTTTCCTGATGAATCGGTATTGACATAATAAAAAGAGCCATCCAAACGGTCTCCCTTTCCATAGGTATCGCGCTTGGTAGTGTTATTAAGATTTGCACGGGCCTGAATTTCGTCCTCATAGGGAACAAAACACTCATACATTGAAAGATAGTCTGAATAAAGAGCTCCACTTTCATGTCCAAGCGGTTTTTGATCAGCATTATCCCTTTGGTACGTTTCATCACCTAGTCTGTTTTTATATTTATCTTTTAAAGAAAGATCACTCCGGTGGTTTCCCCATCGGTTATAGGAAGAATGCAGAAAAGAAAACAGGTCCTGCCCGTTTAAGCGGTAAGGAAAATAGAGAACATCACGGGCAGCTTCTAACTGAAAATGCTGCCCATAGCTTACTCTGAGATGTCCATAGCCTGTTAACTTTGGAGCCAAAGTCAGATTAAAACCAGCCATGTTTTTAGTGTATGGAGAAGCCTCACCTCTTCCAATAAACTTGCCCGGACCAAGCAGATTTGACCCAAAAGGGAAAAACGCATCAACCGGAGCAGCAAATGACATAGGCGAATAAAACTCTTTGCCTATAATTGCCAGATCCAGATTAAAAGGAATGAAGTATTGGTTTTCTATGCGAGTATAAAAAGCCGGACTGACTGAAGAACTGGAATTCGCTTTATTAAGATAATATTGAACAATGGAATCTGGTGTGTTAGGATTGAGAACTCTTTTGCTGACCTCATATGTAGTTGTATCAATTCTAGTCAATGCAAAATCAGCATGAATATCGAGTTTTTCAGTAACTGGTCCCCGTAAGTCCAGACTCGCAACCCAAGGTTCTTTGTAATAAGCCTTAGCTCCTAAGCCACTCTTATCAATTATAAAACTTTTAAGTTCACCTCTTCTTAAAGAAGAAGTGGTGGTGTCAGGAAGCACGTAGGTCCTAAATAATCCTTTAAATTTATCTACACAGATAACATCTTCACTATAATTAAACTTTAAGAAATTTAAACCAGGAGTCATTTTATTAAATAACTCTTTTGCAGCAAACCTGGCATGAAAAACTCTACGGAACGGATCTCCTATCCCTTTACCTTTAGCAGGGTGTGAATCCCAATCGGTATAATTCTGATCTGCTGACAGCTCCGCAAAATCCCACTCAAAGTTGTCGTATCGTTCATATGAGCCATAAAGCAGATTAAAATAAAGGTTTCCAGGAAGATTAATACTCTCCAGATTGATACCTTGGAAAGCCTTTTTGTTCCATGCTGCTCTTCCGGTCCTTTCTCCTAAAGCCATATTGTATTCATAATAACGAGCAATAGGTTGCTCCACTTCAAACGGCAGATATTCCCAGGCAAAAAGTCGAGGTTGTGATTTCCAGATAGAAAGGGGTGAGGCCTCAGTCCAGTGTATGGCTCCCAATTTGAGCCAGAAAGATGCCGGAACTGTCCTCAAAGCAATTCCCGCACTCATATCTTCATGAATAGTTGCCGATTCATTGCTTTTATCGTGCCGATTGGACACCCGACCATCAGCATCTTTATTAACAAATGTACCGGGTAAAGTATGCTGGAAACCGATTTTAGACCAAAGTACGGTATTACGACCTGCCCGAGCCACCATTCCTATTCTTACAAATGACTCGTTCCCTTCCCAGTTTGACGCCAGATAAGAGCGGTCCTGAGTGAGATATTTGGCGTGTCCTTCTTTGAAACCATGATATTGTAACTTCAGACGCCCCTCACCGGAAAAAGAAACCGGAGATGAACCTCCAAACATCAGGGTGGATCGGACCTTACTCTCCAGGTCGTTTTTATGAAGACCCAGAGAATCGAGCATCTGCTGAAATGCTGATGAATCAGCCGCCAAAGATTCTTCAGCAGCACTCGCTGTCATAGTAATCCCAGCCGTACAAAGTACGAAAAGAAACCTTCGCATGGTATTTTTTTTCCTTAACAACCAACCCTCCTTGAGAGTCGTGAATTTATACTGAATAAGTCCTGTTATCTTTTGATCGGCATTGTCTGGTGGCTACGAAGTTTAAAGGGTTAAACAAGGCCACCTGAAATGGAAGTCCAGCCTGTTTTTTCTACAAGTAATCAAAAAACTGTAATAAACCAAGTTTTATGTGAAATAAAAATTTTGTAACAATATAAATAATTACCAGTCATTGCGCACAATTACCTCTTTTGTCTTATTGTCTGCTACTCTCTTAATTTTTATCTTTTTTTTAATCTTCAAATTTCGTTTTTAGGAAATTAGCTATTTTTTTCCTCTTTAGCCAGAGATTTCTATTATTTCCATCTGTCATATTTCTCTTGTTGTACATTTTGATGTATTTAAGATGTTTTTCATATAGGTCTCTTTATTTTTTTCCTTTTTCAAAGTACCTATAATTAAACATCTACAGTGATTATCTTTTGTTTTTTTTAATAATTAAGCATCATTTAAGCCCATTTTAAACTCTAAATTTGTTTGATAAACTCTCCTGCATTAAATATTTTCATCTGGAATCATTTTGAGCTTAACAAAACGTTTTTATAGATAGAAAATGCCTATAAACCTGAAAAACAGGATAACTCTTGTCCATATCCCTCAACTCAAATTCCGAGATCTGAAGTGCTGACTAATCCATTAAACTTGAACCAGGAAAAGGTGGAGAATGAACATTAAAGACTATTTTCGACCGAAAACATTGCTTGCAGGCGCCTTGTTATGTGGTCTTATTTCATGTAAATCAGATAATAGTAACACTACAAAAGGCGAAGTCTCTTTTCCACGCAATAAAACACTATATATGGCGGGTTTCCAATGGGGAGAGCCCAATACGTTTAATCCGCTCTGTGACTGGCCGGCTTTTCCTGTAGGCGGAAATTATAATCTCATGTATGAGCCGTTAATGAATTTTAACTCGTTAAACGGTCAAATGGAACCTCTGATCGCTAAATCCTACCAGCAAAATGACGCCGTTATTTCTGTCATACTGGATTCAAGAGCAAAATGGAGCGATGGAACCCCTTTAAGTGCAGCCGATGTCGTCTTTACCTACGAAATAGGTAAGAAATACCCGGCCGCACCTACCGCTTACGTATGGACCTATATTTCTGCTGTCACAGCAGATACAGTCACGGACAGCACATCAGAAAGCGGTAAGGCAGAACGGGTCAGTTTCACTATTAATAAGGAAAGAAACAATCCTCTGGCAGTGCTCGATCACTTCCAGGCCGTTCGCATAATCCCCAAACACTACATTCAGAAGCAGCTTGACAATCTCAACGGTGATCTGACAGCATTTCAAAAAGAAAAACTGGATAAAGATCCGGTTGTTTCGGGTCCATACACTCTGCACAGTTACTCTGGTGAGAAAATCGTCTTGAAAAGAAGAGATGATTACTGGGGAAAAGTTCTTTACCAGGACCGTTTGCCAAAACCCCAATTTATTATTCATCCAATTTACAAGGCTAACGACCATTTCAGCATTGCTCTTCAGCAGGGGAATCTTGACATTTCTTCAACCTTTATTCCCCGTATCTGGCAAAAAGAGAAACAGGGTGTTAGAACATGGTATTCCAAAGAACCTTACTTTGTTCCTGCCGCCATGACTATGCTCTTTGTCAATGTTACCAAAGCACCTCTTAACGACCGCAACTTCCGCAGAGCTATGGCTCATGCCATCAATTATGCAGATGTTAAGGAGCTGGCCTTCTCCCAGTACAGCCCTAATCTCGAGCCTGGTTTGATTCTGCCATTCGGTACAGAAAAGCAATACTACTCTGAAGAAGATGTTAAAAAATACGGCGCAAAACACGACCTCGAACTTGCAAAGAAAATCCTCAAAGATGCCGGTTATAAATCGGTTTTCAATGCCAATGGCGAGCTGGAGCACATGCTTGATCCCAAAGGTCAGAAAGTACCAACACTCTCGATTAAATCACCTGCAGGATGGACTGACTGGGAAGCCATGGTGCAGATTGCAGTCAAAGGAATGAGAGAAGCTGGTATCGACATCAGAGAAGGTTTTGTGGATGCATCCATTTACTTCAACAGTCTGCCCACCGCCGACTGGGACCTTATTCTTCACGCTCCTTCTGTCAACGCCACTCCCTCTCAGCCATGGTCCCGCTTTGAATCGGTCCTCTCATCCAGAAACTGGAAACCGGTTGGTGAAAAGATGAACGAGAACCAGGGACGCTTTAACAATCCAAACGACAAGAATTACAACCCCAAAGTTGACAGCCTGCTTAAAGTTATTCCCAACCTCAGCGATGAGCAGAAGAAACTTGAAGCTTACCGGGCATTAAATGTCATTTTCATGCAGGAACAACCTACCATCCCCATTGTTTACAGACCTGAACAATTTTACGAATTCAGTATTAAAAACTGGGATAATTTCCCCAATGAAAACAACTCCTACACACCACCTCAGATACCCTGTTTTGGTGTAGGTATCAAAGCACTTTGGGAAATTAATTCAACAGCCAAATAGGAGCATTCATGCTGAAGAGGTATCCGACACTTTATTACATATCATCCAGAGCAGTATGGTACTTTATTACCTTTCTGGCTGCTGTTACCATTAACTTTCTATTACCACGACTGGGTCCGGCAAACCCGGTCGATATAATCATGGCCAGATCTGCAAGCGGATTAGACACTAAAACTGCAATGGAAAAAGAGGAAGCATACCTTAAAGGTTTTGGCCTGGTTGAACTCAATAAAGACGGAAGCATCTTGCGCGATGCTTCTGGCAAACCGGTCCAGTCTCCCCTGATAAAACAATTTTTCAACTACGTGAAGATGTGTCTTAAGGGAGATCTTGGTACCTCCTTTCTGAATTATCCTAAAAAAGTTACTGAAATAATCGCCGGAGCAATCCCGTGGACTCTTGCCCTGCAAATACCCACTATCATTTTGGGATGGATTTTTGGTAATATTCTAGGAGCTCTGGCAGCCTATAAACGAGGCGTCTTTGATGGCGTAATATTCCCTTCTGCACTTTTAGCCAATTCCGTACCATTTTTCGCTTTTGGTATGCTCTTAGTGTATATCTTTGCTCTCCAGTTTAACCTTTTTCCTGCAATAGGAGGTTACGCTCAGGACCTCATGCCAGCATTCAGTTGGGAATTTCTTTCCAGTGCGGCTTATTACTATGTATTGCCGTTTTTCTCCATTTTCCTTATCCTTGCCGGAGGTCAGGCAACCGGAATGCGCTCCATGTGCATTTATGAATTGGGAACCGATTATATCAAATACGCTAAATGGCTGGGAATGAAAGAACATAAGATCGTTTTCTACATGTTCCGCAATGCAATGCTGCCACAGCTTACTGGCTTGGCTCTTTCAATAGGAACGATGGTTGGAGGTGCCCTTATTACTGAGATGATTTTTTCTTATCCGGGCCTGGGAATGTCTATGCTAACTGCAATTCAGGGAAACGATTATCCGCTGATCCAAGGTATAACTCTTCTAATTACAGTCAGCGTGCTTATCGCAAATTTCAGTGTAGATATTCTAATTGGTTTTCTGGATCCACGAGTGAAGGCCGGAATAGGGAGCAAGTAAAATGAAGATACTTAAGAATCTGTTAAAATCTCCTTTCTTTGTAATCGGTATGGGATTGTTTTTAGGGACCATCCTCCTGGCTCTTTTTGCCCCTCTCTTTTATCACATTGATATCCATTCCAGAGTTGGCGCAGCTTACATGAATCCTGGTGGCAAATATCTACTGGGAACCGATCACATGGGTATCGATATGTTCTCCCTCCTGCTTGAAGGCCTGAGATCATCCTTATATGTAGGTTTTATGGCTGGAATCATTGCAACGGTAATCGGTACATCCCTGGGCGTGTATGCCGGTTTTAAAGGGGGATGGGTCGACGATTTTATTACCATGGTTACCAATCTGTTTATAGTTATACCACAATTTGTAATACTGATTCTGGTTTCCGCCAGCATGAAAGAGGGACGTTCTCTCTCTTTGATTGCATTTCTGATCGGATTAACCGGATGGACCTGGAGTGCCCGCGCAGTTCGCGCTCAAGCCGCCAGTTTAAAAAGCAGGGATCATATCTCACTGGCTAAAGTTAATGGGGTAAAGACAGTTGGGATTTTATTGCTGCATATTCTGCCCTACTTAATGTCTTATGTATTCATGGTTTTCATCATGCAGACCGCTTCAGGGATACTCTCAGAAGCTTCAATCAGTATGATAGGATTGGGACCATTCGATACCGTTTCCCTGGGAACTATCCTTAACCAGGCCATGCGTTCAGAAGCGTTAACCGATGGTGCCTGGTGGGCTTTTATTCCTGCTATGATTCTGGTTACCATCATCTCTTTTGCCCTGTATCTTATAAATACATCAATGGAGGGTGTTTTCAATCCGAGATTGCGTAAATAGGAGAGAATATGACTGTTGAAGTACAAAGCAGTGTGACCGAAAAAGCCACTGCATCTAATGATAAATCTAAGGTAATTTTCGAAGTAAAAGATCTGCACTTACATTATCTGACCCGGTTCGGAAATAAAATTCCCGCAGTTTCAGGTGTCAGCTTTACCATCAATAAAGGTGAAATCCTTGGGATTGCCGGTGAATCAGGATGCGGCAAATCTACTCTGGTCAACGGATGCATGGGACTTTTTATCCCTCCCCTACATCCAACCTCAGGTGACGTTTTAGTTGCGGGAGAATCGATCATGAACCGTAGCCCCGCCGACGTACGTAAAAACGTCCTGGGAAGAAAAGTGGCCATGATCCCTCAGGGTGCATTCAATTCCTTAAACCCCACCCGCAAAATTAAAGATTTCGCTGCAGATATGATCTCCAGCCACGAAAAAGGTTCCAACAAAAAAGAGATCTACGAAAGACTTCGAAATCGCTTTAAAACCATCGGAATGGATGAAAGTATCCTTAATTCCTACCCCATTCAGATTACCGCCGGGATGCGTCAAAGATCAGTCATTGCCATCTCCACACTGCTCAATCCTCAAATGGTCATTGCAGATGAGCCAACCTCGGCCCTGGATGTAACCACTCAAAAAGCAGTTATAAAGATGATTTTCGATCTGCTGGAAAAAGATATCTTCAGCAGCATGATCTTTATCACTCACGAACTTCCCCTTTTGCGCCATGTGGCAGACCACATCGCAGTCATGTACGCTGGTGAATTCGTTGAGGTAGGCACAACCGAACAACTAATTTTTGACCCCAGACACCCATATACCAAGGCACTTATGGGCTCTATGCTCAGTGCCGAACCTGGACAGAAACAGAAAAAACCTGTCGCAATCGAAGGCGCTCCTCCAAATCTGGCCAATCCGATCCAGGGCTGCCGCTTTGCTGAGCGCTGTCCTGTTGCCAGGAAAGAATGCCATGTAAACAAGCAAGAAATTCGTATTGTCGGCGAGCGACAGGTGAGGTGCGATTATGCCAACTGAGACCAACATTTTCAAAGCAACCAATGCTACCATGACTTTTGGTCATGGTAAAAAACAGGTTACGGCCGTAGATAAAGTAAATTTTACTATCGCAGATGAAGAGATTGTCTCATTAGTGGGAAGCTCCGGATGTGGTAAAAGCGTATTGGCAAAAATGATGCTCGGCCTGTATCATCCCACCAGTGGAGAGTTCTTCTTTAAAGGTAAACCTATTACTGACCAGAGAGCACATTGGCGTGAAGTCCAACCAGTGTTTCAGGACCCATTCAGTTGTTTTAATCAGTTTTTCACCATCCGTTCTCAATTGAAAGCATCCTTCGGAATCCTAAACACTAAACCATCCAATAAAGAAATGGAAGAGCGGGTAGACCAGGCCTTATTAGCTGTTAATATTAAACCACCTGAAATCGAAGGTAAATACCCTTTTGAACTCTCAGGTGGACAGATGCAGCGAATGTTGCTTGCCCGTATCTTTATTCTGCGCCCAAAAGTTCTGATCGCAGACGAACCTACAAGTATGGTCGATGCCTGTGTCCGTGCCAATATCCTCGATTACTTGATGAAGCTTAAAGAAGAGCTCAAAATGACTATCGTTTTTATCACCCATGATATCGGTCTGGCTTATTATGTAAGTGATCGACTCTTTATTATGCATAAGGGACAGATAGTCGAACACGGTAGTCCGGATGATGTCACTTTAAGACCTAAAAGCCAGGTCACTCTTAATCTTCTGGACGATATCCCTGATATCCATAGAGAATGGATCAAATAGATTTCTATTTGGGATATTTGATTTGAGATTTGTGGGGAAAAGAAGAAAATAAGTCTGATTCAGAATTGATTGAAAACATAATAAAAAAGAACCCAAGGCAGGAAACCTTGGGTTCTTTTTTTTATTTGGATTAATACTCGGGCGGTGGAGGCGGATCCGGAAACCCTACATCCTCTGTAGCTTTTTCTCCTTTATCTAAGGACTTCACCAGCAGCAACACCAGTCCACCAGTAGCCAGGATTGCTCCGGTTATTAAAAGAATCCTCTTTTCAACTTTCCCCATTTTGTACGGTTGCACCACAGATGAATCGATTTGAGAATTGTCTGTTGTATCAGGTAGAACTACCGGAGGAGGCAGAAGCTTTCTTTTAGCAATAGTATCTATAAGTTGTGAGTTCGCTCCGGAGATTGCAGAAACTCCCCTGTCCCCTATCGAAGGTTGTCTGTAATTCTGTTCATATTTGCGGTTATCATCAGTTCTCGATTCTTTATCAATTAATGAACCCATTTCACTGTCCGGGTCAACTAGAAAATTACCGCTCTGAGAAGTATCTTCCTGTGATAATTCTTCTGAAGAATTGACTTCTGAGCCAGCATCTGTATCTTGTAAATTTATTTCCTGTCCCACCGTAACCGTCACAAGGTTTATTATCAAAACGATAACAAGAAATTTTTTAATTTCGATCGTTATATAATTCTTCTGCAAACCAACTCTTCTCCTTACAATTTATCTTTAACGCAACAAATTAACTCCGATACTCCCGGAATATTCCTCAGTAAAAAGGCGCACCACATAAAAACCATTTGCGACAAAACCACCAGAAACATTTCTTCCATCCCAATTCACCGTATACACTCCAGGTTCTTTTTTCTCATCCAGAATTCTTCTTACACATCGTCCTTTTACATCAAAAACCTCGATAACCGTACGACAATTTTTCCCCTTTATCGATGATGGAACAGAGTATCTGAATCTCATCAATGAAGAGGATAATTCATTCCTGTCTCTGTAAAAGTTCCAATTCCTGATTTGCATCTGATCCAAAGGCTTTTTCTGCGGTACCCAGCTAATGATAAAGTTCCTGCTGTCTTCGTTATTCACTGGTTCAAAGGAATAGGATCCTTCGGTTGTAATATCGACTATGTCACCACTCTTTACATCTTTAAGATAGAGATACCCCTCATGATCTCCTGCTTTTTCCCACTTTAGAAAGACCGGACCAGATACAAAGCTTCTAACACACAAATTCCATTGATGATTTCCGGTACAGGATTTTATATCCGAAATGTACATTCCATTGTGTTTATTCCATTCAGGATTTAAAAATCCGATCTGTACTTTGGTTGAAATAGGTGGAGGTTCCGGCGAATCATACTCATCGTAAGTATCTTTCGCATCAAAGGCTGCTCCCAGGACTGCTTCCTGTTTTCCACCACCCGAGGAAATTGCACTTATCCTGTAATACCAGGCATTACCTTGTTTATTCTGCTTCTTGGCCAGACTTTTTGCAGCATTTAATTCTGCAGAAGGGTTCAATAACAATACCACCGAATCTTTTTCTGCATAAACCCAGCAACCCTCCCAGGGTTTAAGCTGAATTGAATCATTGTACTTATGGGATATCAGTTCCCGATTAGAATAATATTTTCCATCATTCTCGCGGTTTGAGGTATTGTCCTCGTATAGAAATATCTGATGTCGTATAGACTGTCTCGCAACAGAATCAGTTACACTAATAAGAGTATTGTCATGATGCAGGACTGAATTGCTCCAGTAAACAGGGAACGGAAAAGGATTACCCACACAATTGTACCCCTTTTTGAGCACTATTGGGAAAAGAGTATCTGACAGCAGATTTTTTCCTTTTATACTTATTTCAAACTCCTCTTTGCAGATAATCCAACCGCCTTTGCCACTTCTAAGAGTATCGAAGAGAATGTATGACTTCTCTAACGGATCATAACCGAAATACCGCCATCTGGCAGTGTCACCAATAGAGGCAGAGAATGCACCAATTGAGGGAACAGGAGAGAATACCAAAGGGAAAGAGACCAGTTGGTAGGTATTTGGTAAAGAAAATAACGGGCTTTTCAACTCTATTGAATCAGCTCCGATAAACCATTTCCTTGTTTCTACCGATTCTTCATTCTTCTGCAACAACAATGAATAAATGATTCCCGCCTCTGTAACTTTTACACCGGGAATTTTTACACTGTAATCTCCGTTATTTTCCGAACAACTGAGAGTATCCTGAACAGAAGATCCACCTTTTGCAAAAACTAATCTGCTGTTTACCCCGGCAATATTCTTGAATGAGACAGTGAGATCTCTTCCGCAAATATAATCACCTGTCACCGGTTTTAAGAGTCCATTATTGACGACTCCACTTGGTTCGGTAGTAAACGATGTACCGGCAGATGACACATTTCCTTTTCTGTCTACCCATGAAATCCGGACATAATACTTTGTTTCCGGCATTAACCCTGACAAACTTGTCTGACCACTGTCAGAACCAGCTCGAAGTATCATTTCATATTTTCTCATTAAGGAGTCTGTGCCATATTGCACAGTAACACTCACCTTTTCGGATGTACTCCAACTGATTTTAGCCTTATCTGCACTGATATCCAGAACAGAAATTTTGCCAGGATCAGGTGGTATGTTATCTGCGCCGTATTTGTCAATTAATGGCTGAATATTGAATTTGCCTGAATTAAAGACCGCTTCGATTCCGCCAGCCAGAAAAGCTGCCGGAGCATTCCAGTTTATGGCGATTTCATTTGTGGAATAACTACAGCTCATATCAACCCATCTTTTTGCTTCCTTTTCAGGGTATTTCGCAGAGCCGCATTCATCACGGACATATTCTTTATTAGGACCACCAACAAGAAAACCAGGCACAGGATCTACAATCCCATCCGCAATTGATGGGCGATGATGAGGATTCATTGCTGCTCTTGTCCCAAATCCGGTTACAAAAGAGAAGCCTGGACCGTTTCTACCCAATAGATAATCCAGAGCGTGGATCGCTCCTTCCAGATACCTGCAGTCTTTAGAGATAAGAAATGCCACCAACAATGCCATCCCTTCATTAGCCACATTTCCGTTACTTCCCCAATAAAAGATTTCCGCACTGGTCTTAAAAGGATGATTGTTGATTGTCTTCAACAAATCATCTGCAAAAACAGAAACTTTCCTCACTGCAAAAGAATCATTTTTAACCAACGCCATTGAATACATTCCCAGCAGACTTACAGTCTGCCACGAAGGAATGGAATAACCGGTTTTTTTTGCGATTGCTGAATCCTGATAAATTGAGCTGTCTGTAGCAAGATAGAGCTCCCAGGATGCCCACTGATATTCATCACTTGCATTGTTATCTCTGTATTCCCCTGTAAGAACATCCTCAGGATTTTTCAAGAAAAGAGCTTGAGGATTATCTAATGCCCATTTATAGGCATACATTGCAGCATTCAGACAGGAATCTGCAAAGGAGGGATGGAATTTTTTAAAAACACGGTAAGCAACCGCACAAACAGCAGCGAAATCAAAAGAAGCAGTAGTGCTTTTACCAATAAAATAACGATCCTCTTGCGCTGCATCAGGCATCTTATTTCCAATAAATGTTAACCCAGTCAGCTTGTGATAGACTCCTCCATCGTATGGATCCTGCATGGTAAGCATCCAATCAAGTTCCCATTTTATCTCATCCAGAAGGTCTGGTATTTCATTATCAGATTCAGGAATATTGAGAGATAACGTATCAAAATATTCAGGAAACTGCTCATATAACAAAAGCAACTGATAAGTGCTGATCCCTGCATTTACGATATATTTGCCATAATCACCGGCATCGTACCAGCCTTTGGGAGATGGAAACTCTGAACCTGCAGCACGTCCGGGAGAAGCTGCTGAAGGGTGAATGGTTATCTTTGTATCATAATGTCCTGCACGTCTTGACCATCTCCCGGCATAATCGGATAGAAGATCAGTGGATGCCCGCTGATAATAAAAATGGCGGATTAATCCTTTGGACAATTCATAATTTACCTTTCCTGATATGGTAAACTGGTAGGATGCTCCTATACCAGAAACAAATAACACATAAGTTCCCTCTTCGGTAAAATCGGAAAAATCGGCAATTTTAACACTGTCCCCTGAGGAGCTCCAATACCGGGTAGCAGATAGTTCACCCCGATAGTATATCTGACGTAAATCAGTACTCCTTATTGAAAAATACCAGGTTTTCGGAGATACAATAACCGCAGTTTTGGGTCCATAAGTATAAAAACCTACCTGGTTTAAACGTATATCCTCCCTGCCATCAGCAAATATCAGGGAAAAGAAAGCAAAAAGCAGAAAAAAAGTATTTAAACGAATAAATTGCATACCACATCCACTTGTAACGAGTTTTACAAATTCTGCAATAAAGATACTAAAAATTTTAAGAACACAATTCAATTATACGTTTAACAGAAAAAACAAATCATATACCTGATGTGTTTCTTTCTTTTTTAGAAGAAGTTGCTTTCTGAGAGGATAATGATCGATCCCCTGGCTCTTATTTTTGAGGCTCAATCCCCCATAATGCCTCCACCCCCGCACCAACCATCAGGCATTGCGGTGAAGCATAGGAATTTTGAGCAGTTGGAAAGTTTTTCCAGTATTTGCTGTTAAACTGATAAAACAACCATGGACGATACATAAGAGGAATAATCGGTATTTCATCCATAAAAAGCCGATTAATGGCATGGTAGGCTTCTTTTAATTTCTGCGGATCACTTAATTTTGGAATCACTTCCAGAAGACTGTCAGCAACAGGGTTTTTGTATCTACCTTCATTCTGATACATTACTTCCCCAACAGGGCGCAAGTCTTTGGAAGACATCACTTTGTCAAATCGTGCCCAGGGAAGAGAATAGGATTGCTCCGGATGAGGATTTTTCATGGTTAAATCGAATAAACCATTCTTAAGATCCCTGTCCCATTGTTCGTAGGAAAGGAATTTCTCCTGTACATCCACACCAATAGACCGCAAACCATCCACTACAATTTTGATTGTCGATTCCCAATCGGTCCAGCCTGCCGGACAGGTGGCAAAAAGCGTACGGATTTTTTTGCCAGAAGGATCTATAAGCATCCCATCCGATCCCCAGGAATAACCAGCCTTTTTTAATATGAGTTTCGATTTTTGAGGATCATAAAGCTTGCCAAACGCCTCAGCATCCTTCTCTGAAAAAAATTCCTTTTCTGCACCAAATGGCAGTATTATTCCTGGTTTCAGCTCAGGAGTGTAACCATATACCGCATTGTTACGAATGCTTTCATAATCGATTGCATGGATAATAGCCCGCCTGAAATTTACATCCTGAATTGGCGGTCTGCTCAGTCCCATCATTAGAGCAGGAATTATTCCCGGTATATAATAAGGCTTGTCATCATACCATGTCCCCACACCTTTTGGAAACTGTTTCCAGATTTCCGGCAGAAACGTCTGAGAAATATCAAGATCCCCGTTCTGCAATGCCATATTTACTTCATCATTACCAGGATAGGAAGAATGTACTATGAAAAGAGGTGCAGGTTGTTTATTCTGGTAAAGCCTGTTTCCCCAGTATGAGGGAATCCTTTTAAGAACAATTTCATTATCTGTATACGCATACAACGTATAAGGTCCCGATCCTACCGGTTTGCGGTCATTTTTAAACAAACGCATGGTATTAAGGACATCATTGTTTTCGGGAGTCGCACCGGTTTCAGCAGCTACCAGATCGAATGCTTCTTTTTCAAGTTGCTCGAAAATCCTCTGGGGAAGTATCTGAACAGTTGAAATGATATCATAAGCCACAAGTGGATTATACTGTTTTTCTGACAGATAAATAGTTACAGCGTGAGGCCCGGCTTCCTTTATCTCTTCGAAAAAATTATTGATTCCGAAACTGAAATTGGTATTATACTTTTTGTGCAAATTGTATGAATACACCACATCTGCAGAGGTCAATGGCTTACCATCCTGCCACTGTGCAAATTCATACAATTCGATCTGCAGAACCTTGTCCTGCAATCTATAGGATTTTCCAATTATCGGCTTTATTTCCCCACTCAGAAGATCATAGCCAAAAAGCGCCTGATAAACCAGATTGATATTGCCGGTGATCGGCCAGGCAGGAGTTATTGCCAGAGGATTAAAACTTGAAGGTGCCCCCCACTGAAACCCACTTATATACAGAGTTTTTTCCCGAGGAAGCTTAGCAGGATCAAAAGCTTCAGGATCAGCTTCTTTTTTAGTACAGCCGAGCAGAACAACAATTGCCAACAAGAAAACAGCAACTGGAAACAGGTTGTTTTTTGCTATCCAATTCATTGGATTCTCCCCAGTTAAGTGTGTCAGACCTGCATCTACCTGCCCATTGCTTTTAACACACCCTCAAGATCTTTGGCAGAAAGATGGCCGACGTTTTCCTCTGAAGGAAAACTGCCCTTTTCTATATCATTTTTAAAATCAGTTACAGCTTTAAGCACCATTGAACGAAAATCCATGTACTTACGAGTATGCTTATACACAGTAGGTGTTATCCCGATGACATCATTTATCACCAGAACCTGGCCATCACACTCTCTGCCAGCTCCAATCCCCAAAACCGGTATTCTGAGATTTCCCGATATTAAAGCTGTGATCTCCTGAGGAACTTTCTCCACAATAATCATCACCGCCCCGCTATCTTCCAGAACTTTGGCACTGTTGATCAAATTAAGCGCCTGCTCTGTTGTTTTTCCAAAAGTCTTGCCCTTGCTGCCATGAATCTGAGGATTGTAACCTATATGCGCACATACCGGAATGCCCTGTCCGGACAAGTAAGCAACCACATTTTTTTTCTCTTCCCATCCCTCAATTTTTACGCAGTCAGCTCCCCTCTCGATCATCATACGGGCATTTTCACAGGCAATAAATGGATCATTGGCGCTATTATAGGGCATATCCACCATTACCCAGGCACTTTTTGCACCTCTGACAACCGCACCCAGGTGATGCAGCATATCAGCCATGCTTACCTCCCTCTCATCTTTATACCCCAGCACATTGGTACCAACACTGTCACCAACCAGAAGAATATCGATCCCCGCCTCATCCAGAAGCTGCGCTGTAGGAAAATCATAAGCAGTAAGCAGGCTTATGGGGGTTTTAGTCCTTTTTTTATCATTAAAATATTGAATATCTTTCTTCATAATGCTTTCCTTAATAGAGGCATCCGTTAAACCTGTTCAAACCCGCAGATCTACAGGAGAAATCAGGTCCCCTTCAGAATAAAATAAGTATCTACTCAGCTATATACATAGATGCAATTATCCAATCAGAAAAGAATATTTTTCCGATTAAACATTTTGAACTCTAATAAATCACTGAGTAGCTATTAAAATAATATTTCTTTTGCCTCTGGCCCCTATTTTACTCAGACAATGCTTCCGATGAATCAGGTCCCAGTATCGTTTTTTTTATATCCTGAGCATCAGCACTTTCTGCATCAAAACCGCCACCACAGTTAACCAGATATAACAAAATTATCAGTAGAATGATTCTCATAATTTGTTCATTTTTGCTTTGAGTTACTGGTTTTTTCTTATCGGTTTTTCCAGTTTGATGGTACCAGCTTAAACTGAATGCCAGTTTGCAAAGCCAGCCATCGGGTAAGCTCTGGTTTCCCAAACGGCAATTTTATTCTGGCATATACCGAAGGAACAATGAAACCATCAAAATTAAAGCTTGCTTCCACCCCTATCTGATGAAACCACCAATCATTGTTCAAGGTAATACGCTCCAGCCGGTCATCGGTAGCATTATAGATCTGGTCCAGAATGATATCCTCCCATTGATAACCGATAGCATAAACCATATTCACCCAGGACCAACTGTAATGCAAACCAATACATATCGCCGTACTGGGAATATACATGACCGGTTCAATAATGTTAATCGTATCATTGAATATCAGATATTTTCTCTCTTTTGTGGCTATCTCCAGAGTATCATCTCTCTGAAAAGCCAGCCCTCCAATCCATTGACCAAGCTCCAGACCGGTAAAAAGACCTCTGTACTGAATATGATAATTGTTCACTATTGTCAGCCCGCGGTAGTTATTGATTCCTCCGATTTTAACACCTGAGAAACTGGAAAGTAATTTTCCGAAACGCTTACTGGTAGGAACTCTGTTTATTCCCCCTATCAAAGAAAAACCAAACGTCAATGGATCCGTTTTTACAAAATTTATAATCTCCTCTGTTTTTACCTTCAACGCCTCACCGGGCTTCATCTTTGGACAGCCTCCAAAAAGCCCATATTTACGAGGGCATTCATCAACACTGTCCACAAAACCATCCCCATCTATGTCTGGCATCTGTGTCAGATCCATCCTGCAGACAGTTATAGTATCAGGGGTAACAGTCACAGTTTTCTTTAGGTTTATAAACCCCAAATGAAAGGCAGATATTGTATATCGATCAGCAGGCAACTCCAGAAGCTGCTCACCAATCTTGCATGGAATCCCCTCAATACATATCTCAGCATCGGAAGGCGATGGTACAACCCGCAATACCCCATAACGTCTTTTGAAAACATAATCAAAATATGCTACAACCCCCTCTGATATGGTAATGGTTGTGTCAATAGACTCGTACATCTGGGCACCATTCCAGCGTAAACGGTGCGTGCCCGGATGCAATCTGGTTTTTAATGAAAAAACTCTGGTAGAATCGATATAAAAGAGGGAATCGGTGGGGGGCTGAGGCAATATCAATAACCCATAAGGCGCTTTTCCGGAAATATAGATGGTATCCATGTCGGAGAGCAGTTCAAACGCCGCAGTTACCATGTTACCAGGATAAATCCTTACCGATTTCTGAAATGTATTATATCCGGGTAAAACCAGCTCAAAGTTATAAACACCGGCAAGCAATCCATTAAAAGTATAGGGGGTAAAATGGCCGGTTTTTTTACCATCAATAATTATCTGAGCTCCGGGCGGATCGGTAAAAATCTCTATCCCCCCCAGCGGTAATGATGGCGATCCTTCCAGTTTATTCCAACTGTTATCCTTGTAGTAGTAGATTTCTGAAAAGTGTTTTATATAGATATGTTCTGCATCAAAATAGATCTCATCCTCATCGTTTCCGTACTGTTCGGTAGGTTTTCTGAAAAAACGGTATTGAATGATATCTGATAAGGTGGCCCATGAAGGAATATTGAAAGTATAGAGTACCGGTCTCTTTCCGAAAGCAGTGGTGTCAAGGATCCCCCTGAAAAAAGCAAACCGGTTGGCAACTCTGTATCTGTATATCACCTGCCCGGTTCTAAGCAGAGGTAAGGAATCGAGTTCCCTGAGACTATCACCCGTTTCACTGATGATCACATCTGTCCGGGGCAGACTTATCCTCTGTTGACCGACTCTGAACACCGGTATCGAATAGTCCCCGTTTCTCAGGTCCGCCTGAGGCACAAGGGCATTTACTAGTATCACGGCTGTTAAAATACAGCAAGCCTTTAATTTTGCCCTCATTCTGATACACCGGAATTATACGTTTATAAAAAGACACTCTTGAACGAAAATACCAGAAATTTCTGGATTTTTCAAAAAAAAGTTGCTCTAATGCAAAAAAAACTGCAACTGACTGACAATGAAAAACCGCACAAGATTGATACAGAGAGTTTAAAAAAAACCTTAAAGGTCTCTTAAATTAAATACATCCTGCAAATCTGCTAGGTTTCTGCTAACAATATAAATCCCAAGAGCTAAGAAATCAGAGTGAGATTTGTAATACCTGATTCTTCTGATTTGACATGATCAGTTTTGCGAAAGAATCCCCTTCAAAATTGCAGTAAGCTCCAATGAGGGCTTTTTAGAGCCAAGTGTAGCTCTCAACTCACCGAATTTGCTTTTCATCTTCTCTGCAGTTTCCCTGCTGGCGATTAAAGAGGTGAGCTCATCGGCCATTCTGGATGGATTCATTTCATCTTGAATGCATTCAGGTATAATCTTTTCACCAGCAATAATGTTGGGTAGACTGATATAAGGGATCTTAAGGAAATTTTTAAAGATTGTATAGTTCAGCCAGGATGTCTTATACGCACAGATCTGTGGTATACCAAGCAACGCCGCTTCCAGGGTCGCTGTACCAGAGGTAACCAATGCCAGATCGGATCTGGATAACAGAGATCTAAGAGGCTCCTTAACTATTACTAAGCCGGTATCTCTGCTTAAATCCTCATAAAAAGAGAGCGGAAGATTGGCACAATGAGAGATGGAACCTGTAATGGCAGGAAAACGCTCTTTTAATAAACGAAATGTCTGAACCATGGGAGAAAGTGCTCTTTTAACCTCCTGCCACCTGCTTCCCGGTACGATTGCCAGATGCAATTGATCGTTTCTTTGAGCTTCGCTGTAGCTCTCCTTCTGAATCGCCTCTATCAGTGGGTTTCCTACAAAGCTGACCTGTGAAGTAAAAGAGGAGAAATATTGTACTTCAAAAGGGAAGATACAGGCTATATGAGAGCAGTGCTTTGCTAACACCTCTGCTCTGTTTTGCTTCCATGCCCACACCATCGGTGCAATATACCAGATAACCGGGATACCCAGTTTATGCGCATCTTTCATCATCAACATATTAAAACCCGGATAATCCACACAAACCAGACAATCCGGTTTTTGCTTTTCCATCTGCTGACGCAGCCTTTTTCTGGCATTTAAAAAGAAGGTAATATTGCGGAATACCTCAACAAAGCCCATTTTATTGAAAGGTTCAAAAGGCATAACCGCATCAAAGCCCTCAGCCTCCATCGCCGGACCACCCACACCCCAAATGTGTGCTCCAGGAAAATCAACGGAAAACTGTTTCACAACAGAAGCCGCGTGGAAATCGCCGGATACATCACCGGCTATAAACATGATAGAAAGCGAAGAGGACACTTTATAAGAATCCCTGAAAGTTAAAAACACTCAGAACAGATTAGACGGTAAAGCCCCGCCCTTCATCTCATTAAGATATTTCTTGAAATCAGGAAGTTTTGAACGATCTATCACCAGAACAGCATCGTCGGTAGAAACCACTACCGCATTTTTCAAGCCTATGGCGGCAACTGCCCTGGAAGATTTATTGACTATGATAGAATCGCAGCTCTCTTTTTGATATACTTTTAATCCTACAACGGTGGAATTGAGTTTGTCTTTTGGATGAACTCTGCTGACCGATTCCCAGGAACCAATATCATCCCACAAAAAATCCCCCACTACAGCAAAAACCCGTTGGGAATGCTCCATGATACCAAAATCGATCGATTCTTTAGGGCAATTTTCATAGAAGGTGTTGATAGCATCTTTACTGAACCCAAGTTTTGCTGCAGCCTCGACCATTCTATGAATCTGGGGCATAAAGGTAGAAAATTCCTCAAGAATAACCGATGTTTTCCAGACAAACATGCCGCTATTCCACATGTATTTATCCGATTGAAAAAGCTTTTGTGCCTTTTGAACGGAAGGTTTCTCTATGAAGCGTTTAACCGAGAAGCCATTTATACTTTTGGAGGAATCGATTTTTTTGCCAAGTTGTATATAACCGTATCCGGTCTCGGCTCTGGATGGCTTTATACCGAAAACCACCAGTCCATTCTGATTTGAAGCCAGATTGACCGCAAATCTCGCAGCTTCAATGAAAGATTGCCTGGGACGGATTTCATGGTCGGCCGAAAGTACAATCATCACCGAATCACCATACTTGGCTTCAACCCAGGAAGCCGCAATCGCTATTGCCGGTGCGGTATTCTTGCCCACAGGCTCTATAATCAGATCATACTTTAAGTTTGAAGGCAAAATGGATTTAAATTTCGAGGAAATTGCTTTTGAAGTAACAATGAGGGGTTTCACTTTTTTTGAACAGAATGGAGCGACCCTCAGTAACGTCTCCTCTAACATCGTCTTATTGCTGATAATTTTTAAAAGCTGCTTTGGTTTTGCGCTGCGACTTAAAGGCCAGAATCTCTCACCTATACCCCCGGCAAGAATTACAGGTACTATGGTCATTTAAACCTCTCTAACGGAAATTCCCAGCTTCTCTTTCATACTGGTTACCGCGCTGTAGGGCACGGATGGAGAACCTATTTCTGATTTATTATGATTGCTGTTATGAAAATCGGATCCGCCCGATACTGCCAGAGAGTGCTTTTTGGCAATACGCAGATAATAACGCTCTGCACTGGCCGGATGCTCGGTATGATAAACCTCTATTCCCATAAGACCTTCGGAAACAAATGAAGGAATCCTGGCATCCACCTGCGTTACTCCAGGGTGAGCCAGCACCGGAATTCCCCCAGCTCCTTTAATCAGATCGAAAACCTCTTTGGGATGCATTTTCAGCTTTTCAACGTAAGCGGGCAACCCATATCCGATATAACGATCGAATGCTTCACGAAAAGAGTAAACCAGCTCTTCTCTAAGCATGGCTGCTGCAATATGAGGCCGGCCAATAGCCCCTACCCCCGCTATTCCTAAAACGGTTTCAAATCGCAGATCAATACCCTGCTTGTTTAAATTATCCACGATTTTCTGCGCTCTGATATATCTGGCCTCCTTCATCTCCTTTAGTTTCCTTAAAAGAGCCGGATTCTCAGGATCAACAAAATAACCTAAAATGTGAATATCAGTACCATCGATTTCACTCGATAGCTCAACTCCAGAAATGACCTCTATACCCAATTGTGAACCGATTTCCGCTGCAACGGGATAAGCATCGGTACAATCATGGTCGGTGATGGAAATCGCTTTCAAACCTTTTGTATAAGCAATATCCAAAACCTCTCTAACCGTTAATATCCCATCAGAGAAATTAGTGTGAATATGGAGATCTACATTATTTCGATTTAATACCGATTCTTCAAGCATCCTTTTTTCTGTAATATCTTTTTATTGTTATAAATGTAATAAGTATGGTAAAATAACCAAAGCATATTTGATGGAGCAAGTTTTTCCCGGAAATTAATGAACTTAAGCCACATTGATCATAGGATCTTTCAGGTCCTGAAAGTGAGCAATAGCAAAAGGTGAACCGAATGCAAAACCAGGATGATTTCTTTGAAAATGGG